>NZ_JAMPOG010000004.1:0-371367 GCF_028480065.1 Providencia sp. PROV189
CCCTTTTAACGCCTTTATCTCACCATACTCCCCGAAATCTTGCTGGGTTACTTGCTGTGTATCTTACGGTATGTTGTATATTCGTGTGCCCCAAATAATCCTGAATTAAACGCGTATCGGCGCCTCTATCCGCTAATGCATAACCACATGCATGTCGTAACATGTGGGGATGAATACCTAGAGTTAGTTCAGCTAGCTCACCAAGTCGTGAAAAAAGTTGATAAAAGCGCTGACGAGTCATGGCAGTCCCTCTTTCAGATAAAAATAACCACTGACTTTCTTTCCCTTTCCATGTATTTCTAATTTTTAGCCAAGCTTTAATGAGAGGGATCTCTTCATCAATCAGTGGGTGATTAACTGAAAAACCATTCTTTAAACGATGTACATAAAGCTCATTACTTTCTAAGTTAAGATCAGATAATTTTAGCGATAGGGCTTCGCTTGCCCTTAGACCATGTATAAAGCACATATAAATTAAGCAAGAATTACGTTCGGGATGTCGCGACAAATGACAAGCAGCTAAAAGTCGAGATATTTCCTGTTGGGTTAAATACTTACGAGTGGACATGAACGTTTCCCCATTTAGTCAAAAAATGGGCAATTATATCTAAATCAATCGACCTGACATATTAATTTTTTTAGATAAATATAATTTTTTTCAGCCCATATACAAAAATAAAAAACAACTTAAAACCCATATATTAGGGTAATAAAGGAGAGATTAACTAAATTTTATATTTAGTTAATTATTTTGGCACTATTGCAAAGTTTGATTTTTATAAAAAATGAATCGTTATAGCCACAATATATTGGATTTTTGATCATCTGAATGACAATCTATAGTAGAGAAATTAATCTCAGTAAAACTTTGCAACAGTGCCTATATAACTACCTTATTTACCGCATTCTGTTTGAATAGCCACCGACTTGATAGACACCTTTTAGTTAGACAAAATAGCGAAAAGAGAGGTGTTTATGAGCAGCAAACAATATCCAGAAAAATTGAAAATTGAAAATTGAAGCAAATCACGAAAAAAGGACATAGTGTAGCCCGCGCGGCTAACCGACTGAGCACAACAACGCATAGTCTTTACGCATGGATTAAAAAATATAGCCAGACTCTTCGCAATATCAAATTATATCTATTGAAAGTGATGACATTCTGCGACTTAAAAAAGAGTTACAAAGAGTCACTAAAAAGCAGGATACATTAAAAAAGCCGCGTTGTACTTTGCAAGTCAATCCGACTTAAATATGCCTTTATTAAAGCCAACCAACATGGTTATGAAAGTACGGACTACGCTTGTCACTCTCAGCCTGAATAGTCATTGTGGCCATAACTTTACCTGTAGCTGTTTTAACTCTCTCAGGGGATTTTATTACCGTTCCTGATGTGGTGATTCTGGTTGATTTCGCTTTTCTCATTTTTGATTTACTCACCTTCATACCATCATAGTAAATGCTGTATAACTTGCTTTAATTTGAAACCGAAGATGTACCTACTGCATACTCATAAAACACTAGTGATAACAAAGATATTAATCAATCCAATCTAATTTTGGTCAATGGCAAGCATTAGGTTTTATATAGCCCAATCAATAGTACTACCGTGGTTTATCACAGTACCATTTTGGTACGTTATTACTATGAGTCTTTTTGATATCAAAATAACCACACCGTGTTTGCTTATGGTTATTAGAAATTATTTTCCTATTAAAAGCCTTTTCTCAATTAATAGTATTTAGTAGGCTAAAATGAAAAACATGCTAGCTAGGGTAATATCTATGTCTCAAGATTTTAACGTTTACCTCTCTTCTAAATCACTCCCATCACCTTTCGAGTGGCAGGCGGAAATAGCCAAGGTTAATAAATCACTGATTATGGATACTGATTTTGACTTACTCACCTTTTCTGGTTTTCTTCCTTATCAATTAGATAACGAGATTACCGGCTTTGAATACGGCTCATGGTTTATGGATGATGATCATAAAAAAGAAATTAATATACCTACAGCTGATTTCTGTATTTTATTCTCAGTTGGTAGCCGACCGCTTGAATTGATAGCAGCTGTAATATCCGCATACTGCCTTGTAAAGCTAACTGATGGAGTCCTGTCAGATCCCCAAGCAGGTATTCATATACCGCCATCTCAGATTGACTCTTGGATGAAGGCGATGTTGGCAAAGTAGCCCTAGCACTCTGCGCCCATCAATGTATTGAGCATGATTATACGTTCCACGAATAGAGTTTATTAACGTGTGCTAGCTGTGTCTCAATCCATGCAGTGTTATAACCTTGTTCATGTAGGATGGTGCTCATTGTGTGCCTGAAGCCGTGGCCTGTGGCTCGCCCACTATAGCCCATGCGCCTAATCATCGTATTCAGTGCCATATCTGGTATGTGCTTTCTATAATCAGTGCGACTAGGGAATATATATTGATAACTGCCACTGATGGGATGTGTCTGTTTCAGCAAATCAATCACCTGCTCTGATAGCGGCACAATATGAGGTCGGCGTGTAAGCACACTTGATTAGCATATCTGTTAGCTTCATAAATCACTAATATTGTAGAGGGAATTCTATATAAAAAACTATGCAACAAATTATTGTAGAGATTTAGAAAGACGTTAGTAGACTTCGGTAGAGTGAGATTTCGCTGGAACGCTTGATTTAACTGAGGTTAGGAGACTTTAATAGACCTGATTGGAAGTCAAGATGGCGGAGGAGAGATTCGAACTCTCGGATGGTTTCCCATCGGCGGTTTTCAAGACCGCTGCCTTCAGCCGCTCGGCCACCCCTCCGCAATGACGTGCACTATAAACATCTGCGCTTTCGATGTAAACCCCCTATTTTATCAATTGCTATAAAAATAGGCACTTAATGTGTTAATGGGCTAAATTATCAACATTTCCAACAGGTCGCTTGGGTTATCGCCTATTTTTTGCTAAATTTGCACTCTATTTTTGTTTAGGTTGAAATCTGTATGTTGCTTTTTAACGGCCAAGAAATTGAGACTGACCCTCAGGGCTACCTTATCGATAGCCAACAATGGAGCGAAGATCTTATTCCTCTTCTCGCAGAGCAAGAAAATATCACTTTGACAGAAGAGCACCTTGAAATCATTCGCTTTGTTCGCGCATTCTACTTGGAATTTAATACATCTCCTGCCATCCGTATGCTCGTGAAAGCCGTTTCACAGCAATTTGGGGAAGATAAAGGAAATAGCCGCTACTTATATCGACTATTCCCTAAAGGCCCAGCAAAGCAAGCAACAAAACTTGCCGGCCTGCCAAAGCCCGTGAAATGTATTTAAATGGCTAGCCAATTAATAGCGGACCGAAAAATCCGCTATTTTTTCAGTGTGCCAATTTTCACTAAAATAGTGATCAATCTTTGCTCCTGGAGGGCCACCTGCATTGAGCCATTCTTCGACAAAACGGATATCTTGGTCTGAACCATAGATACCCAGTGCGACACTGCCATCTTCGCGATTATAGACATACCCTTTTATGCCATTTTGATTCGCCCAATGATACGTTTGGTAACGAAAACCAACTCCTTGTACGCGACCATAGATATAAAACAAACGTCCGGTTGATGTTGTCATTTTGGCCCCCATTATCAGTGCATTATTTACTAAAATACGATTTATTACAGTTGTCTTTTATTCATCGAACATATAATCTGGAATTGAGGCACTGCTTTTCAATGTTGCATATAAGACAGTGTATTGCGTTATGAGTAATTGTCCATACATTGGCTTGAAAACGCGGAACACTGCCCCAATATAAAGTTATAGCATAAGCAAGGCTTTTAGGAGGTGGCTATGATGATCACCAGTAAATATGGGATCGGGCAACAAGTTAGACATAAACTACTCGGCTACCTAGGCGTTGTGGTCGACGTCGATGCCGAATATTCGCTCGAACAACCACACGATGATGATATTGCTTCAAACAGCACATTACGTGATCTGCCTTGGTACCATGTTGTTATGGAAGATGACAACGGCGAAGCTATTCATACTTATTTGGCTGAAGCGCAAATTACTTATGAAACCGCTGATGACCATCCAGAGCAACCTTCCATGGACGAATTGGCAGAGTCTATTCGCTCACAATTACAGGCACCGCGCCTACGTAACTAGTTGTTTATAAAATTATTAACTTGTATCCAACAGTAAAGCAGCCCAACGCTGCTTTACTGTATTGTCATGCTTACTTTTCTAAACCTAATAAAGGGATTTCTTGTTTTGGGCATCTATCCATAACAAATTTCATGCCCGCAGCAAGTGCGATGTTTTTCGCATCTTCACTAATAACCCCCTTTTGTAGCCACAGTACTTTGGCTTTAATCGCAACGGCTTCCTGTGCGATCCCCACCGCGGCTTCAGCATTACGAAATACATCCACCATATCTATTGGTTGAGGAATATCCGCTAATTTTGCGTAGACTTTTTGCCCTAATAGCATTTGCCCTGCTAATTTAGGGCTGACAGGGATTATGGTATATCCTTGCTCTAATAAGTACTCCATCACTTCATAACTTGGACGATCTTTTTTATCACTTGCGCCAACTAAGGCGATCGTATTGACACTACGTAATATTTCAGCAATTTCTTGGTTAGTCATCAAAATAACTCCCTAAATCAGTAAACTATTAATCTACAATATGATATATGTTGTAGTGTGTGCTAACTCAATTTTTCTACTATGAGTACCACGTTGATGTTGCTGGCAAGATGAGAGAAAACATGGATTATGTTTTCAATTACCCCAGAAAGTTATGAGATAGTCTTTCTCTCATTATTGCGATAAAAACCAGCAGATCGCGACAAACACGTCATTATTAATATGCTTAGCGTGATACCACGCCACCTTTAAGGGAACATCATGGAATCAACTACTCGTACAATAAAAAACACTAAAAATATAGCACTCGTTGCCCATGACCACTGTAAATCTTCATTATTAGCTTGGGCAACAAAGAATAGCGAACAACTTAAATCCCACCAACTGTTTGGAACGGGTACCACAGCGAAACTGATTAGTCACCATACAGGGCTTCATGTTACTGGTATGCTTAGCGGCCCTATGGGCGGTGACCAACAAATAGGAGCGATGATCTCCGAACAAAAAATCGATGTTTTGATCTTTTTCTGGGACCCTCTGAATGCCGTTCCTCATGATCCAGACGTGAAAGCCTTATTACGTTTAGCGGCTGTTTGGAATATCCCTGTAGCCACTAATCCAGCAACAGCAGACTTTATTATTACGTCACCCTATTTTAATGGTGCAATTGATATAGTGATCCCTGATTACCAGCAGTACTTACAAGAACGCACAAAATAAGCCTTAAAGAGCCGGATAGTTTATCCGGCTCTTTGCTATTTAAGGTTTTTTCTGTCTAGGCACACCTAACTGTTTTAATTCACTAACGAACTCTGATGGTTCATCGGGGTTATACAGTAGCCATACTTGCTGTTTTGCACGCGTCATTGCCACATATAACAGCCGCCTCTCTTCTGCGTGCTCAAACTCCTCATGTTTAGGGAGTAACACTTGTTCCATAATAGATTCGCGTGCCGCCGCTGGGAATCCATCCTTCCCACTGTTCAGCCCACAAATAATGACATGATCGGCTTGCTTCCCTTTAGAGGCATGAATGGTCATAAACTCAATCTTAAGCTTTGGCCAGCGTGTTTGCGCTTTACTTAAGATTTCTGGTCGCAGATAGTGATAACGTGCTAAACATAAAATAGTTTCATTTTCCGTGACATAACCACTCATCTTATCGAATAAACGCTCCAGTGCATTTTCATAAAGCAAAACGACTGACTTTTTATTGCCTTTAACGAGGCTATTAAGTGGTTTATCGAGCTGCGTCGGATTTTGCAATATAAAGCGATTCGCAATTTCACCAATGCGCTGATTAAACCGATAAGTGGTGTCTAATGCGCACAGCGCTCCTTCGCCAAAATTGTGTTCAAAAGAGGTTGTCAGATCAAGCTCTGCCCCGCTAAAACGATATATAGCCTGCCAATCATCACCAACAGCAAAAAGTGACGTTTGTTTATTCTGTTGACGCAATGCCTGTAGCAGTTTTGCTCTTAACGGCGAAATATCTTGAAATTCATCGACCAATATGTGTTTCCAAGGGCTAATAAAACGCCCTTTCTCTAATAAATTAACAGCTTGATGGATCAACCCAGAGAAATCGATAGCCCCTTCATCTTTTAGAGCACTTTTCCAAGCCTTTAATAAAGGTGACATGAGACGAAGGCGTTTTTGAAACAGATCTCTAAACTGTTCGTCGGCAGATTCGATCATCTCTTTCTGGCTACCGCCATGCATACGCATTAAACTTAACCAGCGCTCTAAGCGACTTACTATCTTTTTACTGATTTTTTCATCTTTCCAGAATTCACCTTCCGGCACATCCCACTGTAGCTCCTCAGTTAGCCACTCCCGCCAGCCTTTCGCTTGCGCTTTTTTCGTACTGCACTGTGTACGCCATTCATTCAATAACAATTCACCGCGTTTTTGAGAGTCAGTTTCGAATTCACTGATAGCAGGTGATTTATTGCTTCCTTCACGAATGATATAGAGCGCTAGCGCATGAAATGTTTTGGCTTCAATATCCTCCTGCTGCAAACGCTCTTGGATACGTTCATTCATTTCTTGCGCCGCTTTACGACCAAACGCTAATAATAAGATTTGCTCAGCCTTAGCGAGCTTTCTTAAAAGAAGCCAGCCGGCTCTCGCGACTAATACTGACGTTTTCCCACTCCCCGCCCCAGCAAGTACTAAAACGTTATCTTCTCCATTAATGACGGAGAGTGCTTGGCTTGAGTTTAACGGGGAGGTTTCAACATGTTGGAAAAAATCACTATAGCGTGACAGAATTGATTCACTCCATTGTTGGTTAACCTGTTGCCGACAACGTTCTCCATCATTGAGCCATTGCAAACAGTAGTGATAAGGGGCAGCACAGTTTTCAAATTGACTGACTCGCGCTAACGGCAGAGGAAGGGAAGAAAATTGCTCGCTGATCTTTTTACGAAAGGTGTTTAATTCACGCAAGCTAAACCAATTATCCTGCTGAGTTTGCTGCTGTATTCCTTTTGCGAGGGCGACAAGCACTTGAGCACTGACCTCACTCATTTCAATGCTCCATTGTTGCCATTTATCATTTAAATAGTGATAAAAGCGTTGCGTTTGCTTCCATTCGGTTCCATGCAAACGAACAACTTGCTCATCAGCTAGTTCAAACTCTAACTCCCCCCAAACAATTCCCCTTTTGCAATGAATATCAATTAATTGGTTAAAAGGGATAAGATATTGATGTTTTTCACCACTCACCTCAATGCCAGCATTTAATAAGCGAACCCGATTATAGGGATGCTGAGCCAGGCGCTGCCCAATCTGTGTTGATTTCAGTTCCATACATCCTGCACCTGAGTAGTTCAATCATGAAAATAACGGCTGCTTGATTCCAGACAGTTTTTTATTACTTACAAACACGCTATCCTATATAGACTCTAAATATTCGAGTTGTATCTAGGCGGCAGGTTAAACTGCTTGTTTATTCGTCGAAAAGACGCCCAAGGAGCCTATAAACCTTGAGCACTTCAACACGTAACAGCTAGGCAACTTAAAATATAACGAGTATAGACTACGAAATGTTCGCCTCTGAGGTACTTTGTGTTAACGCTGCTTACCAGTTATCGTCGTGTTTTATATAACAGTCATGCTCTATATTATATCCGAATCTTAATCGCCCTGACAGGGACGACACTGATCCCTTGGTTATTGGGGCAAGAGCCTAAAGTCACAATCCCTCTGACATTAGGTATGGTAGCGGCCGCCTTGACCGACCTAGATGATAGGTTGACTGGCCGATTAAAAAACCTAGCTATCACCCTACTTTGTTTTTTTATTGCCTCAGTTTCGATTGAGTTACTGTTCCCGCATCCCGTTCTGTTCTTTTTTGGGTTGGCACTCTCGACCTGTGGGTTTATTCTCTTAGGGGCGCTAGGTCAACGCTACGCCACTATTGCATTTGGTGCGTTATTGATAGCCATCTATACCATGCTTGGGGTGCCAATATTTGATACTTGGTACCAACAACCCGCCCTATTACTTATTGGGGCTATTTGGTATAACCTTCTTACGTTGATCGGCCACATTCTTTTCCCTGTTCGGCCTTTACAAGATGCGATCACTCAATGTTATCAACAGCTAGCCGCCTACCTCGATGCAAAGGCCAACTTATTCGACCCTGATCTTGAAGATGACTACCAACAGTCAGTCTATGATTTAGCCTTAGTCAATAGCACATTAGTCAGTACGATGAATCAGGCTAAAATTGCGCTGCTCAGTCGGCTCAAAGGCGATAGAGGCCAGAAAGGAACACGTAATACCCTACAATATTATTTCGTTGCGCAAGATATCCATGAACGGGCGAGCTCATCACACATACAATATCAGCAACTGAGTCGTACGCTACGCCATAGCGATATTCTCTTTCGTTTCCAACGACTACTTAGCATGCAAGCGCGGGCTTGCCAACAGGTAGCACAATCTGTTTTGTGGCGTAAGCAGTACCAACATAACCCGCGCTTTGAAGGTACTTTTGCTTACCTTGAAAACTCACTGCAACTGCTAAAACAACAGTCACCTGCAATTCATGAAATTAAGGCGCTGTATAATCTACTCAAAAATCTAAAAGGGATTGATGTCCAACTGAGAGGGCTTGGCCTCGAACAAGGTTCACGCCAACAGAATAATAAACAATTTGAACAACTCTCAGATGAGTCACCTTCAGGCATCAGTGATATCATCGCACGCTTCAAGCACCATTTAACGCCGCAATCCGCCCTGTTCCGCCATGCAGTTAGGATGTCTCTCTTATTATGTACAGGCTATCTCATCATCCAATTATTTGATTTAGAAAGAGGATATTGGATTTTATTGACTAGCTTGTTCGTTTGTCAGCCTAACTATAGCGCAACAAAACGGCGGCTCGCACTCCGTATTATTGGCACACTGATTGGGATCCTCGTTGGCTTGCCGCTATTAAAATTTGTTCCTTCTATGGAAGGGCAGCTCACCTTAATTGTTATCTCTGGGTTACTGTTTTTTGTTTTCCGCAGTAGCCAATATGCGCAAGCGACACTATTTATTACTCTGCTCGTTCTATTTTGTTTCAACCTGCTAGGGGAAGGATTTGAAGTTGCTCTCCCTCGGGTCATTGATACGCTAGTTGGTTGTTTTATAGCCTTCCTTGCTGTTAGCTTTATATGGCCTGATTGGAAATTCCGCCAATTACCGCAGGTTGTGCAAAAAACCATGAACAGTAACTGCCGCTATTTAGATGCGATTTTACAGCAATATTACCAAGGTAAAGATAACAGTCTGGAATACCGTGTTGCACGCCGCGATGCCCACAATAATGATGCTGAGTTTGCTTCTATCGTTTCCAATATGGCATCCGATCCTAAATCGTATAAAGTCACTCAAGAGCAAGCCTTTAGGCTCCTCTGCCTCAACCACACCTTACTGAGTTATATTTCAGCATTGGGTGCGCACCGAGAGCAAATGCAAAATGAGGAAAACCTGATTATTTTGAGTGATGCTATCTGTTATGTAGAAACATCATTACAAGTCATGAGCCTAGATACCTTAATGGATGAGAAATCAGAACGTCTACGAGAGAGCATCACTCATCGCATAGATAGCATATCGACCAGCGATGATGAAAAGACGGTCCTTATTATGGAACAAACAAGGCTGCTGCTTGAACTGATCCCTGAAATAAAATCCATGATCAAGCAAATTAATATTCCCGTTACTTCGCCTCTTGCAAATGGCCATCATTCAGCCATATAGCGGATAAATCAAACTGATGAGCGGGTGTCAAAATACAGCATTAATTGTTACACCCGCTTGTGCGACCTTTAGCCTAATACGGTTCAACCAACGCTGTTGTACCAATTAATCAACTCTTGTTTAATTTGTGTCGGCAGCACAGCACTGTGATAACCTTCGATTGCACCAGCCAACCCAATTAATAATTTGATACTAGGGGAAAAACGACCAAGCTGTTTTAACTTCAAAAAACACGCTTTCGCGCCTATTTCACGTAAATCGTCGGCTTTATGAATACCTATTTTCCCTAATGCCCTTTCAACCGACATATTCATATTAGGTAAATCTTTTATCCGAGTGACGGCAGACTGCTTTTGCTGCCGCTCTTCAATAGCTGAGCGATAGGCTAAATCAATGCAGTGCAATAAAAGCGCTTCATTCTCCCAAATCTGCTGAGGTAACTGATAATAGCGCAGCTCTAGTGGGATCCCTTTTTTACTGAAAACTAACCGTTCAAGTTCAATTGATTCAAAGTAGCTCCTTGCAAAAAGGCAGCCACGTAAATATAAGAGCCCATCAAGCGCTAAGCCAACAATAACGTTATCAACAATCAAACAATAGCCGCCAAAATAGTTTTTCTTTTTAAATTCACCAAAACCTTTTAACAGCTGATCTAATCGAGAATCATTTTTTTCCGTTAAAGACATACACCCAAACTCCTTATGAGCATTCATCTACTTCCATCCTTGTGTGTGAAACTATAAATACCTTAATTTTACAAACAATTAGCAGAACTACATTCTGAGAGGATCCGCTAAAAACTCCAAGAATATTGCAGATAAAAACAACAAAGTTGCGAAGCGCTTTGAAAAAATAGTCTTGATATTGGATAAATATACAGTTACTGTATATGCATACAGTTTGATTGTGAGGTGAACTATGGCTATTTATTCTTGGAACAAGGCAACTGAACATTCTGTTAACCACAGCACACAAGCAATGCCTTCAACACCGCCTATTGATGGCTCGATGCAACAAGGCATGGTGAGTGAGCTGGTTTACGATGAAAAACATCCTATTATGGATTACATTCTACTGCCGATGTTGCGTCAGTTCGGGGCGCAATCTCGTTGGCTGCTTTGGCTAAGCCCCAATAAAAAGTTAAGTCGTCACTGGTTAATGCAATCAGGCTTGCCTATTAACAAAATTATGCAACTCAGCAATATGGCGTCGATAACGACGATAGATGCGATGGAAAAGGCATTAAGAAGTGGTAATTATAGTGTTGTTTTAGGTTGGCTACCGGAATTAAATAAACAGGACTTTGCTCGCTTACAAACGGCAGCACAAGAAGGACATTCTATCGGCTTTATTATGCGCCCTCAAAAAACACATAATATCGCAAGTATCCATTCTGGACAGCAAAATAACCTAAAAATTCACTCTAACTATTATCACTAGCCAAGATTAAGAATATTCTTAGTAAATTTGACATTCGGATATCTCAGACTCAGAAAATACCGAAAAAATAATTGAGATCAATGTGATAGATAATAATCAACTCAAAATAGGATTACGTTTATCTCTCTGATTTATCCGCTAAAAAATGTTTTTTTACCATGATTTTTGCTTGCTCTACTTGTATCTTTTTTAGTTCGTTGTAGACTTTAGCTTGTTAAGGTTATGGCATTATTTTTTACTTTTTATAAATTTTTGTAGATAATGTCAGCGAAACCTAGCAAGTATTTTAAACCAATGGCGAATAATAAGGCTCTTTGAAGCCATGCCTATATTGGATGATAACGAGGCGTAAAAAATGAAAAAGACAGCTATCGCAGTAGCAGTGGCAGTAGCAGCTTTCGCAACTGTTGCGCAGGCAGCTCCAAAAGACAACACTTGGTATACCGGTGCTAAACTGGGTTGGTCTCACTATGAAGATACCAGCTTCACTCCAGTTGATCGTGAAAACACTGTAGGTAAAAGTACTGACCGTGATACTTTCGGTGCTGGTGCATACGCAGGTTACCAATACAACCAGTACATGGGCTTCGAGCTTGGTTATGACTGGTTTGGTAAAATGAAATACAAAGGTGCTGGTAACAACGGCGACCTGAAATCAATGGGTGTTTCTCTGACTACCAAACTGAGCTATCCAGTAATGGACGACTTAGACGTTTACACTCGTTTAGGTGGTATGGTATGGCGTACTGATGTTAAAGCACACCAAGCAGGTGAAGAGCGTTACAAAGAAAACGATACTGGTGTTTCTCCTGTATACGCACTGGGTGTTGAATATGCAATCACTCCAAACTGGGCAACTCGTTTAGATTACCAATGGGTTAGCAACATCGGTGATAACGACAACCTGGGCGTACGTCCTGACAACGGCATGCTGAGCGTTGGTCTGGCATACCGCTTCAACCAAGAAGCAGCACCAGTTGTTGAGCCAGCTCCAGTTGTTGAGCCAGCGCCAGTTGTTGAGAACAAGCGTTTCACTCTGCGTTCAGACGTTCTGTTCAACTTCAACAAAGCAACTCTGAAACCAGAAGGTCAGCAAGCACTGAACGAACTGTATAACGAACTGAGCAGCATCGACCCAACTCAAGGTCGCGTACTGGTAGTTGGTTTCACAGACCGTATCGGTTCACAAAACTACAACCTGCCACTGTCACAAAAAC
Source organism: Providencia sp. PROV189 (assembly GCF_028480065.1). Classification (NCBI taxonomy): domain Bacteria; kingdom Pseudomonadati; phylum Pseudomonadota; class Gammaproteobacteria; order Enterobacterales; family Morganellaceae; genus Providencia; species Providencia sp. PROV189. The sequence continues at coordinate 12,549 of NZ_JAMPOG010000004.1, forward strand.
GTGCTCAGTCAGTTGTTGATTACTTAGTTGCTAAAGGCGTTCCAGCAAGCGCAATCGCTGCTGAAGGTCGTGGTAAAGAAGATCCAGTAACTGGTAACAAATGTGACAACGTTAAAGGCCGTGCAGCTCTGATCGAGTGTCTGGCTCCAGACCGTCGCGTTGAAATCGAAATTCAAGGTACAACTGAAGTTGTCACTCAACCAGGTGCTTAATTCTTAGCCCCTCGTTCGAATTTCGAACTGAATACAAAAAACCCCATTTCGATGGGGTTTTTTTTATGCTAAAAATCATCAGGTCACTAAACACAATCTGTCATTGTTACGATTAAATCAATCGTGGTCGAAAAATAATGGCGGGTTACAAAGCATTTCGTTGGGAATAAAACGATCGTGGTTGATCAACGGGCAACTTGAGATAATCGTCTCCCCTATTTCTTGGTACTTGAATTCCCTAGAATCGCCTGTAGGTCTTGCTTTAACGAACTCATTTGGCTCTCATACTTATCTTTATGCTCAGCATCTTCGATCAACTGAATGATCGTCTCTGATAATGTTTTATTGCGTTTCACTGCAAGGTTAGATAAACGCTGCCAAACAGAAAAGTTAAGGTCGATAGATTTTTTTCTGGTATGGGGATGCTCAGCATTGAAATGACGTTTACGTCTTGCTCGAATGCTTTGCTTCATACGGTTATCCAATTGTGGATTCATATGCAAAGCGATCCATTTTAAAACCTCTGTGGGCTGGTTTTCCATTTTGAGCAATAGCGCGATAGCCTCACTTTCGGCACTTCTTTCGATATACCGAGTAATTGGCTCACCACTTCGGGACTTCTTCACCAGATATTCCCATTTCCAGCCACATTCTAAATTTTCAAGCTGCTGATATTTCATATTTTTTCCTGACGAAGATCGAACCTGACCTATACCTGACCTATATTAGCAATTTTAGATGAAGATACGCAATTTAAGCACCACCGTCGACCTATTATTGACAAAGAAGATAACAACTAGGCACAAAATAGTGTACAATCAACGCTCACCTATTAACAATTTAATGAACAAGCATGTCCACATTTGAATGCATACTTCTCGTATATGGGATAGGCGGGGTGTGCTCAGCGCTTATAACACTACTCCTGACTAAAGACCCTAATATCTTTATGAGATTGCTCAGTGCGCTCTTAATTGGCTTAACATGGCCAATGTCTTTGCCTGTTGTGCTATTATTTTCTTTATTCTAACTGATTATACGACAATTATTGCTGCAAGATTGGCGCTCAAACGCTAATATAGCAACCTTGCCCTATGGGTAATAAATTGGCCTGAAAACAACATATACTCTAAATAGTTTGCAGTACAGCGAATTGCTCAAAAAATGAGCCGCCGCTAATGTACTAAAGTCTGTGAGTCGTACATATGTATGTCGTCAATAACGGGGCAGCCTACAATAAAAAGAGTATAAAATATCCAAACCAAATTCAGGCATACGCGCCCTGCTCACCGACAGGCATTTTACTTATAATCATATTAATAGCAGAAAAATTATAGTGATCAGTCAAGAACTAACATGGCAAGGCCTAATACCTGACCTAACGCCTTACCAGGCAAACTTTGTTTCTTCAGATACCCTGACTCCTGCTTCTTTGTCAGAAATCCAGCCAAGGCTATTTGATAGCATTGAGCGCTTTATCAAAGAGAATTCACGGACTCGATTTATGTTTATCAAGTCCGACGACAGTGAGCATTATCTAGCAACATTTGCTGAGGCGATCCGCCCTTTACTGACCCCATTTTCGCCCATTAATGGTGATTATCAACTCACTGAAAATAAACTTGCTTTCAAATGGTGTCCTGAAATTGAGGGTCGCTTCTCAAGCCGAGCAAATATTGCCTGTCGCTATTGGATTGAGCCGGAACAACTGTTTGGGTATATCACACCATCATTACATCCAGTGCCGGGTTTATTGCATCACGTTAATGGTGGAGTATTGATATTATCGGCATCATCATTGGTCTCTCAACCCTTGATGTGGCAGCGGCTACAAAATATGATAGCTCGCCGCCAATTCGAATGGTTGCCTTTCTCCGATAATCAACCATTACCGATTGAAATTGAACCTCAGCCACTCGATATCAAGTTAATCATTGTTGGTGACCGGCTTGAGCTTGAAGAGTTTGAGTACACTCACGCAGATCTCTTTGAACATGCTATTTATGGGGAATATGAACCCATAATGTTCTTTGATAATGAAGAACAACTCGCCTTGTGGATGCGCTATATAAAATCAATTATTAATGCTAACCATCTCCCCGAAATCGCACCTGATGGTTGGCCTACGTTTATCACTCAGGCAACACGGTTTTGTGAAGATAAATTTAATCTGCCTCTTGATACACAGTGGCTAGCCCGCCGATTGACGGATGCCTCTCACTATCAGTCAGGCAACTTAATGGACGCCAATGCCTTTAATCAGGCTGTGGAAAACCGCCTATGGCGCCATAGTTTCCTGACAGAACGTTCACAAGACGATATTCTGCAAGAACAGGTTTTTATCAAAACCGAAGGCGAAGTGATAGGACAAATTAATGGATTGTCCGTCTTGCACTATCCTGGGCACCCAGAAGCGCTGGGAGAGCCTTCGCGCATTACCTGTGTCGCCCATTTAGGTGATGGGGAATTTGTCGATGTTGAACGGAAAGCCGAGCTTGGCGGCAACATTCATGCTAAAGGCATGATGATCATGCAAGCTTATTTAAATTATGAGCTAAAATTGGAGCAGCCTCAGCCATTCTCAGCCTCGATTGTTTTTGAGCAATCCTATGGTGAAGTTGATGGCGATAGCGCCTCTCTTGCCGAACTTTGTGCGTTAATTAGTGCATTAGCGCTCCAGCCTATCGATCAGCAAATCGCCGTCACCGGTGCTGTCGACCAGTTTGGTTATGTGCAGCCTATAGGTGGTGTAAACGAAAAAATCGAAGGCTTCTATGATATTTGTGCTCAGCGTGGTTTAACAGGGCAACAAGGGGTAATTATCCCAATGGCTAATGTGCGCCATCTCTGTGTCAAAGAGGCTGTTGTCAATGCCGTACAAGAGGGGCAATTCCATATTTGGCCTGTGGAGCATGTTGCTCAAGCGATCACATTACTCACTAAGCAGCCCTATTTTGAGCAGCAAGCGGAAGGTGATAACGTACACCTGTTAGCTTTAATTCAAGAACGCATCAATCAAGCAAATTCACCCGAAAAACCAAAACTTCCATGGTTCCTAAAATGGCTTGGTTGAATAAAAAAATATCAGATCGGAGTTGTTCAGCGTACAAGTGTAAGCTATCCTGTATTCTTAAACTTAATTAAGGCTATCAGAAGAACATGGTTGATAAACGCAGTTCCTATACAAAAAGTGATTTAGAAGCTTCTGGAAGAGGCGAATTATTTGGCGAAAATGGGCCTCCATTACCTTCAGGTAATATGTTGATGATGGATCGTATCATCACCATGACTGAAGATGGTGGTACCTTCAATAAAGGCTATGTCGAAGCTGAATTGGATATCAATCCAGACTTATGGTTCTTCGGCTGCCATTTTGTTAATGACCCTGTTATGCCTGGCTGTTTAGGCCTAGATGCCATGTGGCAACTCGTTGGTTTCTACCTCGGGTGGCTCGGCGGGGAAGGCAAAGGTCGTGCTCTTGGTGTTGGTGAAGTAAAATTCACGGGCCAAGTACTTCCAACGGCTAAAAAAGTGACTTACCGTATCAATTTTAAACGTGTTATTAACCGTAAATTGATTATGGGTCTTGCCGATGGTGAAGTACTGGTTGATGGTAAAGTCATTTACGTGGCTAATGACCTAAAAGTGGGTCTATTTAAAGACACTAGTGCTTTCTGATCCCGCACCTAAGCGCTAAAAACTAAAACCTCCGCAATGGCGGAGGTTTAAAATTTGTTTGAAGTGAATTAAAAAACCGTTTATTTAGGTTCTCTAACGAATAAGTTAGGCTTTGTTCTGCCTGATTATGCAGAGAGAATCGCCCTGTCCTCCATGGCTTTACGCCAGCCTCCTAACCAGTGCGATCGTGCATCTACAGATTGATAGGGGCACAATTCTTTGGAACGACCTGCTATACCTGCTTGATAACCTCTTGATAAAGCTCTTTCTAAACGGTCTCGCTTCTGTCTTTTCATGCCTTACTTCCCTCATTGTCTAAAATGGAAAAGAAAACAGCACCTAAGCCCTTCATAGCGTTAAGTTAAGTCACTAGTGGGATTCCGCTCACCGACCCTTTCTTGATACTTAGGGATAGCTTGCCTTGCCACTCACAGACAATTCAAACTATGTAGGGGATCATCTCATTTAGGTACACTATAGAAATACAGCCGACAGATTAGAAAATCAAGTAAAGAATTTCATATAAATGTCATAAATGCTATAAATGTGATTTATATTTTCAAATTATGACAACTCGTTGATTTTAAATAAATTAATATCAATTTTATTATATGTATTTATATTGAAATATTTTATAATTAAATGATATGCAACCAATTTTATAAAAAAATGCACCTTAGCCAATGACGGCGTAAGATGCACTTTATTGATGAAAATAGTGAATATTACTTAAGATTTATTGGCCTCTTTAGCAATCTCACTCGCAACTTGCTGCCATCCATCAGCCAGCGTACGGACTAATTCTGGATAGCCATCTTCTTTTTGTTCAAGCTGTATATCGAAGTTACGACGGATGATCTCTTTGCCACGCGACAAAGTCCAGAACCCTTGAACTAATACCTTGCCATCGTAGCGGCCATTAAAACTTGTTAGCGTAATATCCAATGTGTCCGGCGAATTCTGCAAAGGTTGTAATGAGACTAAACGCCCCGGCAACGCAGAAGACAATTCACTCACCATGGATTGTCCTAACTGTTGTTCTAATGGGCTAGCCCATAAATGGGAGCTAGCATTATTGTAACTGACATCTGACGTTTGGTAAGTAATACCATTTGATGTCAGAACATCCGCCAGCATGATGCGCTGTAACCAAATTTGATTTTGTTGCCCCATCACAACCGCACTTTGTGTTGCCGGCGATTTCACCGGCAATTGGTAATACACTTTTTCAGGGGTGCTGCTACAAGCCGCCAGCATTAAAACAAATATCGATATCAGATATCTCATTATTTTTTCACTCCTTTCGGTACAGGATCCTTAGACGGCTCAGCTTCGAATACCAAGGCATTACTCTTATTATTCAAAGTACGTAACAGTGGCTGGACTTCCCTAAGCACCTGATCTAAACGTTGCATATTATCGACCATCTTATTATATGCAGGTGACCCCGGCTGGAAGCCTTGCATCGCACGGTTCATTTCATTCAACGTTTTTTGCAAGTCTTGAGGGAGTTTCTGGAACTCTTTACTTCCCATCACTTTATTTAGCTCAGCGAGCATAACTTGCGCTTCTTTGATCGTTTTTTGCCCTTCAGCCAACGTTTGAGTCGTTTGATTCAGCATAGGCTCAATCGGCATCGCATTGATTTTATCCAGCACAGAAATCACTTTTTGCTGAATTTGCGCTAAGCCACCGCTCGTCGTTGGGATGACTTTATAACCAGCCACCACAGTTGGCCCTTTATATTCAGGCACATTAGGCACAAAGTCGAGATCAACAAACAGTGCCCCTGTTAGCAAGTTCCCAGATTTTAACGATGCACGAAGCCCATCCTTCATCGCTAATTTCAACTCATTTTTCAAGTTAAAATCAGCACCAACATCTTTTGCAAAACGCTCAGGCTCAATATGAATTAATACAGGAATACGGAAATCGTTATCCAGTTTTTGGTCGAGGCCTTTAGTATAGAATGGCACTTGAGCGACCGTTCCTAGGCGAATACCACGGAACTCCACCGGTGCACCAGGCTGTAGTCCACGTACTGAGTCAGAGAAGAACAGAACGAAATCTTGGTATTCAGTATACAGAGAGTTTTGAATACTACTTTGGTTATCAAAGAGTTTAAATTCTGTATTTTCTTTTACACCTTCCCCCGGCGCCCAGCCAGCAGGTACATCAAAGCTTACGCCTCCTGTCAGCAAGGTGGCAATAGAGCCAAGCTCAACATGGATCCCTTGCGATGACATATCAAATGCAATACCACTGTCCTTCCAAAAGCGCACATTCGTACTAATTAACTTATCATAAGGTGCGTTGATGAACAGTTGATAGCGCATATCACGCTTACTCATGTCGAAATTACTGGTTTCAACTGAGCCAACACGGTAACCTCTAAACAGTACAGGGTCGCCTGGATTGAGTTGCCCAGCGCGGTCACTCACCAAGATAACGCGGATCCCTTTCGCATCCGGTGAGGCTAAAGGCGGCGAATCAAGCAGTGTAAACTCGTTATGCTCCTTTTTAGAGTTACCCGGTTGTAATTCGATGAAAACTCCCGAAAGCAATGTGCCTAATCCTGTCACACCTTCACGGCCAATTGTCGGCTTTACGATCCAAAATGCAGAATCCGCACGTAGGAGATCTTTCATATCGCTATTTAAGCGTGCTTTGATAACAACTCGACTGAAGTTGTCATCCAGCGTCACGCTTTCAACAATACCAATATCCACACTACGGCTCTTGATTTTGGTTTTACCCGCTTCAATGCCTTCTGCATTGTAAGTAATTAATGTCACTTCAGGGCCTTGATGGCTGAAGTGATAAAATAGTATCCAAGCACCAATGAGAACAGTAACGATAGGGATCACCCAAACAGGTGACCAACTTTTCAATTTACTGATTTTGGCATTGGCCTGTGGTGTTTCTTGTTCACTCACCCGATGGCTCCTTCTTGTTCAACAACTTTTACCGCACTTTTCTTTTCACAACGATCCCATGTTAATCGAGGGTCGAAAGTCATCGCAGCAAACATCGTTAAAATCACAACGACACCAAAGAAAATAACGCCCTGTGCAGGGACGATACTCATTAATTGCCCCATTTGTACCAATGCGGCCAAAATAGTAATGACAAACACATCGATCATTGACCAACGCCCCACATACTCCACCAATTCATAAATAAAGTGCATTCGATGTGGGTCTCGGTTGCCATAACCTTGAGAGTCAAGACATAACCACGCGATACCTATCATTTTTAACGAGGGCACCATAATACTGGCGATAAAAATAATTAATGCGACAGGATAAGAGCCATCCCCCCACAATAATATCACGCCGTCCATAATCGTTGAGTCCATATCGCTACCCAACATATTGGTCGTCATCACCGGTAAGACATTCGCTGGAATATATAGGAAAAACGAGGTCAATAGCAGCGCAACTGTCCACTGTATACTTTGATGCTTACGTACGCTACCACGAGCGTAACAGCGCGGACATTGGGATTGTTCCGCCGGTAAGATAGCCGTGCACACTAGGCACAGCCTTACGTTTTGGCTGATCCCAGTTCGCCCTACTTCTAATTTATGGGCTAACTTAGGGGCTGCTTCAATTTTGTTCCACATCCAATGCCGGTCAAGGCATTGAAATGCCCTAACTTGCAAGAGGCAAAATAGACAATACGGCAAAAAGCTTAACCCAACACCAATGTCACCATAAGCAATCAGTTTTACAAAGCTAACCAGAACCCCTGCGAGGAAAATTTCCGCCATACACCAAGATTTCATTTGAAATAGGATACGGCTGATCCACACTTTGATTCTTTTTGGAACATACACTTGTAATCCCAATAGTATGATTGTCACCATACAAAAGGCAGGGATGACTAATGAAAATAACAGAAAAAAGAGGGCTAAGCTGCTGTAACGCGTTGTCGAAATAATCTCGATAATTTGAAATATAGAAATTTCATTTTCAATCCCAGCCGCACTCATTTTGACAAATGGAAACATACAAGCGACGAGCAGCATAATTAATGCGCTAAACGCATACGCTGCCGGCTGCTTGTATGGATAGCGCCACTTTGACACCAACACTGTATGACAGCGTGGGCAGGTTGCTTTAGTTCCCTGTTCTAATTCAGGTACCGCAACCAGCATGTCGCATTGTGTGCACAGCACATGTTCATGAGACTCATGAGAGCACAAGGTGATTCGCCCCTTCTTATTTCCTGAACGATAAACTAGCCATTTTTCAGTAGCTCAAGCTCTTGCCAGCGGTCGAACGCTTGCTCTAGCGCTTGTTCCTTTTCAGCTAATGTATTTAATGTTTTTTCGGTTATATCGTGAGGCTGGTTAAAGAAATCAGCATCACCAATCGCCGCTTGAAGTGCTTCAATTTCACCTTCTAGCTGTTCGAGCTTCGATGGTAATTGTTCTAATTCACGTAGTAAATGGTAGCTTATCTTATTATTTCGCTTTGTAGGTTCTTTTACCTTAGGCGATTTATCTTGCTCCGCTATTTTACTTTGTTGTGAATTTTTCAAGCTCACGGTTTGTGCTTTTTGCTGTTGAGCATCAAAATAGCCGCCAGCGTAACGGTTAATCACCCCGTTACCTTCAAAAATCCAACACTCTGTTACGCTATTATCAACAAATTCACGATCATGACTAACCAATAAAACAGTGCCTTGATAGCTATCGACCAACTCTTCAAGCAGTTCTAGTGTTTCGACATCAAGGTCATTGGTCGGTTCATCGAGGATCAATAAGTTGCTTGGCTTTAAAAATAAGCGTGCAAGTAACAAACGATTACGCTCACCACCAGATAATGCTCGTACCGGTGTCATGGCGCGTTTGGGCGGGAACATAAAGTCTTGTAGATAACCGAGTACGTGGCGTGGTTTACCATTGACCATCACCTCTTGCTTCCCTTCTGCAAGGTTATCCATGACCGTCTTATCAGGATCGAGTGCGGCGCGGTGCTGATCAAAATAAGCGACTTCTAATTTAGTTCCACAGTGCACTCTGCCACTATCTGCTTTGAGATCACCCAACATCAATTTGAGCAGGGTTGTTTTACCGCAGCCGTTTGGCCCAACTAAAGCGATTTTGTCTCCACGTAACACTTGTGCACTAAAGTCTTTAACCAGTACTTTATCATTGATTTGGTAATTCACATTTTCCAGTTCAAAGACAATTTTCCCTGAGCGAGACGCTTCCTCAACCTGCATTTTCGCACTTCCCAGCACTTCACGGCGCTGAGAGCGTTCTACGCGCAAGGCCTTGAGTGCACGAACACGCCCTTCATTACGGGTACGCCTCGCTTTAATACCTTGTCTGATCCACGCTTCTTCTTGAGCCAACTTGCGGTCAAATTCTGCATTTTGCATCTCTTCCACACGCAACGCTTCTTCTTTTGCCACCAAGTAATCATCATAATTGCCCGGCCATGACGACAACTTGCCTCTATCCAGATCAACAATACGTGTTGCCATATTGCGAATAAATGAGCGGTCATGGGAAATAAATACGATACTACCTTGGAAATCTTTCAAAAAGTTTTCTAACCATAAAATGGTTTCGATATCCAAGTGGTTAGTCGGCTCATCAAGAAAGAGGACTTGTGGATTACTCACTAATGCACGACCAAGAGCCGCTTTACGTAGCCAGCCCCCAGACAGTGATGACAGTTGAGTATCCGCTGGCAAATCCAATTTTTTCAAGACATCACTGATACGGGCATCCAATAGCCATAAGTTACGGCTATCTAGTACTTCTTGTAATTCAGCTAATTTATTTAAATTCTTTTCACTCGGATCGGTTTCCACCAATTTAGAAACATGGTGATACTCTTTGAGGTATTCCGCCTGCTCTGCTACGCCTTCGGCAACAAAGTCAAAAATCGTCCCTTCAATATTACGGGGTGGGTCTTGCTGTAAACGAGCAACCACGAGATCTTGTTGGTAAAGCAGTTGCCCATCATCAAGAGGCTGCTCTTTAGTTAGGACGCGCATGAGTGTCGATTTACCCGCACCGTTGCGTCCAACTAAACAGACACGCTCATTTTCTTCGATATGAAGTTCCGTGTTATCCAATAAAGGGGCATCACTAAACGAAAGGTATGCACCCGATAAATTAATTAAAGCCATTGATGTTATCCTTTATGCTGCATGGCGGATCAGCCAGCAGTTATGAATCTGACGATTACGAGCAAAATCTTCTGAACGCGTTTTGGCGGTAATTTCTTCTGCTTGTAGTCCTAACGCATTCAGAGCTTCGATATCCATTTTAAAGCCACGCTTATTGTTAGAGAACATGATGGTACCACCACGACGTAACATGCGTTTTAGGTGAGTGATCAACTGAACATGGTCGCGCTGTACATCAAAAGTACCATCCATTCGTTTTGAGTTTGAAAATGTTGGCGGATCAATAAAGATCAAATCAAATTGTTCTGGGCTATTCGCCAACCAGTTTAAGCAGTCAGCTTGGATCAAGCGATGTTGGCGACCCGTTAAGCCGTTAGCCTGTAAGTTTTTCTCTGCCCACTCAAGATAGGTACGCGACATATCAACTGACGTGGTGCTTTTCGCGCCTCCAAGCCCTGCATGAACTGTTGCGGAACCGGTGTAGCAGAAGAGATTAAGAAAATCTGCACCACGACTCATTTGTCCTAACATGCGCCGAGCAATGCGGTGGTCTAAAAACAGCCCTGTATCAAGATAGTCGGTTAAGTTCACCAGCATCTTAGCGTTGTATTCTTGCACTAAAAAGAAATCCTCTTTTTGTGCTAGCTTTTCATATTGCTGTTTACCTTTCTGACGTTGGCGTGTTTTTAATACCAACTGGTTAGATGACAGCTGCAATACATTCATCGTCGCCGTGATCACATCAAATAAACGTTGGCGCGCTTTGCGTTCATCCACCGTTTTCGGTGGTGCATACTCCTGTACGACCACTTTGTCACGATAAACATCGATAGCCACATTATATTCTGGCAAATCTGCATCATAGATGCGGTAGCAATCAATCCCTTGCTGTTTAGCCCACTTGCTGAGTTTTTTATGGTTCTTACGTAAGCGATTAGCAAAATCAGGAGAGATTTCACCGACCGTTTCCGACGGTGTTTCTGCCAATAAATAATTTTTCTGTACGCAATCCAATGGGCCATTTTTGGCCTTAAATTCACGTTCAGAGCGTAGTTGTAAGCAACTTAACAGTTCAGGAGAGGCACTAAAAATAGATAAACGCCAACCAGGGAAACGCGCCTTCACAATACGGCCTAATTGGCTATGTAAAGCAATCAATGCAGGCTCACTTTCAAGACGTTCGCCATAAGGCGGGTTACTTAAAATGGTTCCCTTAATGCCTGTTTCAACAGGGTTTTCAAGCATAGCAGCATCGCCATGATTGAAACTCACTAATGTTTGAACGCCCGCCCTACGTGCATTAGAGCGCGCCATATCAAGCACTCGTTTATCGATATCAAAACCATAAAAACGCGATGTTGTCTCTTTTAGGCCTTGACGAAAACGCACTTGCGCTTCCGTGATCAGCTCTCGCCATAATGCAGGGTTATATTTTGACCAAGCATAGAACCCCCAGTGTTCACGATACAAGCCAGGCGCTCTGTCTGCTGCAATCATAGCCGCTTCAATCAATAGTGTGCCGGAGCCACACATAGGATCGACAAGGGGGGTGCCCTGCTGCCAGCCTGAGCGATTGATAATCGCAGCGGCTAACGTCTCTTTTAATGGCGCTTGCCCTGCCAAATCACGATAACCACGGATATGAAGTGCATCACCACTTAAATCAAGCGCTACGCTAGCTTTCTCTTTATTCAAGTAAACATTGATACGAATATCAGGCTGCTGGCGTGCAACATCAGGCCGCTGATCTAATTTACGTACGAAGCAATCGACAATGGCATCTTTAACTTTTAAAGCACCATATTGGCTATTGCGGATCTCTTCGTTTGTACCACTAAAGTGAACTGAAAATGTGTCCTCAACTGAGAATACCTCAGTCCAATCGATAGCTTGTACACCAAGGTATAAATCTAAGTCGCTATAAACATCAAATTCATTCAATGGTAATAAGATACGGGATGCCAGCCTACTCCAGAGTAGACTCTGATACATCACCCGTTCATCAGCCTGAAAATAGACGCCCCCTTGTGCAACTCGGCACTGACTAGCGCCCAGAGCTTCCAATTCCGATTTCAATAGTTCTTCTAGGCCACGAGCTGTGCTGGCAAACAGAGAATTCATAGTATTTTTTACCAATTTGGATGAAAAATTGTTGCGCATTATAGCTAATCTTATGGACTTGTCATAAAGTTGCTCAGCAACAATTATAAGGATTAAATAATGATTACGCTTTCACGCCTTTATACGCACCCAGTCAAATCAATGAGAGGGATACGCCTGTCTCATGCATACGCCGATACCAGTGGGCTAATATTTGATCGCAATTTTATGGTAACAACGCTGGAAGGTAAATTTATCACGGCAAGAAAATACCCTCAGATGTTACTATTTACACCAGCAATGTTAAATAATGGGCTTTATCTCAAAGCACCCGATGGTGAAAGTGTGACGGTATTGTATCAGGACTTTGATGAGAATCAGAGCCCAACTGAAGTCTGGGGCAATCATTTTCATGCACTTATTGCGCCTGAATCAGTCAATACTTGGCTAAGTCGTTATTTTGATGAGCCTGTTCAACTACGCTGGTTAAGTCCTCACTTGTCACGTCGCGTCAAAACCATGCCCGATGTGCCTATGTCGTTTGCCGATGGCTACCCCTTCTTATTAATTAATGAAGCTTCGGTACAAGAGCTACAAAGGCGTTGCCCCGCCAGCATTAAGCTTGAGCAATTTCGCGGTAATTTGATTATCACCGGTGCCCAACCTTTCGAAGAAGATACATGGAAAACGATTCAGATTGGCGATGTCGTTTTTAGCTTAGACAGACCATGTAGCCGCTGTATTCTAACGACTGTTAGCCCTGAAAAAGGCATTAAACATCCACACAGAGAACCATTAGCAACACTACAAACCTTCCGTACCACGGAAAGTGGTGATGTGGATTTCGGGCAAAATGTCGTTATCCATAATACTGGAATTATACGAGTGGGTGATACCGTGACGGTTCTTGAAAAGAAACAACCTAATCAGTATATCCCAAAAGAGCGAGAAACGGATAATAAAGCGAAAACTCCTTCTACGCCATTAAGTACGGTCACAGTCACTTTTGAAAATCATGATTATGAAGGAAATAACCAAGAAGTGATCCTTGAACAATTGGAATCAAAAGGGATCACTTTACCTTATTCCTGCCGTGCTGGTATTTGTGGTCAATGCAAAATAAAGTTGATTGAAGGGGAAGTCACGCCATTAAAACAAAGTGCAATTAAAGCGGATGGTTATATCTTAGCCTGTAGTTGCATTCCCAAAAGTGCGATTAAATTAGCTTTAAGCTAATTTTCTAACACCATCATCTCAATAATAACGATTATTTTATTGATGGTGTTATTGGCGAATATTAAAGAATATCCATATTAATAGATCATGGACGATCAATTAAATGACATTCTCATACAGTAAGCGATTAGACTTGCGTTTATATTGCCTCATACGATCATTCATGATCTTAATTGGATCACAAAAGCGTAATTTACGATCAGGCAATTCTAATTGTGCCTCCGCTAATAAACACAAACTTGCCGACGTACCAGCCTCAGCAATAATAAATGTCGCTATATGATGGCTATTTTCTAAACACACTTGAATAAGCTGACCTTGCGCAGGTACTTGAATATCGTGAAAAGGAGAAAAATACCAACTTTTCGGCATTTGCGGTTTTAAAAAGCGAAATGCCACTAAACTGTTCAGTACTAATTCAGCCCGTTCTTCATGAGATAGATTTAATTTTTTAGCCTGCTCATCAAATATATAAAACTCCGCAGCATCTTCAATGCTAAAAGGCATTTCATCACGTGCGAATGCTGTCAGCATTTTTGCGGGAAAACATGAGCGAAATATCATGCCGTTGGCGAGATCTAGCATCACCCTATCATGGTCATGATCAAAATACCAACGCCAATGATCATCGGGTTTTATTATCATAAACGATCCCTTAGCGATTTACCGGTATACTCACCATACTTTAAGTTGCCAATTGAGTCGTGCTCAATTACCCTAGCTGTTGCATTATTTTGCTCTAAGGATTTTTTAAACGAATAATTCGCTTACTGCCTAAAAGCAACTCAAATGAGTTAGAGTATAAATATATTTTTAAGATACTAGCTCAAAATAATTCGATCTTAAAAATGCAAAACAAAATGATTTAAAAATAGACAGCCAACTCAATATAGATTAAAAGGGAGCATAAATAAAGCCCCCTTTAGGTAAATTTACAGTTAACTATATATGGTTCACAATATCTTTTATTAATTTTGGCCCATTATATATAAAACCAGAATAAATTTGGATTAATGATGCCCCCGCGTCCATTTTTTCTCTCGCAGCAGTTAATGAGTCTATACCACCCACTCCAATAATAGGTAACTGCCCTTTTAATTCACGAGAAATGATCCGAATAACCTCTGTGCTTTTTAGTTGCACTGGGCGTCCACTTAAACCGCCAGCTTCATTACAATGATTTAAACCTTGAACTAAAGAACGATCTAACGTGGTATTGGTTGCAATCACACCATCAATATTATGTCGAACTAAGCTATCGGTAACTTGGATTATTTCTGCTTCGGTCAGATCCGGTGCAACTTTAACCGCAACAGGAACATATTTTTGATATTTCGATTGTAACTCCAGTTGCTTGGCTTTTATTCCACTTAATAAATCATCCAACGCTTCGCCATATTGCAAAGTGCGTAAACCTGGCGTATTTGGTGATGAAATATTAATAGCAATATAACCGGCATGTGCATAAACTTTATCCATGCAAATTAAATAGTCATCCTTGCCTTGTTCCACTGGGGTGTCTTTATTTTTACCGATATTAATGCCAATAACCCCACCGTAAGTTGATTTTTTGACATTTTCAACAAGGTTATCAACGCCTTTATTGTTGAACCCCATACGATTAATCAGTGCTTCCGCTTCCACTAATCTAAACAATCTAGGCTTATCATTACCTGATTGCGGCCGTGGCGTCACCGTTCCAATCTCAACAAAACCAAAGCCCATTGCTCCAAAAGCATCAATACATTCACCGTCTTTATCTAAACCCGCAGCTAGGCCAAGTGGATTTTTAAAAGACAGTCCCATACATTGAACAGGTTTAGTAGCAACAGATTGGCGGAGAAGGAATTTAAGCGGGGAATTATTTAAACATTGAAGCTGCCGAAACGTCAGTTCATGGGCTTTTTCTGGGTCGAACTGGAATAGAGCCTTGCGGGCAAGGTGATATAACATATCCAATAACCTATTTCTGTCTATACCCACCATATTTTAAGTTGTAAGCACAGCGATAACACTTGCTGCCGACACCTCAAACTATTTTGTGTATAAAGCGATTAAAAGACACAATGTTCCGCGCGTCAAAACACTCAACAAATGAAATTTGCTGAGGCCATTTTTAACAGGGATACATTTTCATCCGATAAAACGCGACATAGATTACCCTATTTTACGCCTTTTTTTCTATAAAAAATTCATTTATTCGCTACTTGCAAACCAAAGTTGCCTTAATCGGCAATTGAACCGTTGCTGTCAATGGAATAGCACCGCATACAACCTAATATGATTGCCTGATTTAAAAGAAAAAGCCCTTGAAACGACGTTCAAGGGCTAACAACACAGCTAATATCAGTAAAGAACTTAGCTTTCGAGCGCTTTCGTCACTTTTTCGAACAGATCACCTGAAAGGTTATCCAACGCTTTGAGTTGCTCTAACGTATTGCGCATCAGGCCTTGGCGTTTATCGTCAAAACGTTTCAAACGGATCAACGGTTCAATCAATCGCGATGCGACCTGTGGGTTACGTGTATTTAAATCCACGAGGATCTCATACAGGAATTGATAGCCGCTACCATCTTTCGCATGGAAAGCTGACGGGTTACCGGAGGTAAACGCCCCAACCAAAGAACGCACACGATTTGGGTTGCTCATACTAAATGAACGGTGATTCAGCAAGCTACGTACTTTCTGCAAGACATCCGGTGCAGGGCTAGTACCTTGCAATGTAAACCATTTATCCATCACTAGGCCATCGTGGTGCCAACGCTCATCAAAGGCCGTCATTAATGACTCTAGGCACGGTAACTGAGACTCACTCGCCGCCGTTAATGCGGCTAAAGAGTCGGTCATATTATCGGCCGATTTGAATTGTTCTGACACTAATTTGTCTGCGAGTGCTTGATCATCGCCTGCTGCAATATACTGTAAACACACGTTACGTAATGAACGTTTCGCAATATCGCTGTGGTCAACACGGTAGCCATCAATTTTAATCGATTGATAAACCGCGAGGAATTCATCAGCCATTGCTGTCGCCAGTTGATGAGCGATAAAGTTAGCAACATGATGGATGGCATCAGGGTCGATAGTTTGGAAAAATTCTGCCATCTCATTTTCAGAAGGCAGAGTCAAAATCAGTGCCGCGAGTGCTGGATCGATGGTGTCATTAAGTAACACTGCTCGGAATGCATCAATCACATGCTCAGGGAGAACGAGCGCGTTGCCCGCCTGATAGTTCGCAACGTTGATCTTCACATAGTTACCGATCAGTTGCTGAGCCGCATCCCAACGTGAGAACTCATTACTTGCATACTGCATCAGAAAAGCGAGTTGCTCATCACTGTATGGATAGTCCAATTTAACTGGCGCAGAAAATTCACGTAGTAATGATGGCACAGGGCGGCTTGGCACATTATCAAAAGTGAATGTTTGTGATGCTTGCGTAACATTCAATACAGAGTTTACGCTACTGCCAAGATATTGCAGAGGAATAACGGCCCCATCTTCACCATACAACTCAATATCGAGTGGAATGTGTAACGGCTGCTTTTCTGACTGATCCGCGGTCGGAGGTGTCATTTGGCTCACATGCAGCACATACTGTTGCTTTTCAGGGAAGTACTCATCACGAACCGTTAATACAGGTGTCCCTGATTGACTGTACCAACGACGGAATAACGAAAGATCCACATTCGAAGCATCTTCCATCGCTTGCACAAAGTCATCACAGGTTGCGGCGCTGCCATCATGACGATGAATATACAGTTGCATACCCGCTTGGAACATTTCTTCCCCTAGCAGAGTATGGATCATACGAATAACTTCAGCCCCTTTTTCATAGACCGTTAGCGTATAGAAGTTATTCATCTCGATCACTTTTTCAGGGCGAATTGGATGAGCCATTGGGCTTGCATCTTCAGCAAACTGAGCCGCACGCATCACTTTGACATTATTAATGCGATTGACAGAGCGAGAGCCAAGATCTGAACTGAACTCCTGATCACGGAAAACGGTCAAACCTTCTTTTAGGCTTAGTTGGAACCAATCGCGGCAAGTGATACGGTTACCTGTCCAGTTATGGAAATATTCATGACCGATAACAGATTCTATATTTAAGTAGTCTTTATCGGTTGCGGTTTCATTTTTAGCGAGCACATATTTTGAGTTAAAGACATTCAGCCCTTTATTCTCCATCGCGCCCATATTAAAGAAATCAACCGCCACTATCATGTAGATATCAAGGTCATATTCAAGACCAAAGCGATCTTCATCCCATTTCATGGCATTTTTTAGGGATTGCATTGCCCATGGTGCACGATCAAGGTTGCCTTTATCAACAAACAACTCTAATGCGACCTCGCGGCCTGTGCGCGTCACGAAAGTGTCGCGAAGAACATCAAAATCCCCCGCAACTAACGCAAATAGGTAACTTGGTTTAGGGAACGGATCTTGCCATTTCACCCAATGGCGCCCATCATCAAGTGTCCCTTCGGCAATACGGTTACCATTCGATAGCAAGTAAGGATAGCGCTGTTTATCGGCGGTAATTGTCGTCGTATAACGCGCTAACACATCCGGCCTATCCTGATAATAAGTAATATGGCGGAAACCTTCTGCTTCACATTGAGTGCATAATGCATCCCCTGAAACATATAGGCCTTCTAATGCTGTGTTTTTTTCAGGGCTGATTTCATTCACTATGCGTAACGTGAAAGCCTCAGGCAATGATGCCAATATCAGCTTACCATCTTGCTCTTTATAATCAGTCCAAGGCTGACCATCCACTTCAATAGAGACCAATTTAAGGTCTTCACCATGCAGTTCCAGTGTAGATGAGGCTGGGTTAAGGCGTTTGACTTGGCTAATTGCCGTCACGACGGTTTTTGCGGGATCGAGGATAAAATCAAGATCAATTTCAGAGATAGTATAATCAGGTGCTTGGTAGTCCTGACGATATTTCGCTTGTCGCAATTGGGTCATATGAAACCTTTTTTATTCGTTAATTCGATATAGTCGTTTACCAATTCTTCTTTATATTACTATACGCTGCTGCAACATAAATGCTATATGAGAAACACTCTCATCATACTATGTTAACGATTTATGACTATCAGTATCGATAAATGTTAACAATTGGTTTGTTCGTTGATGCTATAACGCTGTTAAATAGAAAATTACGTGTTAGTATCGTTTCATGCTCAATGACTGGCAATGAGTATATTAACGCTTGTTAATCAACTCTAATCGCTAATGTGCCATTCTGGTCAATGACGTATACTCTAAATCATTCGAGAGCCATGGCAAATAGGCCATAACCGTCACCGATAAGGCGACAACTCGAAATGTGATGAGTATAAATAAATATTGGAAATGCTCACAGACACAAGAGTGATGCAATAAGGCTTCTATCTTCTGTCAAAGTGAGTATACTTTTCCAACTTTAACGATTTAGCTAATAAGTAGATAGCTCCGCGAGGACGCCTGCGCGCCATGAATTTAGACGCTACCCCTATTATTACATCACTGCTTGACACTGATGCTTATAAGCTTCATATGCAGCAGGCCGTATTTCACCATTACAGCCAAGTACCGGTTGTCGCCGAGTTCCGCTGTCGTAGTCGTGAAATTCTAGGTGCCTATGCCGATGAAATCCGCCAGCAAGTCCAATTGATGGCTCACCTTTCACTCACCGATGATGAGGCCAACTATTTAAAAGAGCTTCCTTTTTTCAAAGACGATTATCTTGCATGGCTAAAAACGTTTCGCTTTAAACCTGAACAGGTCAATATCACCACTGCGGATGATGGGCAGCTCGCAATTCGTATTAGTGGCCCATGGTGCGAAGTGATTATGTGGGAAGTTCCCCTCCTCGCCTTGATCAGTGAAATAGTTCAACGCGATAGGCATCCACAGGTGACCCAAGAAGATGCCGTTACTCAGTTGAAAAAATTACTGACGGTATTTTATGATCAAGCGGCCGAAAACCATATCGACCTTAGCCGCTTTAAACTCATGGATTTCGGCACGCGCCGCCGTTTTTCCTATGATGTCCAATCTGCTATCGTCTCCTTGCTTAAAGAGGAGTTCCCTTACCTTGTGGGCACAAGTAATTACAAACTGGCACATAAATTAGGGCTAGCCCCCGTCGGCACCCAAGCCCATGAATGGTTCCAAGCGCACCAACAAATTAGCCCTGAGTTAGCCAATAGCCAACGTGCTGCACTCCAAAGTTGGCTTGACGAATACCCCGACCAACTTGGCATTGCATTAACGGACTGTATCACGATGGATGCATTTTTGCGTGATTTCGATGATAACTTTGCGAAGCGCTACCAAGGATTACGCCACGATTCAGGGGATCCTATTGAATGGGGAGAGAAGGCCATTGCGCACTATGAGAAATTAGGCATTGACCCAATGACTAAGACGCTCGTGTTCTCAGATAGTCTCGACTTACAAAAATCATTAGAGCTGTATCGCTATTTCCATAAACGCATTAACCTTGTGTTTGGGATTGGCACAAGGCTCACTTGCAATATTCCCGGTGTCGTACCTCTGAATATTGTGATCAAATTGGTTGAATGCAACGGCAAACCCGTCGCGAAATTATCCGATAGTCCGGGTAAAACCATTTGTGAAGACGATGAGTTCGTTAATCAGCTTCGCAAAGCGTTCGATCTTCCTAAAATGGAAAAGGCTTGCTAATTTGGCGATGCACTGTGTGATACCTTAATGGGAATAGGTATCACACCAATTCCCCTTTCAGCGTACGCAATAACACGATAACTTGTCGCTTAATAATATATTTGCTTGCTATTCTAACCCCAACTAGGTTATAGCTAGAGGCTATTGCACTTTTTGGTACAAAAGTATCGATTTTTTACTTGTTTCCTGCCTCACGGCAAGTAACATAGAACTTTAACCTTGAAATAGAGAATTTCGGGAAAACAAATACTTTCACTGGTCTATAAGATGAAAAATGGCTTATTTAGCCCAGTGAAAATGTCATCGTTAATTTCGTTTATATAAAAGAGAGTAATTTTTATGATCGTAGCGCCTGTAGTCGATGTACTGCAAGGCCGTGTGGCGGTTGGCTCTGAAGTCACCGTTCAAGGCTGGGTACGTACAAGGAGAGATTCAAATGCTGGTTTTTCTTTCCTCGCCGTTTATGACGGTTCCTGCTTTAACCCATTACAGGCTGTCATCAATAATAATTTACCTAATTATAACGACGAAGTCCTGCATTTGACGACAGGCTGTTCTGTTGAAGTCACGGGGATCGTGAAAGAGTCACCGGGTCAAGGCCAATCTTTCGAATTAGAAGCAACAGCCGTTAACGTTGTTGGTTGGGTTGAAGATCCGGATACTTACCCTATGGCTGCAAAACGTCATAGCGTTGAGTACTTACGTGAAGTCGCACACTTGCGTCCTCGTACCAACTTAATTGGTGCGGTAGCTCGTGTTCGCCATACCCTCGCCCAAGCGCTGCATCGTTTCTTTGATGAGCAAGGCTATTTTTGGGTTTCTACCCCAATTATTACAGCTTCAGATACCGAGGGTGCAGGTGAAATGTTCCGTGTTTCTACACTGGATTACAACAACCTGCCACGTAACGACAAAGGCGAAGTGGATTTCAGTGAAGACTTCTTTGGTCGTGAATCCTTCTTAACCGTATCCGGTCAATTAAACGGCGAAGCTTATGCCACCGCATTAAGCAAAGTCTATACCTTTGGCCCAACATTCCGTGCAGAGAACTCAAACACCAGCCGCCACTTAGCGGAGTTCTGGATGGTAGAGCCAGAAGTGGCCTTTGCTAGCCTAGACGATGTTGCGGGTCTTGCTGAGCAAATGTTGAAGTTTGTCTTTAAAGCTGCGCTGGATGAGCGCCGCGATGACCTTGAGTTCTTCGCTCAACGTGTCGACAAAGAGGTTATCAACCGCCTTGAAAGCTTCGTTAATTCAGATTTCGCTCAAGTTGATTACACTGACGCAATCAAGATCCTTGAAACCTGCGGTAAGAAATTTGAAAACCCCGTTTACTGGGGGGTTGATATGTCTTCTGAGCATGAGCGCTATTTGGCTGAGCAACATTTCAAAGCACCTGTGGTTGTTAAAAACTATCCTAAGGACATTAAAGCTTTCTATATGCGCCTTAACGAAGATGGCAAGACAGTGGCAGCAATGGATGTACTCGCCCCCGGTATTGGTGAAATCATCGGTGGTTCACAACGTGAAGAGCGCCTTGATATGTTAGACGCGCGTCTTGAAGAGCTTGGAATGAACAAAGAAGATTACTGGTGGTATCGTGACCTACGTCGTTACGGCACCGTGCCTCACTCAGGCTTTGGCCTCGGGTTCGAGCGCTTAGTGGCTTATGTAACAGGTGTCGGTAACGTCCGTGAAGTGATCCCATTCCCACGTACACCACGCAATGCGGCATTCTAATCACTACAGCTTTTCCAAATAAGCTTCCAATATCGAGCCTATCATGGCTCGATATTTTTTATCACCGTCATTCTTTTTAGTCGATTTGCGAAATACATCACAGCGTTACCAACTGAGCACAATTTCTGCACCCTTTTTAAATTGATTTAGCTTAGATCGGAAAATTCCGCTTTTTTCATCGTTTTTTGTTTTCTCTATAAGCAAATCTATCACTTATATTTATCTAAGCTGTTCAAAAAAAGTTCAATTTGACCTTTAAAAAAGTTCCCTAAATTTTGTAATTATTTTTAAACTGGTCATACCTGTGGTTATTTTTCACTCTATTTTTTACATTTTGAAACACCTTGTTACCATTTGTTTCAGAATCTTTATTTTTGTAGCACTTTGAGGGTAGATAAATTTATTTACCAATGGAACACTGGACGCCGACATAGACGACACTAATCTCTCATAAATAGTTCCAAATTTTTTTGAGAATTATTTTTGGCAGTGGCAGGTGTCCGAATAACACCAATGAGGGTAATAATAATGATGAAACGCAATATTCTTGCAATGGTTATCCCAGCTCTGTTGGCTGCAGGCGCAGCAAACGCAGCTGAAGTATACAACAAAGACGGCAACAAACTAGACGTTTACGGTAAAGTTGACGTTCGTCACTATTTTGCTGACGCTGATAAAGGTAAGAAAAGTGAAGATGGCGACGACTCACGCGTTCGTTTAGGTGTTAAAGGTGATACTCAAATCACTGACCAACTGACTGGTTTTGGTCGTTTTGAGTGGGAAACTAAGACTAACAAAGCTGAAAATGAAGGCGAAAACAAAAACCGTCTAGCTTACGCGGGTCTGAAATTTGCTGACTTCGGTTCAATCGACTACGGCCGTAACTACGGTGTAGTATACGACACGAACGCATGGACCGACGTGTTCCCACTGTGGGGCGCGGACACTATGGCTCAGTCTGACAACTTCATGACTAGCCGTAACCGTAACCTGTTAACTTACCGTAACAACAACGCGTTCGGTTATGTTGATGGCCTGAGCTTCGCTCTGCAATACCAAGGTAAAAACGGTGACAACAACAAGTCATCAGCAGGTGACGCTGCTAAAGACAACGGTGACGGCTACGGTTTCTCAGCAGCGTATGATTTAGGTTGGGGCGTATCACTGGGTGGTGGTTACTCTAACTCTTCTCGTACTCCTAATCAGCAACATAACACAACTGCTGGTGGTCAAAAAGCACAAGCATGGAACGTTGGTGGTAAATTCGACGCTAACAACGTTTACTTAGCCGCTATGTACGGTCAAACACTGAACACTACTCGTTATGGTTCAGACGACAATATCGCTAACAAAACTGAAAACGTTGAATTAGTTGCTCAATACCTGTTCGACTTCGGTCTGAAACCATCTATTGGTTATAACCAATCTAAAGGTAAAGACCTAGGTGCTTGGGGTAACAAAGACCTCGTTAAATATGTTTCTGTAGGTTCTTACTACTACTTCAACAAAAACATGTCTGCAGTTGTTGATTACAAAATCAACCTGCTGAAAGACAACGAGTTCACTCGTGACAACGGTATCAACACTGATAACGTTCTGGGTCTGGGTCTGGTTTACCAGTTCTAATTATTGTTTAAACAATAATTCAGACAACAGTGAAATCTGTTTTGAAAAGCAACGCTTCGGCGTTGCTTTTTTCGTCTGTATAGCGAGCTTGCACAACCTATTGTCTTTCCACCTTTTAGTTACCGCTAAGCCATTAAATCTCGCATAAAAATCAATTCTTAAGTTAATCTGTGGGGAAGTAAGTGAAAACCGCTGTATTTTGTGCGATTAATGGTCATATCCCATGCAATTTATACCTGCATCACAAGATCTTGCCAATTTTTAGTAAAACGGTTGGCAAATTGTTTTCTGCGCGTTAACCTGAGCACTCAACATTTTCGGCTTAACAACTGAGCTTTGGAATCGACAACATGTTTGAAAAAATTACTGCTGCCCCTGCTGACCCTATTTTAGGCCTTGCTGATAGTTTCCGTGCTGATCCTCGTGAAAACAAAATTAACCTCGGTATCGGCGTCTACAAAGACGAGTCTGGTAAAACCCCTGTTTTAGACACTGTAAAAAAAGCAGAGAAATTCCTGCTTGAAAACGAAAATACCAAAAACTATCTTGCCATCAGTGGGATGCCAGAATTTGGTCGTGTCACCCAAGAGCTGTTATTTGGTAAAGAGCATGAAATTGTCACCTCTAAACGCGCTCGTACTGCACAAGCGCCTGGAGGTACGGGTGCCCTACGTATTGCCGCTGACTTTATCGCTAGTCAAACCAATGCTAAACGTGTTTGGATAAGCAATCCAACATGGCCAAACCACAAAAATATTTTTGAAGCCGCTGGCTTAGAAGTGTTGACTTACAACTACTATGATGCCGCAAGTCATGGTATGGACTTTGATGGTATGCTCAACAGCTTATCTTCTGCGGTAGCCGGTGATGTTATCGTTCTGCATGGCTGCTGCCATAACCCAACAGGTATCGACCCAACAGCTGAGCAATGGGCTAAACTCTCTGCCCTATGCGCGGAGAAAGGTTTACTGCCAGTATTTGACTTCGCTTATCAAGGCTTTGCTAAAGGGTTAGATGAAGATGCTGAAGGGCTGCGTATCTTTACCCAACAAAACCCAGAAATGATCGTCGCCAGCTCTTACTCTAAGAACTTCGGCTTATATAATGAGCGTGTCGGTGCCTGCACCATTATTGCGAAAGATAGCGATAATGCAGAGCGTGCGTTTAGCCAAGCAAAAGCGGTTATCCGTGCTAACTACTCAAACCCACCAGCACACGGTGCAGCCGTGGTTACGACCAT
This sequence comes from Providencia sp. PROV189, assembly GCF_028480065.1. Taxonomy (NCBI): domain Bacteria; kingdom Pseudomonadati; phylum Pseudomonadota; class Gammaproteobacteria; order Enterobacterales; family Morganellaceae; genus Providencia; species Providencia sp. PROV189. The sequence continues at coordinate 37,233 of NZ_JAMPOG010000004.1, forward strand.
TCTTTCTGATGACGCATTAAAAGCAGAGTGGATCCAAGAGCTGACCTCAATGCGTGAGCGTATTAAACGTATGCGTCAGTTGCTGGTGAATACACTGGAAGAAAAAGGCGCTAAACAGGACTTCAGCTTCATTATCAACCAAAATGGTATGTTCTCCTTCAGTGGCCTCAATAAAGAGCAGGTAGAGCGCTTACGTAGCGAATTTGGTATCTATGCAGTTAGCTCTGGGCGTATCAACGTCGCAGGTTTAACGCTGGAAAACATGGTGCCACTGTGTGAAGCCATCGTAAAAGTGCTGTAATGGCTTAACACGATAAAGTTTTTACAATAATAGAACGCCTCTCAATAAATTATGAGAGGCGTTTTTTCTTTTTAAATAACAGAAAACTAGCTCGATAAAATCACAGAAATAGCCATGTCCCAACAGGTTGGGGCATGGCTTCATAGGGTGAAAGCAAGCTTAGATGGTGATTAAGTCGTCATCACCAAACAGGAAGATCATCCTGCAAAAATGGATTGGTTTTGCGCTCATGACCAAGATCTGACATTGGCCCGTGGCCTGGGATAAACTGATAGTCATCCCCTAAAGGCAGAACCTTGTTTTTGATTGAAGCAATCAACGCCTGATGGTCTCCACGAGGGAAATCACTGCGCCCTACCCCCCCTTTAAATAGCACATCCCCCATTGAGATAAGTTTATCTGCATGGTTAACAAAAATAATGTGGCCAGGGGTATGACCGGGGCAATGCAATACATCAAAGGCCATCGATCCACAATGAACAGTCTGCCCCTCTTCTAACCAATAGTCAGGGGTGAAGCTAGGACCACCTTCAATATTAAACATCGCATGTTGCTCTGCTAGCGCTTCAATCCAAAAAGCATCTTCTTTTTGTGGGCCATAAATAGGGGCTGAAAAGTGCTTAGAAATGATAGCCGTTGCACCGATATGATCAGCATGCCCATGTGTGAGCAGAATTTTAGTGAGTTTTAAACCACGCTCTTCGATAGCGGCAATGAGTTTTTCAGCTTCACCACCGGGATCGACTATCACTGCTTCCATCGTATTTTCATCCCAAATCACCTGACAATTTTGCTGAAAAGGGGTGACTGGGATAATCATATAGTTCATTAAGCAATCGCTCCGTAATCTGTTTTATTTATACCCTAAATACTTCAAGAAACAGCGCAAGGCAAAGTAATCCCTGCGAGTGCGGTGACTTGAAGTACGCTGAGCATAGTACAGATTACCATGTTCTTGCCGGACCTGTATCAATATGGATGAAATTACTTTTTGGATAATAACCAACGCCGCCAGCTCTCATTTTCAGTGCCGCTTTACGGATATGGCTCAATTGTATCCCTTCGATATGGAAGTCCATTGCTTGTCCACGAGTATGGTAACTCTTTTTCGCCACCCCCGAGCTGCTACGGCGCAAGGCATTATTTGTTTCAAGTGAACGGTAACCTGAAATCAATTGAATAGGCTTATTCGACCCTAACATAACCTGTAACATATAAATTTGGTCGAATAACTTAGGATCAATGGTTTTGACTTTATCGCAACGGTAATCACGGAATAAGTGATTTAATCGAGCTAACTCAGATTTGTTATAATGGCGTCCATCAAAAAACTCTGTTTTTAAAAATTCCCCAGTATTGAGGTTTTGAAAACGCAAAATTTTTGGTTTAGGCGTCGTCATAGCAGCAAAAACATGGCTAGGCAATAAACTCAGCCCAAAAGCAGCTGCACCAGCACCTAACCACTTGCGGCGATTTTGGTCGATAATATCCATAGATGGTAACTCAAATTTCAATGGGTTAAACATACCCAGCCGTTCGAGCTACAACTTAGCGGCTAACTTCTTTCGAATCACTTCATTGCGCGCCTAGCTGCATCTCGAATGAGAGAGTATAGGAACAAAATTTATACTATTGTTCAGTCTAACAAATGATATTTAACTTTAATGTATAAAAATGTAAAGAAATAAGTAAATAAGCGCAAATTTGGCATATTTACGCCAAAAGAGTGAACTTGGTCACTCATAATAAATAGAATATCTTCTTGTTATTGAGTAATCATTGAAAATATAGGTTTTGATACTTAAGTGTAACCCACTATCAACTAATTATTAGTGATAATAGAAATATCAGGGAGGAAACCTCCCTGATATCACATTTAATGTAAGATGTTTTTTATTGCGGGTAAATATTTTTCAGCATTATTGATACTATTATCATATTGGTAAATATCAGCGCGGTACTGAGGCTGTTGCTCTTTGTCTACCCACGCCGTTTGATAATAAAGATAAACGGGGATCCTATCCGGAATATTCACATAACGCGTACTTCCTGCTTTTACTGCACCATCAATACGCTTTTGCTCCCACCCTGCATCACCTAACAAGATACTGGCTAATTCGCTAGCTTTATTTACCCGTACGCACCCTGAACTGATAGCACGTGCACTCCGATTAAATAAGCTGTGGTTCGGTGTATCATGCAGGTAGATTGCATCCGAACTTGGCATATTAAATTTATAGCGGCCTAATGAGTTGGTTGGCCCCGGTGCTTGACGGATCCGATAAGGGAAATTCGCTGGAGTGATCACATCCCAATTGATGGAGTAGGGATCAATCTCAAAGGAGTCTTCCCCCCATCCGGAATAGACCGTGTAACCTTTGCGGCTAAAATAGCTAGGATCCTGCTTCCCTCTTGGTGCAATGTCTTTACGAGCCATGCTGGTAGGCACGCTCCAAGGTGGATTGATCACCACATTATTTAATGCACTGCTCATTATTGGCGTTTTACGATCAGGCCGGCCAACAATCACTTTCGAATCTAAAATCACTTCATCATTTAGGAAGAAATTTAATGAAAATGCAGGGATATTCACCAAGATCCCAGTACCATTATTTTCAGGAATAATACGTAAGCGTTGAATATTCAACGCCATTAGCCCTGCTTTTTGCTGAGGTTTCATATTCAGCCAAACTTTGGTGCCTTTCCCCACCATACCGTCAGCTTCCAAGCCGTAGCGCTGTTGAAATTTTTTGACAGCTTCAACTAGCTCATCACTGTACAAACGCGCTTGTGCGGTCGCTTTGGCGATTTCTGCATCTGGCGCTGCGGCATCTAACTCTGTATTAATCGCCGTTTCATCAAGTAGCCCTTGGCGATACAAGATCTCACGTAAAGCGATAACATCATCACTCGATTGACCCGGTTTTAGGGTTTTGGTATCCACTAAAGCCAACCCATCGTCATCCATTTTTAGTTGCTTCAACATTTCTTCGCGCATAGGCTGGTACAGGGAATGTTGAGGCGATTGTAATTTGACCCATTCATTAAGGCGGTTTTCGGCGGCGGCATCCAACCATGGCTTCATTTGCTCTGCCGTAGGTGCCGCTATTTTGTAAGGCTGTTTCCGGTATAGCCAAAATTGCCCATTAGCTGAAACACCAGAAAGATATTGTAGATAACCCAACATGGCATCAGACAAAATCACATCACGGCCTAATTCGCTCAACTGAACATGTTCAAGGGCGGCTAACCACTCATTAAATTGAGGTTGTACCCCTGAAAGTGCCAGCTCCGCCAGTTGTTGCTGAAACTGTTCGATAGCCGTTTCATCTTGCCATAACAGTTTCATCTGCCGATCTGCATAAATCTTCGCGAGTTGTGAAGAAAAAACAGGTTTTATATCGGCAGGTAATGCTCCCGTAATTTGCGCTAAACTTTCAGTTGGTGTGATAGTCGCCACAGGGGCTGCCACCACCTCTTGCTGCAATGGCGCTTCTTCTGTCAAAATTAGCCCATTGTCTTGCGCTGAAAATACAGGAAGTTGTATCGACAACAGCCCACAAATTACCGAAAGTTGCAGAGCTTTCACTCTTTTCTTTGCCATAAATCCACCTTAAGTAACCACATGGATAACAATCATTTTTTATTATATTGAATATTAATTGTATTTAATTTCGAAAAGAATGTTATAGGAATTGGCTAATTTTGTCTTTAAATAACGCGAAACGATTTTACGCTTAGCCATTAAAACAGAATAAATACAACCAATGAAAAATAGACGTATTTACTGCTAAAATACCTAAAAACAAATCATAAAAATGAAATAATAACTAGATTGTTAAATTAAATATGACTTAAGTGTGATAGTTTCCTCTTTACACCTCTTTTGACTATTTCATGGCGAATGATACATTTACCTCTTATGAGTTAATCTTTGTGAGATACTAAAAAAGGCGCCAGGCGCCTTTATATTATTCATGTTATGTCGATTAACCTAATTAATATTCAGAGTTAATCACAACCTCTTCACCAAATTGCCCTGCTTTAGGTAATGGTTGGTAGGAGGAGTTTGCGGCACGTAAAATACGAATACCACGGATATTTAATTCACGAGCTGCGGCAATATCGGCATCAGCATCACCATAATAAATTTTTAATTTATGGTCACGCATCCAACTGACTTTATTATTTTGTCCCGGTTCATCCCCCGCAAAAATGACTGGGTTCATTTTATCTGCCGGGATACCAAGCCCTTCTTGTACATATTGGCTAACAGTTTCTGTTTTTGTCTTCGTGCGGCCAGTAATAAAGTAAACAGTATCACCACGTTTTAGATGCATTTGGACTAACTCGATGCCGACTTTTTTAGGCATGCTGAATTTATCCCATTCATTATTCATCTTTTCCCAAAATTCCCTATTTTTGAGATAACTAAAATCATTTGGAGAATATTCTAGTTTACCGCGATAAAAACCAGGACTGGAAAAAAGTACGGTATCATCAATATCAAAACCAACAGCCATAGGAGCTTGGCCTTCAAGGCTATTTTTAATTTGCTCAACAGAAACCCAATGAATTGGTTTCTGTTCAGCTAACTCTGCCACAGTTACCCCTGGGCTAACAACGTCTGGCATTAATACTTTTGCCTGTGACGTTGCCGTAAAGCTGAATACTAACGCGATGGCACTTAGGGTCAATGTCGTTTTTTTCATGTTGGATCCTTACTGATTTATTGACGATGCAGGCATCATGAAAGCAAGCCATAATTATACGAAATATAATTTATTTGGAATGCATCACAAGAATTCAGATAATAATGTCTTTTCTCTCATAAAAATGAGATTAATGTCTCATAGTGACTTTCTTATTCCGATCCAATTAACCACTATTCAGTAAATTTAACTTATGCGGATTTTTATTAAAAAAAACGGCATTATTTCTAACGCCGTTTTTAGTGACTTAAATAGGTTAATTACCCTTGAGGCAATTGTGCTTGTGAACTTGGGTTATCTTGACCAAACCCTTTTAATCCAACAACGTGTACGTGCTCTCGATTATCAAACACTTTACGAACCAATTTATAGGTCGTTCCTTTTTCAGGACTGATATTCTCAGGTGCTGCAATAATCAGCTGCATTTCTAACCGCTCACACAGCTCAAACAAGGTAGCGATAGATTTTGCATCCAGTCGAGCGGCCTCATCAAGGAACAGCAAGCGGCAAGGAATGATATCTTTTGCACGTAAGCGACGTGACTCCTCTTCCCAGCTTTGCACCACCATAACCAATATCGACATCCCTGTACCAATCGCTTCACCTGTCGATAATGCACCACTTTCCGCCTTCAACCACCCATCGGATCCGCGGTTAACTTCAACTTCAAGTTCAAGGTAATTACGATAATCAAGTAACTCCTCACCGATAGTTTGCGGTAAGCGTTGCCCCATATCGATTTGTGGGTTCAAGCGTTGATAGAGCTTAGCCATCGCCTCAGAGAAGGTTAAACGCTGGCTGGTGAACAGATCTTGATGCAATTCGCTCTCTTCTGAGAGCACCGTCAATAACAGAGAATGGCTTTCTCGAATATTGACATTCAAGCGTACCCCTTTCACCTGACCAAACGCAACGGCCTGCAAGCCTTGGTTCAACATGCGAATACGGTTCTGTTCACGCTGAATGGTCTTACGAATAATGTTAGCCACACTCTTCGAACTGATCGCCAGTTTTTGCTCACGAGCCGTTAGCTCTTCTGTTAATCGAGCCAACTCAATTTCCATTTGCTCAATCGCATCGATTGGGTCATCAGTACGAATGATATCTTGACGAATACGCTCGCGAAGATGCTGATAAACAGCAATAAAGAATTGGATCTTACGCTCTGGGCGTTTCGGATCTTCAGATAAACGCAGTACATCACGTAAATGTTCATTATCTGCTACCGCTAAACGTAACGCACCCAAAGCCTTATCCGACATTGAGCGTAAACTATCACCGTCGGTATAAGCCAATTCTCGACGGTGTAAACGCCGCTCAACACCATTGTCTTTCACCAAGCGCATGACAGCACACCAGCCAGCCTTAGCCGATACCACTTGTTCGCGCAATAGATAATAATCTTTCTCTAACTTGCGAATACGTTTTTGCAAGTTTTCCATTTCCGCTTCACATAAGGTCTGCTGTTTTTCTAGCTGGTTAATTCGGCTACGATTCGCCATGACAGATTGATGTAGCTCATCACGACGAATACGTGCACGCTCTTGCGCATCAGGATCCGCTTTAACACCAATATCCTGCATTTCTGCTTCTAGCTCTTTTAACATCTCTTGTTTGGTATCAAACGAGCTGCGAAGCGACGCTAAAACTTGATTGAATTGTGCTGATTGTGATTGCTGCTGACGTAACTGCTCACGAGCGCGGCTTCTTTCATTTTCAGCTTGCTCTAAGCGTTGGCGGAGTTTTTCGTTAAGGTCGGCATTCTCATTCACCATCCCCGTCGAATCACTGTAGCTAAAATGGGCGCGACGCTGCACCACTTCCACCAAGGCAAAGGCCTGTTGTTTCGCGATTTGCTGACTATGTTTCGCGTTCTCATAGTCTTGACGTAGCTGATCATGTTGCTCAGGGTCGCTCAATAACGCGGTAACGATAGGCTCTAGTTTTGCTAACGCCTGACCATGTTTATTTAAGAAATGGGCAGCTTCTTCTGCTTCTGAAAGCTCATCTCGAATTTCGTCAGCGCGATCCGCTAGCGTTTCATCCATCAATAACCCAACTAAAGGTAATAGTCGGTTTAATGCAGATAGAGACTCTTTACCCATTGCAAACTGTTGGCGCTGTTGCTGAGTTTGCTCTTCAAACTGAGCCAAATTACGCTCTATCTCAGTACGTTTTTGGTTTAAGGTGCGGATTTCGGCTTCAGGGTCGGCTTCAAAAGCTACCGAAATATGTTGACCAATAAAACGACTAAAAGCTTGATGTGCACGTTGAATTTTTTGTACGTCAAACGAGAGCGTTGCGTAGCGTTCAGCTAAGTTATCACGCTCTAGTGTCAATGCTTCTAAGCGTGTTTCACGGGCTGCTCGGCCAAATAAGGGCACTTCCGGATAACGAGAAAAACGCCATTGCCTATCTGACGAGCGTACTAATACCGCATTTTCAAACTCTTCTGCATCGAAAACACTGTCATCGAAGGATTGGGGATCCCCTTCAATAAAGTAAACATCTTCTGGGCAATCTTGCAACGTTTCTAATTGGCTGCGCACCACCGAAAGGTCTTGAACAACAATCCCATTTCGAGCAGGACCATACAGCGCCGAGAAATAAGGGGCATCTTCAATGGTGATATCGTCGTAGATTTCCGATAACAACACCCCACCAAAACGTTCTGCAAGGGCAAGTAAACGGCTATCTTCCGCACCACTAGGTTGACTGAGGCGCTCAATTTGTTTCTCTAATTCGCGACGTTGGCTCGCCACCTCGTCACGCTCAACGGTGATTTCCCTTTCCTGTTCAAGCAGTTGCTGCATGTACTCTGTAACAGCACCACTTGATTCAAATGATTGTTTGGCTTGTTCGTTAAGCTGAGTCAACGCTTCTTGTGCCATTAACCATGCAGGCGCTTTAGCCGTTAATACTTGAATGCGTTGACGAATTTGCTCAAGCTCTTGGCGCATCTGCATACGACGTTCGCCGCTTTCGTTGACACCAACACTTAATTCTTCTTGCTGCGCTTCCAACTCGGCCATTAGGCCATCTAATTCATCTGGCTCATAGCTTTTGTTATGTCGCTTACAAAATTCGTTTAATAAGCGCTCTGCATTTTGCTGACTGTCTAAGCGTTGTTGTAATTCAGCGAGTTGCATGCGTAATGGTTGCACTCGCTCTGCCAAATGTTGCTGTGAAGACCAATCGCGTAATAGCGCCCTTGCTTGCTGGTAAGCCTCGCTACGACTGACTTCACCTACCATACTTTTAACAAGTTGGTACGCTTGCTCAAACTGACTGTGTGCCGCATCCGCAACACTGATTTTTTGCTCTAATGTCAGTAACGCTTCTGTGGCCTGCTGCTCGCGAGCTTCAAAGGTTTCTAACCACTCGTCTGCATTTTCTATTGATAAGTCAGGTAATTGGCACAATTCACGCGCCCGAGTCAGTGCCTGCAATGCTTGCTGATATTGAATAGCTCGGGTTTGCTGGACATCAAGCGCCTGCTGATAATCAGCCAACTGGCTTTTTAATTCATCAACTTCAATTTCAGCCGCTTCAGCACGTGCTTCAAACTCTTCTTGGCGCTCTGTCGCCTCAGCAACCACTTCCGACTGCTCTTCAAGACGGAAAGTCAGCTCTTCAATATCGGCTTGGTAGCGATCGATTTTCTCTTGCTGACGCAATGCCGTCTGAACAAGGTTTAAATGGTCATTTGCAGCCTGATAATCAGCCTCTAAATCAGACGATGCATTATTTTGTTCGTTCAATTCGCGGGCAATTTCAACGCTACGAACTTGCTCTTGCCTCAACTGCTTACGGCTCGCCAATAGTTCACTACGCGCTGCCATTGCTGAATCAAGGTGAATACGTCGTTCATTGGAGTGACGCATATAATCGGCTGACACATAATCTGTAGCTTGGCTGATCAGATGTTTGAATAAATCACGATCCGATTGGGTTACGCGGATGGCTTCTAGTGTCAGGCGGTTTTCACGTAGCGCAGCTTCCATGTCTTGGAAAGCCTTACGTACTCCACTGTTTTCTGGCAATAAATAATCACGTAGCGAGCGAGTGATGGCACTAGAGATCCCGCCATACAATGACGCTTCAATCAGACGATAATATTTGCTACGGTCACTGGCTGAACGTAAACGCTTCGGTAAAACACCGAGTTCAAACAGGACTGAATGGTAATCCGTGATTGAGTTGAATTGCTTAAAGTGGAGGCCTTCTTGCTGTTCTAAACGCTCTTTTAATTCGTTGAGAGCGATAACTTTTGCTTGGCGCCCATCCACTATTTCGGTCAAAACTTCGGTCGGTACTGTCGCGATTGGCACACCTTGGATCATGAAAGGTTTAATATCGACTTTCTTATCACGACCCGCAACCTGTTGCAGCCTCACCCCAACAATGACGCGCTGATGTTTAGAGTTCAAAACATCCAAAACAGCATAACAGACCCCCGGGCGTAGCTTACCGTGTAAGCCTTTGTCGCGTGAACCTGTTGTTGCCCCTGCTTCGGTGGTATTACGGAAGTGCAGCAAGGTGAGATCGGGGATCATTGCGGTAATAAATGCCGCCATCGTTGTTGATTTACCTGCACCATTTCCCCCTGACAGCGTGGTCACCAGCTCATCAAGGTCAAAAGTACGCGCAAAAAAACCGTTCCAGTTAATCAGCGTCAGTGAGCGAAACTTCCCGCGTTCAATCATACTTGTTCATCCTCATCACTCTCAGCCGCATCTTGGTCTTCGTCTGTCTCTTCATCTTCACTATCCTGTAAGGATAACCCTTCTTCGAGGGAGATGGCCTCACCGTCACGGATCATACGTAATTGGGCTTCTTGAACGTTATCACCACTACGAACGTCAGCACCGAAACGGAATACTGATTCAGAAATAATAAATCTGTTCGAGTCGTTTTGAATAAAATGTACCATGCCTAAACGACGTAAGCGGTTCAGGGAGGTTCTCAGCTTTTCTTGTAGCTTTTGTTTATCCAAATCAGAACCGGTTGAGCGTTGATTAACAAATTTCAATAATTTGCTTTCATCCGCCAACGATAGTAGCTCTTCAAATAGCTCTTGGGCGGTAAAAATGCCTTGGTTAGTCAATCGTTCAGGACTTAAGTAGAGATAGCAAAGAATTTTCCCTACCATCATATCCAGCTCAGATAATACCGAGCGTGGGATCAAAGTTGTTGAACGGGGACGTAAATAGAAAAAGCCTTCCGGTGCCCGAATCAGTTCCACATTGTAGCGTGCATAAAATTGCTCTAACACCTCTTGAAAGTCCATCAAGAAGGCATGGTTATCAAGGTCATCAATACTAATATGACGCCCTGAACGCAATTGACTATCTAGCTCTGGGAAAATGGGGTTGGCCAATGCCTGAGCCAGTTTAACTGGCATAAATTGTTCAATATTTGTCGATGACATGTGCCTGCACCTTGGCTCCGTAATCATTAATTGCTAGCCACTCTGACGGCAATCCCGCCAAATCAGCCTCTGCGATACCTAATTTAACAGCCTGATCAATAATAATGCGTGTCACATCAAAGTGACGTTTCTGTGGATACTGCTTTAAGTACTCTTGTACGACTCGGGCAACATCCAGTGGCTGTTTTTCGCGTTTATAGAATGCCAGTTCCGCTTCCATAAGCTCGGCTAACCGATCGTTCACCTCGCTAAACTCTTCAAATTCAAGGTCTGGAGGCAATTCCCCCATCACCTCTTCATCGTTCAAGGCTAACTCTTCGTCACGCATATCAAATAGACGGTCCGCATTCGCGTAAGTCAGCGCCCATGGGCTATCGAGATATTGTTGAACGGATTGGCGTAAACGCTGCGAGAAAATACGGTTTTTATCCATATCAATTGCAGTACGGATAAATTTATGGACATGGCGGTCGTAACCAATCCAGAGATCGATAGATTGTTGACCCCAACTAACAATGCGGTCTAATTTGTTTTGCAAATCGTAAACTAGCCTATCCACCATATCGGAAAAGACTGGCGCATTCATATTCGCTTCTTGAATACGTAATAAATTCGCCTGTAATTTATCTCCGGCGGCTTCTAACGTATCCTGAAGCTCTCGCAATGTACCGGATGTCTCTGATAACAGCTGTTCACAGTTTGCGATAGCGGCCTGCCAATCTTGGTTGAGTAATGCCGCAATATCTTCTTTGATACTATTTTGCTGCTCATCCATCACGCGCTGAGATAAATCAATGCTGTCGAATATTTCAGCCACTGAATATTTCAGGGGGGCGAATACAAAACGGTGCCAATAAAATTCATCGCCGCCTTCTTCGGCTGCCTCTGCTGCCCTTTGTAGCTCACCTGCCACAATGGATAGCTGCATAGACAACCTTAATGTAGAAAACTCACGCTGACGAATGTAGTAGTCGCTTATTCCAATACCAAGTGATGTCAAACGGTAAATGGCGTTACCTTCTGTAATATCACTGGTAAAACGGTTAAATATTTTCTGGCGAACCATATCATTGATGGCGTTGTTCGCCCTGACAGATAATGATTCCGTGGTCTGTTCAAAACCTTTACACACTTCACGGAATGCATCAATCAACTCCCCTTCATTCATTTCACCGTTAACGCGTTCGCTGTTTAATACCGCAACCGCCAGCAAGAAAGCTAAGCGCTCTGGAGGCAGTGAAATCGAAAAATCATTTTTTCGTGCCCAGGACACGAGTTCAGGGACGGTCTGGGAAAAATCACTCATAAATCGTCCTTTATTATTGGTTTTCGTGCCATGACATGAATATAACGTCCCATGCTGATGTAGGGTTCCTGACGACAATATTGTTGTTCTAAAGCCAAAAGCGCCGGAAAATCTTTTTGCTGTAACTGCCGACTTTGCAGGTAGTCATGAAAGACTCTGACGCCACTTTTGCCAATAATCTCCATTTTGCAATCAGACAACCATTCATCGACTTGTTGTGGTAGTAATGGATTTTGTGGCGATAATGAACGTTTACGTCGACGTTGGATATGCGGTGTAGCAAGATGAAAATTACCTAAAATCGCGTTTCGCATTACTAAACCATTTGCATTATAGAACATGACAGAAAATACGCCTTCTGGCCTAATTATATCTACCAACTGTTCAATTGCATATTTCTGTTCACTAATCCATTCAAGTACCGCATGAAATAGCACTAAATCAACCGTACCTTCAATATGTTGGCGAATATCTTGAACGGCACAATGAATAAAACGCATATTTTCGCTAATCCCTTGTTCTTCGGCAAGTTCATTAGCGCGTTCAAGCATTTCTTCGGATAAATCGCAAAGTATGACCTGATGTCCCATTGCCGCCAGTTTGCGCGAAAAGTGACCTTCACCACCGCCTGCATCTAAGATACGCAATGTTTGCCCATTAAACTGAGATAAAATCAATTGGGTTAGATCTTGCCAAACAACCGCTTCGCGTATTTTACCTTTTGTCGTGCCATAGATATTTTTTGCAAATTTATCAGCAATATCATCAAAGTTGCGGTCTACCATGTATTATCCGGTACTCTTTAAATTAGCCATTCATGCCTGTTAACACAACGCCACCTTCCCAGCAAATGTTAAAATCAGCCAGTTCTTATTTCGCCGTTAATGAAATAAGATCAAATCCAGAATATGATTCAATATTAATTCGGCTAAAATAACGCTGTACATCTGCTTGATGTTTAAGGCTGCTGAAACCTAAATGATATACGCTCAATAACTCGATGTGCAGGGTTTGAACCGCTAGGAGCATCGATAGCTCTGTGACTCGTGCGAATGAGTGTAGTCAAAAATACAGCAACTTGAAGTATGACGATTATAACAGATAACGGCCTTATTTTGGCATAGTGCGGTCCTGAATTCAGCAATCAGAACAATTAATTGACGATAAACTCCAAAAAATAGGTTCACTTATGCTATTTCTTTTAAAAAAATACTTGGGCGCCTTACTTATGCCGCTCCCTCTACTGCTGCTGATCGGGTTTATCGGCCTTATATTGCTGTGGTTTACACGCTGGCAAAAGAGTGGCAAGGCCTGTGTATCCATGAGCCTTATTGTTATTGCCCTTTTAGGATTGCAGCCTATTTCCGACAGTCTACTTGCCCCTGTTGAAGGGAATTTCGATAAACGCTATGAACTGATCACAGAAAATCCCCCCGAGGATGTTCACTATATTGTCGTGCTCGGTGGTGGGTTTACCTATAATCCAGATTGGAGCCCGAGTTCTAACTTGCTCAACAATAGCCTGCCTCGCGTCACTGAAGGTGTCCGTTTATACCTAAAATACCCAGGAAGTAAGCTTATTTTTACAGGAAGCAAAGCGAATAGCACTATCAGTAGTGCAGAAGTTGCGGCCATGGTTGCTCAGTCACTTGGTGTACCTGCTAGCGATACGATTGCATTAACAGAGCCAAAGGATACGCAAGAAGAAGCATTTGAAGTGGAAAAAATAATTGGGAAAGAGCCGTTTTTGCTGGTGACCTCGGCGAACCACTTACCAAGAGCCATTTCCATGTTTACAGCACGCGGCATGCAGCCTATTCCTGCCCCTGCAAACCAATTGGCCATCAAAAGTGCACTCAATCCGTGGGAAAAATATTTCCCTTCCGCATTCTATTTTAGCCATAGCGAACGGGCTTGGTATGAATTAATCGGCTCTATTTGGTTTTATTTAAAGCCAGATAACACCGAAGCACTAGAAACCCCCATTTTAACGCCTGAGGCCATAGAAGCAGAATAAATAGAACAATAAAAAAGGTGTGGCTCAGAAATGAGTACACACCTTATATGGCTACCGATATTTATCGGTGCTTATTTAAATTGCTTTCTTACTAGCTCGAGATCTTCTGGAGTATCTACACCAGCACCCGGTGCTTTTTCAGCCACTGCCACATGTATTTTTTCGCCATACCAAAGCACTCTTAACTGCTCTAGCATTTCGATTTTCTCTAATGGGCTGGCTTCCCATTTAATATAACGACGAATAAACCCTGCGCGATAAGCGTAGATCCCAATATGACGTAAGAAATGATCACCGATAGCATTTTGGCTAACGGCGAATTTATCTCTATCCCATGGAATGGTCGCTCGAGAAAAGTAGAGCGCATAACCTTCATGATCTGTCACTACTTTTACCGCATTTGGATTAAAGGCTTCTTGAGCATCATGAATAGGCACTGCCAATGTTCCCATCTGCGCTTGGCTACCTTGAAGGTTCCTTGCAACTTGGCTAATGATTTCAGGTGGGATCAAAGGCTCATCACCTTGTACATTCACAATGATTTCGTCGTCCGCAAAGCCATAGGTGTCAATGACCTCTGCTAAACGCTCTGTTCCTGATTGGTGGTTAGGATCAGTCATACAAGCTTCACCGCCTGCTTGGATAACTGCATTCGCAACGTCAGGGTGATCGGTCGCCACAACGACACGTGACGCCCCTGACTTAATGGCTTGCTCCATGACTCTGACAACCATCGGTTTGCCATGGATATCAGCAAGGGGTTTCCCCGGCAGTCGAGTAGAAGCATAACGAGCAGGAATAATAACAGTAAACATAATGATTACTGCCCTTCGTCTAATGCAACTTTGCGAGCTTCACTTTCCAACAAAACAGGAATGCCATCACGGATAGGATAGGCAAGGTGATCGAATTTGCAAATCAGTTCAAGGTTTTCTTTGTTGTAACTTAATTTGCCATGACAGATAGGGCATGCAATGATTTCAAGTAAACGGTGATCCATGTTTTCTCCCAAATGGATTTAACTCACTTCGGGTCAGGATAACACAAGCCGATATCACCGTTAACTTTAATCTTTTTGAATACGCTCTCCTGCGAGAAATTGAGAGGATAGAGGTGCAGGAGAAACGGTACTGTTAATGATTTAATTAATAAGCAATAACGTCAGCAGCCGTTATGCCATCTGAATTGCGAGTAACAGAAAACTCGACATTTTGACCTTCAAATAATGATTTGATTTTTTTATTTGCAATTGATTTACGTGTAACAAAGATATCATCACCGCCATTTATTGGTGAAATGAATCCATAACCCTTATTTGCATCAAACCATTTAACTCGACCCATATGTAATTGAAAATTCATATTAAAACTCCTTTTGTTCTGAGAACAATAATTCTATTTATTGTTGTACTATTACTCTTTACACGTTATACCCCATGATAAATTGCCGATTTATTAAAACGCTTTAAGAGCAAGTAAACGATTACTACCGGATGTACTGTTGTTATTAATCTGTACACACTATTAAATTAACGGTCTTTCGCATACCAATCATCCACTGTAACTTAACAGCCTATTTTGACATTGAGATGACAAAACTGATGAATAAACGTGGAAACTGCGAGGAAATAGAGACGAACTCAGTTGACCGTGAATAAATCAAATATAGATACTCATTATTAATGAATTACATTTATATACATAATAAAGAGATCTACATCACGTTGGAGATATTATTATCACAGTAAATGTTTAAAGACAAGTTTTTTTATAGCGCTCTACCGTGTTTTTGATCTCACTGAGGATCTTTGCTTCCCCTGACGCATCGAAAGAAGCGTCCACAGGCAGATACCACCAATTGGCTTGGGCGAAGGATTGGCATTTTACTGCGTCTTTTTCGGTCATTAGCAGGGGTTCATTATTAGGTGTTAATGCTAACAGAGAGTGTTGTTGATACGGCTGATGATCTGCAAAAGCATGCGTTTGCACCAATTCTAACCCTTTTTTTTCTAAGGAGGCGAAAAAGCGAGGAGGATGACCTATGCCAGCCATAGCAACCACCGTTTTAAGTTCACTCACTGCACACTTTTCACCACTGAGTAAATTAACGGCAATATCCCCTTCTAATGCCATAGCGACTTCATTAGCGTTTGCTTGCCCACCATTAACGATGACGGCATTCACACTCGTTAAACGCCCCGCTCTTTCACGCATTGGCCCAGCGGGTAACCACCAGCCATTGCCAAAACGGCGTTGACCATCAATCACAACGATTTCGTAGTCTCTCGCTAACGCATAATGTTGCAAACCATCATCGGTGATGATCACGTCCAACTCATGGTTTTCCAGTAATGCTTTCACCGCCTCACTGCGTTTGGGGGCCACCGCGACAGGCGCTTTGGTTCGGTAGTGAATTAAAATAGGTTCATCACCGGCTTCAGCCGTTGTCGTCGTTGATGAAATCACTAGTGGATAGTGATCTGCTTTTCCACCATATCCCCGAGAAACCACACCAACGCGGTAACCTTCCCGAGTTAATGCTTCTACTAGCCAAATAACGACAGGCGTTTTACCATTCCCCCCTGCCGTTAAATTGCCAACAACGATTACTGGAACTGGTGCCTTCCAAGAACGGAATAACCCAGCTTGATAACTTATACGCCTAACTAACGCGATCGCCCCATACAGCAGCGAGAACGGCAGTAGTAAGATATAAAGCCATGACTGACCAGCCCAGATTTTTTCTATCATTGGCTAAACTGTATTTTATGTAGTTGAGCATAGGCCCCCTCTAGCGCTAATAACGCTTTATGGTTGCCACGTTCGATAATGCGACCATCTTGAACAACTAAAATTTCATCCGCATTTTCAATGGTTGATAAACGGTGAGCAATCACAAGAGACGTTCTATTTTTTTGCAGTTCGTCCAGTGCTGCTTGAATAGCTCTTTCTGATTCAGTATCCAATGCAGACGTTGCTTCATCTAGGATCAAGATAGGGGCGTCACGCAACAGTGCGCGAGCAATGGCAATACGTTGGCGTTGCCCCCCCGAGAGCATCACACCATTTTCCCCAATCACCGTATCTAAACCTTTATCCAGTTTCGCGATAAAGTCCATCGCATAAGCCATTTCTGCGGCTTTCTCAATTTGCTCGCGGCTAAAACGCCCATCCGTTGCATAAGCAATATTGTTTGCAATGGTATCATTAAACAAATACACATGCTGTGAAACCAGAGCCACTTGGTTACGCAATGACTCAAGGGTATATTCCCTAATATCATGCCCATCAATACGGATAGAGCCTTTATCGATGTCATAGAAACGCGTAATCAAATTGGCAATGGTTGATTTCCCTGAGCCTGAACGCCCAACCAAGGCCACCGATTTACCTGCTGGTAAAGTAAATGAAATATCATCTAATGCAGGATGTTCTTTAGTTGCATAAGTAAACGTGACATTTTCAAATTCAATATCACCTTTCACATTAGATAATACTTTGGTTCCCTCGTCTTTTTCTTGTTCAGTATCGAGAATAGAGAATAGTGTTTGGCATGCTGCCATCCCACGTTGGAACTGAGAGTTAACGTTAGTGAGCGATTTCAATGGGCGCATTAAAGCAAACATAGAAGAGAAAACAACGGCGATTGTCCCCGGTGATAACTGTTCACGAATTTCAGGGAAACTTGCCGCATACAGAACGAACGCTAATGCAAAAGAAGCAATCAATTGAATAATCGGGTCTGAAATTGCCGAAGCAGTGACCATTTTCATTGATTGGCTACGCATATTATTGCTGACTTTATTAAAGCGCTCAGTTTCAACTTTTTGTCCGCCAAAAATTAAAACTTCTTTGTGCCCTTTTAACATTTGTTCAGCACTAGCCGTAACATGCCCCATCCCCGTTTGCATATTTTTACTGATCTTACGAAAACGCTTAGAGACGATGCGGATTGTAATAGAGACGATTGGCGCGATAACAATCAAAATGAGGGAGAGTTGCCAGCTATAGTAGAACATCATCGCAAACAAACCGATGATATAGGCACCTTCACGAATAATGGTAATTAATGCACCTGACGATGATGCCGCCACTTGCTCTGAGTCATAAGTGATACGTGATAAGAGGGTCCCTGTAGATTGCTGATCAAAAAAGCTGACAGGCATTCCCATCATATGGCCAAATAGCTTACGGCGCATACTCATTACAACTTGCCCAGAAACCCACGAAACACAGTAGGTTGAAACAAAGCTAGATGCACCACGAACAATAATTAGACCTAACATAGCGAGAGGAAGCCATTTTAAAACGTCATTATCCGCTTTCTCAAACCCTTCATCGAGTAAAGGCTTTAATAAAGAAATCATAAACGCATCCCCTGCTGCGTTGATGACTAGAGCGATAGCTGCAACAAATAAGCCTGCTTTAAACGGCGAAATAGTAGGCCATAACCGGCGAAACGTTTGTCGTGTCGAAAGGTCTTTATCAATCATGTTTTTATTACCAAACTTAATGTAAGCGCACTATTCTACTCGGGAAATGGCGGATCACCAAACCAGAGATGATACCATCTAGGGTACATTTCGATTCGATAGCGCAAAATGTTTAACTTTTCTCTTTTAAACCAGATGGTTACCTGACCTGACTCCGCTGTATTAATCCATTTAATATTATTATTTTTGTACCGTAAGTACACTTTATCTGACGGTATTTTCCAAGGACTGTATCTTGCTGAAGAGACTAATACCGTTGTTGGTGAAATTGTTCTAATGAATAGTGACGTTGATGACGTATTGCTGCCATGATGTGGCGCAAAAACAATGTCCGCATTTAATCGATGTTTATATAGTGCGGTAATTGCTTGCTCACCCTGCTTTTCGATATCACCTGTTAGTAAGATTTTATGGTAGCCATCGGTTAACATGATCACACAAGAATCATCATTATGAGACTTTTCAGCAAGCTTTTCAGGCCAAAGCACTTCAAAGTGCAGCTCTCCCCATTGCCAACGTTGACCTTTAGAGCAAGGAAGATGTTGCCCCCCTCCAAAACTGCTTCGCACATTTAACCAAGGGTATTGTTTTTTTAGAAATGGCACTCCGCCTATATGGTCAAGGTGCTTATGGCTTAGAATAAGGCCTATCGGGATAATCCCTTTTCGTTTTAAGTATGGAATGATCTGTTTTTGGGCGTTACTTCCTCCTTGCCAACGATTACCTGTATCATATAAATAGGAGACGCCTTTTTGCTGTATTACAACGGCTAAACCATGACCAACATCCAGAGTGGTTAAGCTCCATCCTTGCTCTACTGATTTATCAACCGCACTTTCAGTGCCGATGCACAATGCACTAAAACAGCCTAATAACCCAATATAGGTTCGATGCCAGCCAAATGAAATAAATACACCAATCAACCAGCAGAATATAGAAACCCACAATGAAACGGACTGTAGCTCCATCCAAAAATCACTGAGATACGCTAATGGATTTATTCCTATTGAAATAATGCTATCAATTAACTGCAAAATAAAATGATGGATTGCAGCACTTGGAAACAGATATAGCAGAAATGAGAGTAAGATAAGCGGTACAACCAACCAAGAAACAATAGGAACCAACCAGAGGTTTGCCCAAAAGCTCATAAAATTGATCCCTTGAAATAATCCCATTTGTATTGGTGCTAATAAGATCAATAAACCCGTTTGTAAATGCACGAAAGGAATTAACCAACCAAGGACTTTTGTATGCTGTGTAGAAGATGATACAGAAAATAACTTGAACCAATACAGTATCGCCAATACCGCAAAACTGGATAACCAAAAGCTGTCAGATAGCATAGCTAAAGGGTCTGCAAGCACAATCAAACCAATGCTCCATACCGCCCATTGCCATGAAAAATAGAGGCTCTTTTGCTGTTTGATATAGATCCACAACCCCAATGCAATTAAAGCACGTGTCGCTGGAATAGCGAAACCGGAGACCCATCCATACAGAAAAGCAAAAATGCCTCCAAATATAATAGGTATTTTGGGGCTAATAACGTAGCTGGGAAGCAAATACAGTAAGCACCGAGCAAGCCAATAGCCTAGTAAATAAGATAGCCCGATGTGCAAACCGGATATGGCGATAAGGTGGCTCACACCTGTACTTTGTAATAGTGTGGATAACTCAGGCGTTAATAATGTGCGCTCACCAAACATTAAAGCATAAGTAATCGCAGCATTTTTTAATGAAAGAATTTCTTCCTTATAAAAATCTATTACCCTCTGCCGCACAGAGCAGCGAGAGTCGATCATTGTTGTTTGGGTGTTTTTTAATTTACCAATAATACGTTGTGATAGGCTATAACGTTGTTGGTCAAAGCCCCCTTCATTTAAGGATGCATGTAACGGTTTTAATAGGCTATTAAGTTGCCAAGTTTGCCCCGCACAAATAGTAACACCTGACCGATGTTTCACTTGCCATACCGCATATAATGGCGGAAACACGGTGACTCCAGCAACTTTATTAATTCTGACTTTAATGTTTTCTTTTTCTTTATTAAATAGTGGTACGCTGATAATAGTAACGTCTAATAATTGGTACTTTTTTGACAGTAGGTTTATTTTCTCAATAACATCATTAGCGTGCCAACATGCCCACAAAAATGCGATAGCTATTAATAGAAAAAACTTCAGATAACGATGTGCTTTTATAAATAACAAAAATAGAAACAAGATACCTGAAATAATGAATGAATTATTTATTGTGGGGATATGATGAATAAATAAAATCGGTAATGTGCCAATAAATATCGCGATCGCCGCTAAAGTATAGGAAAGTGATCCTCCCCGAAATAGTGTCAGTATACTGCCATACATTTCCTCACCTCTTAGTGCGCCACATGAATGAGCACCATAACGAGGCTTACCCTTTTCTGGAAAACATGAATATCAGCGATACGAGCTGCTTCCTAATACTTGATGATATCACTCAATCATATTTTTTTATTTAGGAGGGGCTTCGCAAAACTATTTTGTTTTTATTGTTAATTTAAATAATTATTGAGAGAGAGTATCGCCGCTTGGATTAAATTAAAAGTGAGTGATATCGTTGTCTATATAGCTTCGTCTATCTCGATTTTAGCTAAGCTAAATATCAACAGCCTATATAATCTAACTACCTAAGTGAGTCACTCATGTTCAGGTAACTTGTGTCTGCATTCCAAGCCATTGCTATACCATAACCAGTTTTATTACGCTCCTAACCTATGGTGCTCTATTTTTTAGCCATTAGCAGATTGCTCCAGCCCTACGACAACACTTAAAACGTTTTCCTGCGAGTCAGATAAGCAATTAAGCAGCTCACGGCCCCCTTTACTGAGCGTGTCGTTTTAGCCAGAAACGCTATCAATACGTTAAAGACCCCCAATAAAAAAACGGTGCTGTGAAACACAAGCACCGTTTTGAACTAATAATTAAGATTTACAATCAATTATTGACCATAAATATTTACACGGTCACGTAATTCCTTACCTGGTTTAAAGTGAGGAACGTATTTACCTTCCAACTCCACTTTGTCTCCAGTTTTTGGGTTACGCCCAACACGCGGAGCACGGTAGTGAAGAGAAAAACTGCCGAATCCGCGGACTTCTATACGTTCACCACCAGCCAGAGTATCTGCCATATGTTCGAGAATTTCTTTAACAGCATCCTCGACCGTTTTTGCTGACAGATGAGATTGCTGGCTAGCCAGTCTTTCGATTAACTCAGACTTGGTCATAGTACCTCCCTAAACTACCGTTACGAAGGGGTAACGCCTGTTACCCCTACCTTAATTATTCGCCTTTAGCTGCTTTGAAAGCTTCAGCCATTGCGTTGTTACCGAAGCTAGTATCTTCTTGCTTGTTCACAGTAGCGATAGCGTCTTTTTCATCAGCTTCGTCTTTTGCACGAACAGACAGGTTGATTACACGGTTTTTACGGTCAACACCAGTGTATTTAGCTTCAACATCATCACCAACTTTCAGAACCTGTGTTGCATCTTCAACACGGTCACGAGAAGCTTCTGATGCACGTAGGTAACCTTCAACGCCCAGAGTCAGCTCAACAGTTGCACCTTTAGCATCAACTGCGATAACTTTACCAGTTACGATTGCGCCTTTCTTGGTTGCTGCTAAGTAGTTATTGAATGGATCTTCAGCTAACTGCTTAACGCCCAGAGAGATACGCTCACGTTCTGCGTCGACTTGCAGAACAACGGCTGCGATTTCGTCACCTTTTTTGTATTCACGAACTGCTTCTTCGCCTGCAACGTTCCAGGAGATGTCAGACAGGTGAACCAGGCCATCGATGCCGCCTTCCAGACCGATGAAGATACCGAAGTCAGTGATTGACTTGATTTTACCTTCAACACGGTCACCTTTGTTGTGAGTTTCTGCAAATTGCTGCCATGGGTTCGCTTTGCATTGTTTCAGGCCTAGAGAGATACGACGACGTTCTTCATCGATATCCAGAACCATAACTTCAACAACGTCACCAACGTTAACAACTTTAGATGGGTGGATGTTTTTGTTAGTCCAATCCATTTCTGAAACGTGAACCAGACCTTCAACGCCTTCTTCGATTTCGACGAAGCAACCATAGTCAGTCAGGTTAGTTACGCGACCAGTCAGTTTAGTACCTTCTGGATAACGTTTAGCGATTGCAACCCAAGGATCTTCGCCCAGTTGTTTCAGACCCAGAGAAACACGGGTACGCTCACGGTCGAATTTCAGAACTTTAACTGTGATTTCATCACCAACATTGACGATTTCGCTTGGGTGTTTAACACGTTTCCAAGCCATATCAGTGATGTGCAGCAGGCCATCAACACCGCCCAGATCAACGAATGCACCGTAGTCAGTAAGGTTCTTAACGATACCTTTAACTTCCATGCCTTCTTGCAGATTTTCGAGCAGTTGATCGCGTTCTGCGCTGCTTTCAGATTCAATTACAGCACGGCGAGAAACAACAACGTTGTTGCGTTTCTGATCCAGCTTAATAACTTTGAACTCTAGCTCTTTGCCTTCCAAGTGGGTTGTGTCACGAACTGGACGAACGTCAACCAGTGAACCTGGTAAGAACGCACGGATACCGTTCAGTTCTACAGTGAAACCACCTTTTACTTTACCGTTGATAACACCGGTTACAGTCTCAGCTTCTTCGTAAGCTTTTTCCAGCATCAGCCATGCTTCGTGGCGTTTCGCTTTCTCACGAGAAAGGATAGTTTCACCGAAACCATCTTCAACTGCATCCAGAGCTACGTCGATTTCGTCGCCAACTTGGATTTCTAGCTCACCCTGAGCATTTTTGAATTGTTCTACTGGGATAGCAGATTCAGATTTCAGACCTGCGTCAACCAGAACAACGTCTTTATCGATGGCAACAACAGTACCACGGACGATAGAACCAGGACGGGTTTCAATATTCTGCAGGGATTCTTCAAAGAGTTGAGCAAAAGATTCTGTCATATTAATGATCTTCAAGAGTTTTAAATTAACGTCCATTCAGCTTCCGGCCAAATGGGGTTGTTTTACATACCCCACAACTTTCCTTGTCATAAGGTGATTACCATGTTAAGCGAAAAAATCAACATAGTATTAGATGCGTATACTATCTACATTATAAGCTAAAATACAGCCAATTATTAAGATAATTGCAGAATTTTTTTCGCGTAGGCTTGTGCTTTTTCAATGACTTCCTCAATTGACATACTTGTGGAGTCCAAAATCAAAGCATCCTTCGCGGCAACTAAAGGTGCAACCGAACGGTTACGATCACGATAGTCGCGTTCTTGTATTTCGGTTAAAAGTCGTTCAAAGTTAACATCAAACCCTTTTTCCTGCAACTGCTTCATGCGCCGATGAGCGCGCTCTTCTGCGGAAGCGTCAAGAAAAATTTTGACGGGAGCGTCAGGAAAAACAACGGTTCCCATATCACGACCATCTGCAATCAAACCAGGCATCGCTCTAAATGCGCGTTGCCGGCGTAATAGCGCTTCCCTTACACGCGGAAAAGCCGCTATTTGCGAGGCGGTTTTACCCACATCTTCCGTGCGAATTTGATTTGAAACATCTTCGCCTTCTAAAATCACTTTTAACTGGTTTTCTTCTGGCACAAAGCGTACATCTAGGTTTGCCGCTAAAGGTACTAACGCATCTTCAGACTGAATGTCTACATGATGATGTAAAGCCGCTAATGCGAGAACACGATAAATCGCACCAGAATCTAAGAGTTGCCATCCAAACTGGTTTGCCAGCGCTTGGCATAATGTACCTTTACCAGCACCACTTGGTCCATCAACGGTTATTACAGGGGCAATTGCCACCATAAAAGGTCTCCTTCTCTGCACGTGGTTTCACCACCTGCAATTAAAATCTGTAGTGGTATTATACCTACTCGACGATTTTGTGAAATAAGCAGGTTCTGATGAGTCGCAGAAAAATGGTTATGCAGATATATAAATGGCGGCTAATTATAGATACTGACTGACATTGCCTCAATGCAAAGTCAGTCAGTCGAATGATTAAAATTTAGCTCAGACGGGCTAATTGTTGGAAGTAATCTGGGAATGTTTTTGCCGTGCACCCTGGATCTAAAATCGTAACAGGGGTATCAGACAAGGCAACGAGCGAAAAACACATAGCAATTCGGTGATCGTTATAGGTTTCAATTTCAGCATGCTGTAATTGCGCTGGCGGAACAATACGGATGAAATCGTGCCCCTCTTCGACTTCAGCACCGACCTTACGCAGTTCAGTCGCCATAGCATACAGTCTATCCGTCTCTTTCACGCGCCAATTATAGATATTACGGATCACCGTTTCCCCTTGCGCAAACAGTGCCACAGTACCAATGGTCATCGCCGCATCTGGGATAGCGTTCATGTCCATATCGATTCCGTTTAACGTACCTCGTTGGCATTCAATAAAGTCATCCCCCCAACGAATTGTTGCCCCCATTTTCTCCAGTACATTGGCAAACTTGGTATCGCCTTGGAGACTATTACGACCAATACCTGTCACTCTGACAGTACCACCTTTAATAGCTGCCGCGGCAAGAAAATAGGATGCTGATGACGCATCACCTTCGACTAAGTATTCACCGGGTGATTGATACTGCTGTTGCCCTTTAATAACAAAGCGTTGATATTGGTGATTATCCACTTCAACGCCAAACGTGGCCATCAAGGCTAAGGTGATATCGATATAAGGTTTTGAAACCAATTCACCTGAGATAGTAATGATTGTCTCTTTCTCAGCCAACGGCGCGGCCATCAAAAGTGCGGTCAAAAATTGGCTAGAGACAGAGCCATCAACCGATATTTCACCACCAGAAAAACCACCACGTAAGCGAAGGGGCGGATAATTTTCTTGTTCTAGGTAATCAATCGTAGCGCCACCTTCACGTAAAGCATCAACTAAATGCCCTATTGGGCGCTCTTTCATGCGAGGCTCGCCTGTTAACACAATATTGTTATTCGCTAACGACAATGCTGCGGTCAATGGGCGCATTGCCGTACCCGCATTACCCAGAAAAATTTCCAGTTCGTCAGTATGGCATAACCGCCCACCGACTCCTTGAACACGACAACGTGTTTTATCTTCAGACAATTGGTAATTAACACCAAGCTGGCTTAATGCATTCAGCATATGGCGAATATCATCACTATCCAGTAAGTTTGTCAGTAACGTTGTGCCATTAGCCATAGCCGCTAATAACAGCGCTCGGTTCGATACACTTTTAGACCCTGGCAGGTTGATCGTTCCGTTAATTGAAGAGATAGGTTGTAATGTCAGGGATTGCATAAAGCGCAGGTTCTCCAGTACTGTTTGCCTAATTATTTATTATCGTTTTCAAAAATGAAGATAGTTAAACCCGACCCAATGCGCGGATTAGGTCGGGAAGATGATTATGCGTGGCGACGTTCAAAGTCTGCCATGAAATCAACAAGTGCTTGGACACCGGCTAATGGCATCGCATTGTATATTGATGCACGCATCCCACCTGAAACGCGGTGACCTTTTAGTGACAATAGCCCTTGTGCTTTCGCTTCTTCAAGGAATTTGTCATCCAACGCAGGATTTTGCATTTGGAAAGGTACGTTCATCCAAGAACGGTTTTCGACCGCAACGCGGTTAATATAAAATTCACTATCATCGATTGCGTTATACAACAATTGTGATTTTTCATAGTTGCGTTTTGCCATTTCCTGCAAGCCGCCCTGCTCTTTCAACCACTTAAATACCATACCTGACAAATACCAAGCAAAAGTCGGCGGTGTATTAAACATCGAGTCATATTTTGCTAGGGTTGTATAATCAAATATTGAGGGTGTCTGCTTTGAAGCTTTGCCCAAGAGATCTTCACGGATAATAACAATGGTAAGACCCGCTGGACCAATATTCTTTTGTGCTCCTGCATAAATCACGCCATAACGGCTAATATCAATAGGTTTAGACAGAATCGAAGATGAATAGTCCGCAATGATCACTTTGTCTTTCGGGAAATCAGGTTCTTCATGGATAGCTAGGCCATCAATAGTTTCATTAGGGCAATAGTGAACATAAGCCGCATCTGAGCTTAATTGCCATTCGCTCATCGGTTTCACACCCACAACACCGTCTTTTTCTTGTTTGACTTGGATAATGTTAGGAGTGCAATATTTTTGTGCTTCTTCTGCCGCAGATTCCGCCCAATAGCCACCAACAATATAGTCTGCCGTGGTTTTATCGCCCAACAGATTCAGCGGTAATGCAGCGAAATGACCGCGAGCACCACCATGGCAAAATAGTACTTTATAATTTTGCGGAATATTTAATAAATCACGTAAATTTTGCTCTGCTTCCTCCGCTATCGCAATAAAATCCTTGCCGCGATGGCTAACTTCCATAACAGAAACGCCTAAGCCTTTCCAGTTACAAAATTCCTGTTCAGCACGACGCATGACTTCAACAGGTAGCATGGCAGGACCCGCACTGAAATTATAAACCTGACTCATTGATTTCACCCTATCTTCAATTTCAACAATGTTTGTTAAATTAACTCAGTAACTATGGTTGTATCATCACCTGTCACTTGCTGCAACGGTTATTGTCGAGTTGATGGGAAATACGATAAGTTGAATTTATTGATAAAAAAAGAGAGGAATTTTGTTAATCCCGTCACAACAAATACCACCACAATATTATGAAGCGATAGTGGACGAATAAAAAATATAATCCCGATTATGGCCTGTTTTGCATAATCGGGATTTGAAAATATTTTGCTCTAGCCAGTTAGGCAATAATGATACGGCTGATTAAGCAATAACCTTATTCACAATCTCTATTGCTTCTTGTTCAATTTGGCGTAAATGCTCTTCGCCACGGAAACTTTCACAATAGATTTTGTACGCTTCTTCCGTGCCGGATGGACGAGCGGCAAACCAACCATAATCGGTCATGATTTTTAGCCCACCAATAGAAGCGCCATTACCCGGTGCCGTCGTTAAACGTTGAGTGATCTTATCGCCCGCTAAAGAGTCCGCAGTGACCATCTCTGGCGACAACTTACTGAGTTTCGCTTTTTGCTCATGGGTGGCTTTGGCTTGAATACGACTATAAATAGGCGCACCAAATTTTTCGGCGAGTTTGTTATAACGTTGCTGAGGGTTTTCCCCTGTCACCGCAGTAATTTCTGCCGCTAGCAAACATAAAATGATACCGTCTTTATCTGTCGACCAAGGTGTGCCATCAAATTTAAGGAAAGACGCTCCGGCACTCTCTTCGCCGCCGAAACCCAATTTTCCGTTAAACAAGCCATCGACGAACCATTTAAAACCAACGGGTACTTCGACAAGTTCACGTCCAATATCGGCAACAACACGGTCAATCATGGCACTTGAAACGAGTGTTTTCCCGACAGCGACCTCTTTCCCCCATTGTGGGCGATGCTGGAATAGGTAATCGATCGCAACCGCAAGGTAGTGGTTTGGATTCATTAACCCTGCTGGGGTGACAATACCATGACGGTCATAATCAGGGTCGTTGGCGAATGCTAAGTCAAACTTTTCTTTCATCCCTAATAGGCCAGCCATCGCCCAACGCGATGAGCAATCCATGCGGATCACGCCATCATGATCAAGCGGCATAAAACGGAATGTTTGATCTAATTGATCATTCACCAGTTCAAGATCTAATTGATAATATTCAGCAATCTTGCGCCAATATTCGATGCCAGAACCACCGAGTGGGTCGACACCTAATTTTAAACCTGCTTTTTGAATCGCCTTCATATCCACCACTTCACCCAGTGCGGCGACATAAGGCATGACTAAATCTTGTTCGGTGACATAACCACTGACCAGCGCATCTTCAAAAGAAATACGCCTAACACCCGTAAGGCCGTTTGCAAGTAATTGATTTGCTTGCTTTTCGATAACCGATGTTAAATCGGTATCAGCAGGACCACCATTTGAGGGATTATATTTTATACCGCCATCTTCCGGTGGGTTATGAGAAGGTGTAATGACAATTCCATCCGCAACATCTTGATGGGATTGATTATAACTGATAATCGCATGGGATATGGCAGGCGTCGGAGTAAACCCGTTATCGGCTTGGATAACCACATTGACTTGGTTTGCAGCTAACACCTCAATAACCGTAATAAATGCCGCTTCAGACAACGCGTGGGTGTCTTTGCCGACAAAGCATGGCCCTGTTAGCCCTTGCTTTTTACGTAAATCAGCAACCGCTTGAGCAATAGCAAGAATATGATTTTCGTTGAAATTTTTCCTACTTGCACTGCCTCGATGCCCCGATGTTCCAAACTTCACTGCATGTTCAGGGTTACCGACTTGTGGTTTTAGTTGATAATATTGAGCGGTTAGTTGTGCAACATTAATCAAATCTTTCTGAAACGGAAGCTGCCCTGCGCGTTCATGTATTGTCACTTGTTATCTCCCAATGCACTGGTGCCTTATTTGTGACACCAGCGATGCCTCAATTTTTCGATTAGATAGTATTACAAACTTTCTCAATCACATTGGCAGGGAACTGCATTTCCTGCATGATTGCTTCAACCATGCTGCGTTTGCGATTGGTATTTGTGTTGGTGATCACCCAAAATGGCGTTCCCGGAATATGCCGAGGTTTTGACTGCTTACCTGCGGCTAACAGTGTTTGCTCATCGCCAGCAAAATAGACACGCGTACGACCATGCATTGACTCTGTCGCATTAGCAAAAACAGTGGCGTCTAAGCTATAGAGTGTCGATAAAATTAGCATAAAGCGGTCGATGGCTTTGCTTTTTTCTGCATAAGCATCAGAGAGTAAAAGCTCCCTCATCACCCTAACTGGATTTTGCGGCGTAATGGCTGTTTTTTTTGTCTCGACCGCCTGCTGCGGCGGCTGTTCGTTGCCGAGTTCTTTAACGACTTGTACTGGCTGACCGGACTTTAAATTTAACATACGGCGCAAAATATCCGATGCACTTTCACCGATATGCAGTGTGTGGCTGGCAATATAGCGGTAAAGCTCTTCATCAACTTCTATCGTTTTCATTTTTTCCCAGTACTTTTTTAACTAAAATTTGCGTTGGGATTATAAGATAGATTTCAAGAAAACAAAACAATTAAAATTTCAATAACTTAAAGTAAACAGCACACTAAGTTCAACGATATTTCAGTAAGTTATCATCTGATTGGTGGTTTTATGTTTAATCAGAAAAAAATACAATAATGAGAAGAATGAGACCTTAATATTCCATTTATTCTTTTATTGATAGCATTGAATAATTAATCGACCCGTTTGGATTTTGCTAATGTACATGCCATCATATCGTTAAAGAAGATAAATAAGCTGAAAATGAACTATGACAAACCTGCTAAACCATACTATTCATAAACCTGAAGCTCCGGTATCGTCTCCCCCTGTCGTGCTGATCCACGGATTATTTGGTGATCTCAATAATCTCGGTGTATTAGCCCGCGATTTACAAAAATATTTTGTCACCATCCAAATTGATGTCAGAAACCATGGCGACTCATTCCGTGCCACGACAATGGAATATCGCCAAATGGCACAAGATGTCATGACACTCTTACAATCCCTTGGATATGAAAACGCCATTTTGATTGGTCACTCCATGGGCGGGAAAATTGCGATGGCAGCAACCGAAATTGCCCCTCATTTCGTAGAAAAAGTTGTGGCTATTGATATGGCGCCTGTCGCTTATCAAGTTCGCCGCCACGATACCATTATTGCGGCTCTCGAAGCGGTGACCCACGCTGGCGTCAAAAGCCGCCAAGACGCGACGGTCGTCATGCGCGAATACCTTGATGAAGAGAGTGTCATTCAGTTTTTACTCAAATCATTCCGCCAAGGCGAGTGGAAATTTAACCTGCCTGCCATCAAAGAAAACTATGAGTTTATTATTGGCTGGGAAACCGTTCCGGCTTGGGATAAACCTGTTCTATTAATCCCCGGCGGTAACTCCCCTTATGTGCAAGCCGAATATAGAGAAGAGATTGCCGCACAGTTCCCAAATGCGAAAGCATGGGTCGTCGCGGATGCAGGGCATTGGGTTCATGCAGAGAAACCAGATCATGTACTTAGAGCCATACACCGTTTCTTAGATTTGCCCGAATACCAATAAATTCAAGCTTTATTTATAATGAAGGGGATATATAACCCTTCATTATAAACCAAATAAGAACCAATAATATATAAGACAAACTTCAATACACTGATAACTATTATTTCTGTATTATCTCTGTGAAAACTATCCATGCTATTTCATCTATTATTGCTAACATTATTTTATCAGCAATAAATATCAACCATCCTATATGACAAGCAATAACCCAAAGGAATATTCACAGAAAAAATGGAAAGTGAAAATACTCAGTCAACACTCTACTTTATTGGCATCATCATTAAGTTAACAAGTGATATTAGTCAAGACGAGTTTAATACCATCACCGCAGAGAAAGAAAGTTTCCGTGATACATTAAAAGCGCTTCAAAACAAGCTTAATATAAAGTGTAAATATAAAAATCAAACCAATAAAAACATTAGTAAGATAGATTCTCCTTCTATTATTTATGATAATGATAACGTAGCTTATCTATTAGCTAATTTTAATCATGAGCAAGTTCTTATTCAGCGATTTGGTAACCATCCTCCAGAATTATGGAGTATGGATAAGTTTATCCAAATGTGGAGTGGTAAATGGCTACAGGTTAAAACCAAACAAAGCCAATTTGATATTACTTGGTTTAAAACAGAATTTTTGAAATATAAATATATTATCGCTAGCGTTTTATTATTTTCATTTATTTTGCAAATACTCGCATTAGTGACACCAATTATTATCCAAGTCATTATGGATAAAGTGTTAGTGCATAATAGTATGATGACATTGGATCTGCTGATCTTTGGTCTTATTATTGCCGCCATCCTTGAAGTGACGCTTAAAGGGCTGCGTGAGTATGTTTATAACCATACCGTTAACCGTATCGATATGACTTTAGGGTTAAAGTTGGTCAATCATTTACTACATCTGCCCCTTTCGTTTTTTAAAACTCGGCAAATTGGTGCAATCGTTACACGCGTTAAAGAGCTAGAGACTATTCGCGAATTTTTGACAGGAAGTTTTTTTACACTCTGTGTTGATGTGCTCTTTTTATTTGTTTTTCTTTATGTCATGAGCCTATTATCCTCAACCTTAATGTTGTTTTTTTTATGCTCAATTCCTTTCTATTTATTAGTTGCTTGGTGGCTGACGCCTAAAATTGAGGCCGCGGCCCATAAGCAATTTGCAAATATTGCCATCAACACCTCATTTTTAACCGAAAGTATTAATGGTATTGAAACAGCCAAAAGCCTCTCAATAGAGCCCAATTTTACTCGCCGCTGGGATCAGCAAACTTCTGATATGAGTCATACGACATTTGCGGCAGGCCAAATCAACTCCCGCTCTGAACATATTGTGATGGTGATTGAGAAATTAACCAGCGCCGTTATTTTGTGGATTGGTGCCTCTGAAGTCTTAGCCTTACAGCTTACTATTGGTCAATTTATTGCATTTCATATGATGGTCAATCATGCAAGCCAGCCTCTTGTTAAGTTGGTTAAGCTCTGGGGGGATTATATTAGAACCAAAGTTGCCATCGAAAAATTAGCGCAAATTATCAATTTGCCGACAGAGCAAACAAAACAAGCGGATAATAATACCTTAAAAGGCCATATCCATTTGCGTAATATCTCTTTTCGCTATCAACCTGACATGCCTTATATTCTCGATAATTTTAATTTATCGATTCAGGCTGGTGAAACATTAGGCATTGTTGGTACATCTGGCTCAGGGAAAAGTACTCTTGCACGTTTATTACTCCGATTATATACCCCTGAGAAAGGAACGATCCTATTAGATGGCACTCCTCTTTCATCGATGAATATTCATTCGCTCAGAAGGCAAATTGGTATCGTATTACAAGAGAACTTTCTTTTTAACCAAACCGTTTTCGATAATATTGCGCAAACTTATCCCAATGCGTCAATGGATGAAGTCATACATGCCGCCAAAATGGCGGGGGCCCATGATTTTATCTTAAAATTACCGATGGGTTATGACACCATATTATCCGAAGGAGGCGCATCACTGTCTGGGGGACAACGCCAAAGAATTGCTATTGCACGTACACTGCTCGCCGACCCTAAAATTATTATTTTTGACGAAGCCACCAGCGCATTAGATGATGAGTCTCAAGCTATCATTCAAAAAAATATGCAGCTTATTGCTCAGGGCAGAACGGTAATTACGATTGCTCATCGCCTTTCTACTATTCGTCATCACCAACGTATTATCGTGATGCAACAAGGCAAAATTGTTGAACAAGGAAGCCATCAACAATTACTTGAGCAAGGCCAGTTTTATCAACATTTATGGGCGTTACAGCAATCTTTTAAATAATGACACGGATGTTAGTTATGAAACAAACAGCAGCAACGACACGGTATAACCATTTTTTACCGTCACATTTAGCACTATTAAAAAGCCCGCCATCTTACCTAGCCTTAACAACGGCCATCATTATCAGTATTGGCATTTTATTTGCGATTATTTGGTCATATATCGGTAAATTAGATATTCAAGCGACGACACAAGGCCGATTGGTCGTTTCCGGGCGAACACAAGTTATTCAAGCCTTTGAGCTTAGCCGCTTACAACATATTTATGTGGCTGATGGACAACACGTCAAACAAGGCGACCCATTATTAAGTGTTAATGTCTTAGGGATCAATCAAGATATTCATAATCTTAATTATCAAATTCATTTTCAACAAATTGAAAAATGGGTACATCATGCGTTATTAAATCAAATTTCCCCTGAGCTCACTCAGGAGTTTGCTAAATTATTACCTACAGAGCAGCAACGCCTTTTAGAAAGCTATCAAAGCTTAAAAAATGAATATGATGCGTTACTCAATGAGATTGATAATGAAATAACATTGAATAGAACTCATTATTCGGCAAGAGAGCGTGAATTAAAAGACGTTAATACTTTGATCATCAATATACAAAAACGCCTTGATGCCCATCGGGTATTAAATAATCAGCAACTGATTAGCCAAAAAGAGTTTTTGGAGCAAGAGCGTGAACTGTTAATGGCGAAAAAAGAGAAAACCTCAAAATTATCCGAGCTAGCGATCCTCAATAGTCAACATTCCGCACTACATGAAAAACGTCACCGACTACAGACACAGAAAACCCAAGAGTGGTATGAAAAATATCGCCAAGCTGAATTTAAATTAGTTTCAGCGGAGCAGGAATTACTAAAAAACCAAGAAAGAGAGCAGTTAAAAATTATTCGTTCCCCTGTAGATGGTACAGTACAACAACTCGCGACCTATACTTTAGGTGCCGTATTACAGCCAGCTCAACAATTGATGGTGGTTGTGCCCAATAATGACGTGCAATTAGCCGAAGTCAAAATTCTCAATAAAGACATTGGATTTATTCGTGAAGGGCAATTAGCAACGGTCAAAATAGATGCTTTCCCCTACACACGCTATGGCACTATCGATGGTGAAGTCATTTCGATTTCTAGAGATAGCACCCAAGACGAGCAATTAGGTTTGGTTTTTTTAGGACAAATAGGTTTAAAGAAAAAGAGCCTATTGGTTGAAGGCAATCACATCGAATTAACCCCCGGTCTATCGGTCACTGCCGAAATTAAAACCGAAAAACGTCGCGTCATCGATTATTTACTTAGCCCTATTCAAGAATATACCACCACCGCCATGAGGGAAAAATAATCCATGACTGCGACTGAAACAAATTATGGTTTAGAGGCTTTAGTGTGGGTGGCAAACCATTATCAAAAAAATGTCACTAAAG
This sequence comes from Providencia sp. PROV189, assembly GCF_028480065.1. Taxonomy (NCBI): domain Bacteria; kingdom Pseudomonadati; phylum Pseudomonadota; class Gammaproteobacteria; order Enterobacterales; family Morganellaceae; genus Providencia; species Providencia sp. PROV189. Next base: position 71,406 of record NZ_JAMPOG010000004.1, read on the forward strand.
ATCAATTAATGCATGCTATTGGCATGAGCTCTGATTCACCGACCGACTGGGAGCTTAGAGAATGTGCCCACATTATAGGCTATGAAAGTGAGCTTGATGATTTAGACAAACGGCAAATCGCTAACCTTCCCCTTCCTGCACTAATTCGTATTCACGATGTTTGGTGGGTGCTGGCAAACAATCATGAGGGGGCGTTAGTGTTAATTCACCCCACACAAGGTAAGCTTTGTCTGTGGCATGAACATAATACAGAGGTAAATAGCCGCTTTGCCGTGTTATTAATCAAAGAACAATTTGAAGCCGAGCAAAAAAGAAAGTTTGGTATTGGCTGGTTTATCCCTTCAATATTACGTCAGCGCGCCCAATTAAAGAATGTTTTTATCCTTGCAGCTGTCGTGCAACTTTTTGCCTTAGTTAGCCCATTATTATTTCAAAATGTCATTGATAAGGTACTTGTTGGACGTAGTTTAAATAGCCTTCATGTCTTGGCAATAGGCATTATTAGTATTGCCTTTGCAGAGCCGCTTTATAGTTTTCTTCGGAATAAAATTTTTAGCCATACCAGTACACAAATTGGCGCTGAATTATCAGGAAAACTCTATCGGCACCTAATGGCACTACCATTGGGCTATTTTAAGCGGCGCCCTACAGGAAAAATTATCGCTCGAATTCGTGAAATGGCCCATATCCGCCAGTTTTTAACTGGCTCTACCTTGATGCTATTTATCGATTTACTCTTTGTTAGCCTTTTTATTGCCATTTTGTTTACCTATAGCGCCATTATGTCATGGCTTCTCATTGGCTCTTTGGTCATCTTTTTTATTTTATGGATGATACTCGGCCCCATTATTCGGCAACAAACAGAGAAGTCCTATCAAGCCGATGAAAATGGGCTAACCTTCTTAACAGAGGCTGTCACAGGGATTGAAACGATTAAAACGACAGCAACTGAAACCTATTTTTATCGTCGCTGGCAAAAGTTACTCAGTAAACAACTTATTCAAGGTTTTAAAGTCACCTTGCGTAGTGAGGTCGCCTCACAGCTAATGGCTCTCGTCAGTAAAATTACCACAGCGCTGTTGCTTTGGGTGGGTGTCAAAGAGGTGATGAATGGGGGGATCACCCCCGGTGAATTGGTTGCCTACAATATGTTAAGCGCTCATGTCACTCAACCTGTACTTCGATTAGCGCAAATATGGCAAGATTTTCAGCATACCATTATCTCTCTTCGCCGTGTGGGGGATATTTTGGATGAGCCTATTGAAAATGAACGAAAAGGCATTGTCAGTTCGGCATCTATTCAAGGCCGTATTGAGTTCCAAAATATTCGTTTTCGTTATCAACCCGAAGCCCCAGAAGTGCTGAGCCATCTTTCATTATCCGTTAAAGCGGGAGAGTTTATCGGTATTACTGGGCCTTCAGGATCTGGAAAAAGTACCTTAACGAAACTACTGCAACGGTTATATATTCCACAACATGGTCAAGTGATTGTCGATGGGATGGATCTTGCGGTTAGCGATACGGTTGCTCTGCGTCGCCGCATGAGTGTCGTACTTCAAGAAAGTATGTTGTTTGTCGGTACTATTGAAGAAAACATTCGTTTGAGTAAACCACAAGCCAATCATGATGACGTTGTGGAAGCGGCTAAACTTGCAGGCGCCTATGACTTTATTATGTCACTTCCTGAGCAGTTTAACTCCCCTCTGTCAGAGCGTGGACTGAATCTTTCGGGAGGGCAGCGCCAGCGCATCGCACTCGCTAGAGCGTTACTGACAAAACCGGATATTTTGATTTTGGATGAAGCTACCTCGGCATTAGACTATGAATCCGAAGCCGCCATCATGGCGAATATGCCTTTAATCACACAAGGACGGACAGTGATCAGTATTGCGCACCGTTTGAATACTATCATGCATGCGGATCGCATTTGTGTAATTTGCGACGGTAAGGTGGCTGAAATGGATAACCATCAAAATTTGCTTCAGCAAAATGGGTTATATGCACATTTATGGCGGCAGCAAACTCAATAATAGTACCGTCAAAGCACCAGCATGCGCTCGGCTGGTGCTTTTTCCAACAAACAGCTCTTTTTTTTACTATCAATAACTTTCGCTCGACATGCGCTATGGTACAAGGGAGTCAGCTAGGGTATTATTGCGCGCTGGATTATTGGTATACGCCCTTTAGCAGTAAAAATATATGGCAAAAGAACAAACTGATCGCACCACCCTTGATTTGTTCGCTGAGGAACGCAGGCCTGGGCGACCTAAAACAAGTCCGCTGTCGCGGGATGAACAATTAAGAATCAACAAACGTAATCAACTTAAGCGTGATAAGGTCAAAGGACTACGCCGCGTTGAATTAAAACTTAATGAAGATGCTGTCACGATATTGAATCAATTGGCGAATGAAAAAAACATGAGCCGTAGTGAGTTGATAGAAGAGATGTTAATGTCACAGCTAGCGCTAGTCTATGAGCCTTCTGGTCAATAGTTTCGTCTTCATAAACCACACAAATTCGACAGATTTATTCACGCTTTTTCGCCAAAATAGGGTCAAAATTCTAGGTACTTTAGTTCAAATTTAGCCCTATCTGGCTTTAGTAAACCAGATTGGAAAAACAAGAGGTTATTCACTTTATGGCAGTCATAGGCATTTTCTTCGGTAGTGACACTGGTAATACAGAAAATATTGCCAAGATGATCCAAAAGAGATTAGGCAACGAGAACGCGGAAGTTCATGATATTGCAAAGTGCAGTAAAGAAGATATTGAAGCATTCGATATTCTGCTTCTCGGTATCCCAACTTGGTACTATGGTGAAGCCCAATGTGATTGGGATGACTTCTTCCCAACACTCGAAGAAATTGACTTTGAAGGTAAACTTGTTGCTTTATTCGGCTGTGGCGACCAAGAAGACTATGCGGAGTACTTCTGTGATGCGATGGGAACCATTCGCGATATTATCGAGCCACGCGGTGCAGTGATCGTCGGTCATTGGCCAACTGATGGCTACCATTTTGAAGCATCTAAAGGAATGGCGGATGATAACCACTTTATCGGCCTTGCTATTGATGAAGACCGCCAGCCGGAACTCACCGAAGAACGTGTTGATGCATGGGTACAGCAAATTTCAGAAGAGATGTCTTTGTCTGAAATTTTAGGCTAATCGACTAATTAGAAATAGGCTTATTAATACTATTATAATAATGCGACAAAGCATGGTTTCTATTTTTTATTTCCATGCCTATAATTGTAAATCAGTTTAGAAGACAACTGAATTTATGTTAAAAACGTCTCATTATTGTTAAATTTATGATTTAAGATACAGGACAAACCCGCATGACAGACAACAATAAAGCATTGAAGAATGCTGGACTCAAAGTCACTCTTCCAAGATTAAAAATATTGGAAGTACTTCAGGAGCCTGAGTGCCATCACGTCAGTGCGGAAGATCTCTACAAAAAGCTGATTGATATGGGCGAAGAGATCGGTCTGGCTACAGTTTACCGCGTATTAAACCAGTTTGATGATGCAGGTATCGTGACACGTCATAACTTTGAAGGCGGTAAATCCGTTTTTGAGCTGACTCAACAGCACCATCATGACCACTTAATCTGCCTAGACTGTGGAAAAGTCATCGAGTTCTCTGACAAATCCATCGAAGAGCGCCAGACCAATATCGCTGCACGCCACGGTATTAAACTATCTAACCACAGTTTGTATCTTTATGGTCACTGTGCTGATGGCGATTGCCGTGAAAATGCGGATGCACACGATCCAAAAGAGTAATTACCGTAAATCTTTGCCTTTAACTGACTATAGATAGTTTTTAAAAAGGCTGTGGGATTTGAGTCCAGTACTCACTGGGCTCTAGCCTTCCCCACTTCATATTAATGCCTTACTTATCCTGTTTTGAGATCTTTCAAGAACCTAACGAGTCCCCTTCAATCCTTTGTCAGCTGAGTAAAGATTAAGTCGTATGGTTGATAGGGTTCTGATACCCAAGCTCGGCGGGTAATAGAACGTGATTATTGTATGGTGACGATAAAACCGTGAGGGAGCCTCTTCATTCGCTCCCTCACCACATACCCGTTATTTTTGAGTCACGATTTCTACACGACTCGCCCTCGCACCGTCTGGACTTTTCGCTCTTATTTTGACGTTCCCATTGACTTTGGGTGGGTTATCCGCCGAATAAACCTGCCAGTTATCGCTATCTGCCAATGCATACTCGATAATTAAGCTAGGGTAACTGATATTCGCCAGTAGCACACCGTTTTCAATTTTTGCACCAGGAACAGGGATACGGTAGGCAACTCCGGCTCTATCTAAGCGGCGAAGCTCTTTTTGCCCTACGATAGTCGCAAAACGGTTCCAATCATCTGCTAATTTTTGCTGTGAAACATATTGGGTTTTACCACCAATATATTCACGCCCTGATTGATAATCATTTTCCCATTGCGCCTTATGCCACGCTCTTTCTGCCAGCGGCAAAATGCGAGGGAATAACATGTATTCGACCTTATCATCCGTTCTGACGGCTTCACTCCACAATTGCCCTGAAAGACCATATACGCCCGGCCAAGGCTTGTCGCTTTTCGCACTGAAAGGATTCCCATCTCTATCCACTGAGGTTTCAGCATTTTGAGGGAGGTTATTCGGGGCAAAAGCAAAGACTTTTTGTTCATCACTCGCGCGTGTTGCCCAGTAGTAACCACTTTCACTTGGGTTAACTTCATAAGGCATATCAAAATAGACATAGTCTGGGTTGGAGATAACCACTTGGTAGCCTTTGTTTGCCCAATCATTTGCCGAGTCAAAGCCTCCCCAATAGAGAGTATCCCAGAAATTAACGCGAACATTGTCAGTGGCGAAATCTTTCGCACTCGAAGCGTCTTTTAAACCATCCTGCCATGCTTGCATTGTTGTAACGCCTTTTTGTTGCAAACTTTTACTCACCTGTTTAGCAAAATGGCTGGAAAGATGGTCAAAATCGCTGACATCCCCTTGCTGAATTAAAGCCTGACATGCTTTCGATTTTGCCCATGGCTTATCTTCGCGCTGTTTATCAATAATACCTTTGCCCGGCTCAATAGGGCCGCGTTTATCTTGGAAGCCTGCACCTAAGCGAATATTTTTCGCCTCATCACCACCAAAATGCCATGTTTTCAGTGGAACACCTGCTTCATCGTGCATCTGCATCACTTCACTGACGACTTTATTGACAAAGTTCTGTGATGAATCTAAGCAAGGGTTTAAATAACTACGCTTATCATAAAACTGTACCGAAGTGGTTATTGAAGTATCTGATGGGTCAACTAAGCGGTACTCATTTGCCCCTTGTTCATCGCCCGCCGCGCTTAACTTATTATAACGCGCCTCCATAGCAACAACGGCTGCACGTGCATGGGCTGGCATATCAATTTCAGGGATCACCTCAATGTTGCGATCTTTGGCATAACGTAAAATTTCAATATAGTCATCACGCGTGAAATAGCCGCTCCCCATATTATTATTGTCAGCCCCCGACCCGAGTTGCGGCAATAAACATTTTTGCTCAGTTAAATCATGGCAACGCTGACTTCCCACTTCCGTTAATTCAGGTAAACCGGGGATCTCTATCCGCCAGCCTTCATCGTCGGTTAAATGAAAATGGAATTTATTTAATTTATAGCGTGACATCTGGTCAATTAATCGCATCACCACCTGTTTACTGTGGAAATTTCGTCCAACGTCTAAAAAGACCCCACGATATTCCATACGTGGTTTATCATTCACGACCATTGTTGCCACTTTCGGTGTGTCACTTTCAGTTACCGCTGACAATAATGAACCTACACCATAAAATAACCCTATACGGTCATAACCAATAATTTCGGCTCGTTGCGGTGTGATCACTAATTTGTAAGCACCACTCACTTGATCTTCAGTAGAAAATTGCTTAGGTGCGATTTTCCCTTCAATGGGGAACCCGTGACTATTTTGTTTTAGCTTGCTCAGTTGTAAGTGTTGTTCAATAACAGCTAACTCACCTTTCGTTAGCCCATTTAGTTGTAATTTAACGCCTTTACTCAGATCAACATCCTCTGACTGCAAACTGATATCAAATGGCGTAGGTAAGATTTGCCCTCGCAATTGCTGCTCAGATAACGGTTTCATCGCTAAGTTTTTTTGATAGCGGTTTTCTGGTGTCATTAATAGATTGTTATCGGCGTCGGTTCGTTTCCAATTTTTCAGTTCAAAGGGGGTAACAAAGGTTGTTGGATCTTGAGTATCAGTGCTCTTAAGGTTGCGTGGGGATGCATCTCCCGATGTCGCGTACCACCTAGGCATAAAGTCTGAATAACTAACCTGCCAATATTCTCCCGTTAGCGGTAATACCACTTTTTCGTGGGCTTTAATCCCTTTAAATTGCTCTGTTGGTGTAATTTTATGAAGGTCGCCTGTAATATGTGTGATCTTAAATTGCGGGTTATCTTGTTTTAGAATCTGTCTAATACTATGAAAATAAAGCGCCCAATCGTTGGATTCAATCGCAGTATCGCCATTTGTTAAGGTAATATCGACACGGTTACATGCAGCCCAATCGGCACCCAGTGCAGCACAGTGAGTACCATGCTCACCAGCTTGGTTATCAAGCACATTTATTTTCACATCTATATCACTTAATGCATCGACGACTTGAGCCGATGATTGTTCAGCATTTACTGCGGTAGAAAAAAGTGTTGCTGATATGAATAATGCTAAAGGACTTAAATAATTCTTTTTCATTGTGACCTCAATATTAAATTCAAAATCAACCACTGCTATTTTATTTTTTAATAGCAGTGACCGCGCTATTAAAAAATAGTAAATGGCATCATGACCATAAACTTAATATCTTTTTCATCTTGAAATATATTGCCGAACCCACCACCATAGCTTGGAATATCTGTATGGTTGTCATATTTAGTAAAATGTAATTTAAATAAGGTATCTTTCGCCTTACCTGTCTGAACGGTATATAAAATATCAACGTTCCAAGCCGTTTCTTTTAATTTTACATCTTGAGCATATTGTGTATTCGTGCTGGGTTTAGCATCCCATCCATAAATATATGATGTTCCTACTTTCCAACCAGCAAGATCCCATTTAGCTAAATCGTACATCACCCCCGCAAAGAGCGCTTTTTCATTATTCGCGTTATAATCGGAGCGCCCATCCCACCAAATATCTAATCGCCCATTTGATGTCGCATACCCCGGGGTCATACGCTGTAAAAAATAGCCCTGATTCCCCTTTGCCTTCACATAAGTGCCTTCTAATCGAAAATCAAACTGATCATAGGTATAGCCAAACGTCACGGCTTGCAAGAACGCCAATCCATCGTAAACATCATTAATGCCACCATTGGTTACCTTATCTTTTGCTCCATAAAATTGATAAGACATCCGCAGGTCACGGGTAGCCACAGGAACAGCATAAGAGGCCTTCGCAAAGTACTGGTCCATATAGCCTTTTGCTTGCCCATAAGCCGCCTCTAAAACAAGGTTATTTTTAAAATCATATTTAAAACCAAGGGATTGCAAATAACTGATCTCTGTTTGGCCATCCGCTTCACGGAAGTTATACATATCGCGATACCAAGGCGCTTTATAGCGGTCTGTCCACATATATGACAGGCTCAAGGCCCCTTGTTGTGCGAAATCAAATACCCCACCGATTTCGAAACCCCGATAAGTTCCGGGCATATAGCTCCAGTGAGAAGCTAATAGTGTTTGTCCTGTTGGTTGGATATAACCGCCTCTGCCCCAAAACGGACCATATTGCATTTTAGCCGCTGCTTTATAAACGCTGACACCACTTCGATCACCGGTCCATTTTTCATCCCAACGCGTTTTTGCATCACTAAAACCAATTTCATTAGGTGCCGCTGGGCCACTATTGGATAATTCTATGGCTGTAAATGCGGCTAAATCTAAACCGATGACATCCTGAAAATAACCTGAAGAATAATCAAGGCTGGCATTCACGGTTGAATGTTTAAGGTTGTTGACATATTTCTTATATTTATCGCTTTCTGGATTTAACTCTTTCCTCGAACGGTCACGTTGCCAATAATACAAACCGCCTTTAAGGGTTGAATCATCTAAAAATTGCTCAGAAAAACTTATTGGTTGATAACTAATAGGAAGGAGTGCTATTCCTATTTTAAGCACGAGTATTCCCCTGCCACGATTGACATTTTTATTAACCATTCGATGTTTCCTCAGTTTTTTATATTATTTTTCAGTGATAAATTTCAGTAGCCGCCCGTTAAGTAATGATTAGTTTTGATAAACAAAATACGAGTACCTACTTAGCCTATTTTTCGCAACGCGAATTATCAAGGCTAAAAATATATTTATTCCTAAAATATGAGCCAAGACACATTAATTTTTCTATTCATTCACAGTACTAATTATTCGAGTTTATGGTGTTTCTCGAATTAATATCCTGAATTTAGGATAAAATGCAGGCAAAACACTATGGACAGAATGGGCATTTTGGACTTATTTCAACATAAAAAATAACTACATTTGAATGTAATCGTTTCATTCAAACTTGCTAAGTTGATTCATAACTGCTTTAGTTGATGAATAGTTTTTCACTCATAAACAGATCAAGTGAATGATTTTAGTGAGGGAAAATAAGGCGATTCAATAAGAGAAATAAGAGGGATCCGTCACACGTGAATATAGAGAAAAGTCAGCAGGAAGGTTGGCGTACACTACTCACCGGTAAGAATCTCTGTTTAACACTTGCCTTATCGGGGGGGATTTGCCTCCATGCGATTAATGTTTATATCACCATTACCACATTACCTTCCGTTGTACGGGATATTGGCGGCATTAATTTCTATGCTTGGAATACCACACTGTTTATTCTGTCTTCGATTATTTTGTCCGCCCTTACCTCACGGATCCTCAATTATTTTGGCCCTAAAAAAAGTTATGGGCTGGCGACGTTGATTTTTCTTGTAGGATCCGTTATCTGCGCTATCACCCCCTCAATGCCAGTGATGCTCCTTGGCAGAGTGATCCAAGGGGCTGGTGGCGGGATTTTACTCACCTTATCTTACTCAATGGTACACATTGTATTTCCTCAACATTTATGGTCGAGAGTGTTAGCGATGATGTCGAGTATGTGGGGAATGGCAACATTACTAGGGCCAGCACTGGGTGGCGTATTTGCAGAGTACGATATATGGCGAGGAGCATTTTGGTGTCTGGTCGTAGTCGGTATCCCTTATTTATGGCTGACTTGGCGGATTTTGCCGGCAAAAAATCCCCATGAAAACTGCCCTCAACAGCCGATTCCATTACAGGCCCTTTTACTGCTTTCTTGCGCCGTGCTCGCCATCTCTCTAGGCAGTTTGAGTCAAGACAAATTTATCCCTATTGGAGGGATGTTTATTGCCGTTTTACTGTGTGCTCGATTAATGGTTATTGAGCGTCGTGGTCATAATACGCTTTTTCCTTCGGGAACATTTCGCTTTTCTGCACAATTAGCGCCTATTTACCTCACGATGGCATTGTTGGGTCTAAGTGTACAAACAGAGGTTTTTGTTCCCTATTTTTTACAGATATTGCATGGTGTGGCTCCCTTGTTATCAGGCTATTTAGCGGCCCTAGTCGGTGCGGGTTGGTCAAGTGCCGCCATTGCTTCCTCATCACTAAAGCCGACGGTTGCCGTGCGAATTATTCGTTTCGCTCCACTATTCACACTGGTAGGCCTAACCACTCTTGCATTGTTCATAACAAAAATTATTGCTATTGAAGCATTTCAGGTATGGATTATTTGTATTGGTCTATTTATCACTGGCGCAAGTATTGGTGCAGCATGGCCACATTTGCTCACGCGAGTATTGCAAGTCTCGGCTGGAAGTGAATCTCAAAAAGCGTCGTCGGCAATTACGACCTTACAGCTATTTTCCACTGCTTTTGGTGCCTCTTTGGCAGGTATGATCGCTAACCTTGCAGGGCTTTCTTCACCTGGAGGGATTGAAGGTGCACAATCGGCATCAATATGGCTCTTTATACTCTTTTCCTTAGTACCTTGCTTTGCGCTAATTACCGCTAATATTGTCGCCAATAGGGTGGATTTATCTGCGAAAAGCTGCGAATAGAGGGTCATTCCCCCTATTCGCTAATTTTAGTGTGGGTTAGTATTTTTCAAAAAGTGCCTGAATACGTTTAGGATCTTTGGTTTCAGTCAAGGCTAATTGAAGTAAAACACGTGCTTTTTGCGGATTTAAGCGCTCTGAAGCTACAAAGCCATATAAGTTATCATCCACTTCAGCGTTACGAGTCGTGTAGCCTGTTGGTACACGGCTGGCACGAACGACAACCACATCCTCTTTAGCGGCAGTGGCTAATGCATCAAAAACCGTTTTATACATGTTGCCATTCCCAACCCCCGCACTCACTATTCCCTCAACTCCCTCATCACGTAACGCTTTCACTGGGGCAGCAGAGGCATTAGCATAGTTATAGACAATGCCAACTTGAGGTAATTTGTCTAATTTACTGACATCAAAGGCTGCTTTATTATCTCTAGGCTCTGCTGGTTTATAAAAAGTCACTTTGCCATCATGGATAAAACCTTGTGGGCCTGCATTTACTGCCTCAAACGCTTGCACTTCGGTTGTGTTCATCTTAACGACATCACGCCCTTGGATCACTTTATCATTCATTGCCATTAAGACACCGCGATCCCCCGCTGATTTATCCGTCGCTACCACCACCGCATTATATAGGTTGAGAGGGCCATCAGCCCCCAGTGCAGTCGATGGTCTCATTGCGCCAACCAATACAATAGGTTTTTGACATGATGTTGTTAAATCGAGGAAAAAGGCAGTTTCTTCTAACGTGTCTGTACCATGAGTGATCACAAATCCATCTGTTTTATCACACTCTTGGTTGATTTTTTTCGCTAACGTTAACCAGACTTGGTCATTCATATCTTGGGAGCCAATATTGACGACTTGCTCGCCATTAAGATTCGCTATTTTTTTGATTTCAGGCACTGCATTGATGAGTGCATCAATACCGACCTTTCCGGCTTGGTAGCTTGAAGATGTTGCTGATTCACCACCTCCTGCTATCGTTCCTCCGGTGGCTAATACGGTAATATTTGGTAGTGCAAAAACGGATGTACTTGCCAATGAGAGCGCTGTCGCCAGTAATATTTTATGACTCTGTTTCATCCTATAACCTCTCTTTAAATAAACTACCGTTATTATGTGGATTTGAAACTGCATTTCCGTGATACCGATAATTATTTTAGGCAAAATAGTGGGGATTAGGATAATTTTGCGTGAGGTGTGTAACAAAAATCCGTATCATAGCCCCCTATAATTCTCCCTATTGATAAGTAACAAAATCATGAGCCAAACATTTATTCCTGGCAAAGATGCCGCCCTTGAAGTTTCCATCGATGCATTTCAAACAAAATTGAAAAAGCTCGGTTTTGATATTGAAGAAGCCTCATGGCTGAATCCTGTTCCTAATGTTTGGTCAGTCCATATTCGAGACAAAGCATGCCCTCTGTGCTTTACGAACGGCAAAGGCGCGAGCAAAAAGGCCGCTTTAGCTTCTGCGCTCGGTGAATATTTCGAGCGTTTATCAACTAACTATTTCTTTGCCGATTTCTATTTAGGAAAATCGATCGCTGAAGGTGATTTTGTTCATTATCCCAATGAAAAATGGTTTCCTCTTACCGAAGACGATAGCTTACCGGAAGGTATTTTAGACACTCGCTTACGTGAATTTTACGATCCTGATAATGCTTTGGCAGGCAGTCAGTTGATCGATTTACAATCGGGTAATGAAGAGCGTGGTATCTGTGCACTGCCTTTTACTCGCCAATCCGATAACCAAACGGTTTATATTCCTATGAATATTGTCGGCAACTTATATGTCTCTAATGGTATGTCGGCAGGCAACACGGCAAATGAAGCGCGTGTTCAAGGCTTATCTGAAGTCTTTGAACGTTTTGTGAAAAACCGCATTATTGCTGAACGAATCAGCTTGCCTACCATCCCAAATGAGATCATGGCTCGCTATCCTAATGTGGTTGAAGCCGTTGCCACACTTGAAAAAGAAGGCTTCCCTATTTTCTGTTATGACGCCTCTCTTGGTGGTCAATTCCCAGTCATTTGCGTGGTGCTATTTAACCCACAAAATGGAACCTGTTTTGCCTCTTTTGGTGCCCACCCTGATTTTGGTGTTGCTTTAGAGCGTACCGTAACAGAACTCTTGCAAGGCCGTAGCCTTAAAGATCTTGATGTGTTTAATGCGCCGACATTCGATGATGAAGAAGTGGCTGAGCAGACTAACCTAGAGACCCATTTTATCGACTCTAGTGGTCTTATTAGCTGGGATCTCTTTAAAGACGATGCCGATTACCCTTTCGTCGATTGGAATTTTAAAGGCACAACACAAGAAGAATTTGCAACACTTATGGGCATTTTTAATCAGCTCGGCGCCGAGGTTTATATTGCTGATTATCACCACTTAGGGGTTTATGCCTGCCGTATTTTAGTGCCGGGTATGTCTGATATTTATCCTGTCGAAGACTTGCATATTGCCAACAATGCGATGGGGGCACATTTACGTCATACCATTATCACGCTGCCTGATAGCCAATGGGAAAAGCAAGATTATCTGGCATTAATAGCGCAATTGGACGATGAAGGCCTCGATGATTTCACGCGTGTACGAGAGCTACTTGGCCTTGCCGTAGGTAAAGATAATGGCTGGAGTAACTTGCGTATTGGTGAGTTAAAATCCATGCTGGCGCTAGCAGGTGGTGACCTAGATCAGGCATTAGCCTGGGTAGAATGGACACAAGACTTTAATAGCTCCGTTTTTACCGCTGAACGAGCTAACTATTATCGTTGTTTGCATACCCTGCTACTACTGAGCCAAGAAGAACAACGTGATGCGTCACAATATTATAGCGCTTTTGTCCGTATGTATGGGCAAGAGACCGTCGATGCGGCATCCGCTGCTATTGCTGGCGAATCTTGTTTCTATGGTTTGTGGTCCATCGATGATGAATTAACTGCGCTTCCAGCTCACCAAGCGCTACTTGCAGCCTATGAAAAACTGCAAAAAGCAAAACGTGAACATGCCTAATTGTTTTCTAAATCATCATTTTTAGATAGTGGCCTTCGGGCCATTATCTTTATATAAGTTAAATTAATTAAAATCACCGCTCATTTTGCAATATTTAAATAACAAATCACCGGTTTTATTTACCTATATTCCCTGAGCAAAGTCAGAATATAAAAATTTTTAATAAAATTTAAAAAATATTTAATTTATAAAAATCAATTAGATAAATCGAAATTTAACCATTTTTCAACAATTTACGTCGATTTCTTACGATGGTTCATGATCCATATCAAATTTCTTAGTTATGCCGTTTGTTACTATGATTGCGTGCTATAATTAATCAACTTAGTAAGAGAGTGTTAGTATGAAAGCTGACAACCCTTTTAATCTTTTGCCTCCCGCTGTAATGGCTCAAGTTGCAGATGACTCTGGTGTTTACAAAGCCAATAAACATCCTGCAATAACATACTTGTCAGCATTCACTGCCGGTATCTTTATCTCAATCGCATTCGTTTTTTATATTACTGCGACCACTGGCGCGCAAGCCGCTCCTTTTGGTTTTACGAAACTTATCGGTGGTGTCTGTTTCTCTCTTGGGTTGATGCTCGTGGTTATTTGCGGTGCAGATCTATTTACATCCACGGTGTTGACCATTGTGTCAAAAGCTACAGGGCGGATCACTTGGGGGCAAATGTTCCTAAATTGGTTTAACGTCTATGTTGGCAACCTTATCGGCGCGCTCTTCTTTGTTGCTTTGATTTGGTTTGCTGGTCAATATACCGCGGCAAATGGTCAATGGGGGCTTAATGTCCTACAAACCGCAGACCATAAACTGCACCATACATTTATTGAGGCTGTTTGTTTAGGTATTTTAGCTAACTTAATGGTTTGTCTCGCTGTTTGGATGAGCTATTCAGGTCGTAGCCTAGCCGATAAGCTTTTGGTGCTTGTGCTCCCTGTCGCCATGTTCGTTGCGAGTGGCTTTGAACATAGCATTGCAAACATGTTTATGATCCCATTAGGTATCATGATCAAAGAGTTTGCTCCAGCTGAATTCTGGACTCAAATTGGCGTTTCACCAGAACACTTTTCTCAACTCAGTGTTAGCAACTTTGTTACAGACAACCTAATACCCGTTACTATCGGCAATATCATTGGCGGCGCACTTTTAGTCGGCCTAATTTACTGGTTCATGCATTTACGTGGTGGTCAAAAACATTAATAGCCACTACTTTCACGAAAAGATTTATTAAGATCCTTAAAAGATCCATTGTTAAAAGGTAAAAGTATCATGTCAGAATTAAATGAAAAATTCGCTTTAGCATGGCAAGGTTTTAACCAAGGTAACTGGAAAGAAAACGTCGATGTGCGTGACTTCATCCAGAAAAACTACACTCCATATGAAGGTGATGAATCTTTCTTAGCAGGCTCTACCCCAGCAACAGATGCGCTGTGGGAAAAAGTCATGGAAGGAATCAAAATCGAAAACCGTACTCATGCCCCCGTTGATTTTGACACTGATGTTGCATCAACGATCACTTCCCATGATGCGGGTTACATCGCCAAAGATTTAGAACAAATCGTTGGCCTGCAAACTGATGCACCTCTAAAACGTGGACTTATCCCATTCGGTGGGATCAAAATGGTGGAAAATTCATGTAAAGCCTATGATCGCACTTTAGATCCTAGCCTGAAAAAAATCTTTACTGAATACCGCAAAACCCATAACCAAGGCGTTTTCGATGTTTACACTCCAGACATTCTAAAATGCCGTAAATCAGGTATCTTAACCGGTCTGCCTGACGCATATGGTCGTGGTCGTATCATCGGTGACTACCGTCGTGTTGCTCTGTACGGTATTGATTTCCTGATGAAAGACAAATTTAATCAGTTCACTTCACTGCAAGAAAGATTAGAGAACGGTGAAGACCTGCAAATGACCATTCAATTGCGCGAAGAAATTGCTGAACAGCACCGTGCATTAGGCCAAATCAAAGAAATGGCTGCAAAATATGGTTATGACATTTCAGGTCCTGCGACTAACGCTAAAGAAGCGGTTCAGTGGACTTACTTCGCTTACCTAGCGGCAGTGAAATCACAAAACGGCGCAGCAATGTCATTTGGTCGTGTTTCAACCTTCTTAGACATTTATATCCAACGTGACCTTGAAGCTGGTAAACTGACAGAGCAAGAAGCACAAGAGCTGATTGACCACTTAGTCATGAAGCTACGTATGGTTCGTTTCCTACGTACTCCTGAATACGATGAGCTGTTCTCTGGTGACCCAATTTGGGCAACAGAATCTCTGGCAGGTATGGGTCTTGATGGCCGTACACTAGTGACTAAAAACACCTTCCGTTTCTTAAATACACTGTATACCATGGGCCCTTCTCCAGAGCCTAACATGACTATCCTGTGGTCAGAGAAACTGCCAATTAGCTTCAAAAAATTCGCTGCAAAAGTCTCTATCGATACTTCATCAGTTCAGTATGAAAACGATGACTTAATGCGCCCAGATTTCAACAACGATGACTATGCTATCGCATGTTGCGTCAGCCCAATGGTAGTTGGTAAACAAATGCAGTTCTTTGGTGCTCGCGCTAACTTAGCGAAAACCATGCTGTATACCATCAATGGTGGTATTGATGAAAAACTGAAAATGCAAGTAGGTCCTAAACACGCTCCTATCATGGACGAAGTACTTGACTTCGATACTGTGATGGATCGTATGGATCACTTTATGGATTGGTTAGCAACTCAGTATGTCACTGCATTGAATATCATTCACTATATGCATGACAAATACAGCTATGAAGCGGCTCTGATGGCACTGCATGACCGTGACGTTTACCGCACAATGGCTTGTGGTATCGCAGGTCTATCTGTCGCTGCTGACTCACTGTCTGCAATTAAATATGCGAAAGTAAAACCAATTCGTGACGAAGACGGCATTGCAATTGACTTTGAAATCGAAGGTGAATACCCACAATTTGGTAACAACGACCCTCGCGTCGATGATATTGCTTGTGACTTAGTTGAACGTTTCATGAAGAAAATTCAGAAACTGCCGACTTACCGCAATGCAGTACCAACTCAATCTATCCTGACAATCACTTCTAACGTGGTTTATGGTAAGAAAACAGGTAACACACCAGATGGTCGTCGTGCTGGCGCACCATTCGGACCAGGTGCAAACCCAATGCACGGACGTGACCAAAAAGGTGCTGTGGCTTCACTGACTTCTGTCGCTAAACTGCCATTTGCTTACGCGAAAGATGGTATCTCTTATACCTTCTCTATCGTACCAAATGCATTAGGTAAAGATGATGAGGTTCGTAAAGCGAACTTAGCCGGTCTAATGGATGGTTACTTCCACCATGAAGCTTCTATCGAAGGCGGTCAGCACCTGAACGTCAACGTAATGAACCGTGAAATGCTGTTGGATGCGATGGAAAACCCAGAGAAGTATCCTCAGTTAACTATCCGTGTTTCTGGTTATGCAGTGCGCTTTAACTCACTGACTAAAGAACAACAGCAAGACGTTATTACTCGTACTTTCACAAGTTCAATGTAATAATTAGGTTAATAAGTCAATTAAAATAACTAAAAAGCCCCAGCCTTATGGGGCTTTTTTAGAACTAAACCTGAATACTTTAAGTCAATTACCCACTAATAACGATATATTTAAGTATAACAGGTATTTTTGGAGTTCCTGCTATGTCGACAACAACCAATATTATTCCAACCGCTGATTTAAGCACCACTGCGCCTCCTGCGACGCTGGGACGTATCCATTCCTTTGAATCTTGTGGTACTGTTGATGGCCCTGGTATTCGCTTTATTGTCTTTTTTCAAGGCTGCTTAATGCGCTGCTTATATTGTCATAACCGTGATACTTGGGACACCCATACCGGTAAGATGGTTACCGTCGAAGAGTTAATGAAAGAAGCTGTTACTTATCGCCACTTTATGAATGCCACAGGTGGTGGCGTAACGGCATCGGGCGGCGAAGCGATTTTACAAGCTGAATTTGTTCGTGATTGGTTCCGTGCATGTAAAGCGCAAAATATCCATACTTGCCTTGATACAAACGGCTTTGTACGTCGCTATGATCCCGTGATTGATGAGCTAATGGAGGTAACCGATCTCGTTATGCTCGATTTAAAACAGCTCAACGATGATATTCACCAAACATTGGTCGGCGTTTCTAATCACCGGACACTCGAGTTCGCTCGTTATCTTGCCAAACGTAACCAAAAAACTTGGGTGCGTTATGTCGTTGTTCCCGGCTGGAGTGATGATGACCACTCTGTTCATCTGCTCGGCGAATTTACCAAGGATATGAAAAACATCGAGAAAATCGAATTGCTCCCCTACCATGAGTTAGGCAAACATAAATGGGAAACCATGGGCGAGGAGTATAAACTCGATGGCGTTAAGCCCCCTTCAAAAGAGATCATGGAACGTGTCAAAAGCATCCTTGAAAGCTACGGCCACAAGGTCATGTATTAAACACCCTAATGGCTCTACACTCATGTAGAGCCATTATCATTTATTGCGTTTTAAACAGCATACCAATAGCTGCGGCAAACATAATCAAAGCGGTTCCTCGAAAGATCACTCTCTGCGATTTCGTACTCGATAAAAATTTACTTGCCTTCTTTGCACCAAAGATAAATATCATGCCAACTAAAAGTAATATTAATAACGTAGTTGGAACTAATACTGTGCTCCAAATCGTTATAGTAATTTCATTTAAAGAAATGACTAACGGTAATATTGCCATATAAAAAGCGATTGTTTTTGGATTACTTAATGTAATGGCAAGACCGGAAACACTCACAATAGCTAACTGCTTTTTTGATATAGCACCTACAGTATTTAATGGTTGGGCATCGTGGCGCCAAAAGACATAAGCTAACCAAAATAAATACAGTGCAGCAAACCAATAAATTAAATTAAAGATCGCGGCTAAGTGGTCAGCAACGAATACTAGGCCGAATATCGCAAAAGAGAGATAAATAATATCCCCTAAAATTAATCCACTCAGTAGTGCAAACCCCATTGTTACGCCACCCTTCAAGGTACGTGCGACGACTGCGGTCATTCCGGGCCCTGGAATAACGGCAGCAATCGCCAATGCACTCGCATAAGAGAGCAATTGTGTTATGCTTATCATATGATTAACCTACAGTAGAATGGCGAGATATAACGCTTATTTAAATAATGATAAATTACCGGTTAATTTATTGATGCTATTTTTATTCCCTACTAAACCAATAGCTGCTAATTGAATTTCTTGATCTAGAGTGTTAGTTAATTTTTGAGTGTAGTCATCATAACTTTTACAAGACTGAGCAATTAAACTAAAAGGTAATATATAAATATCTTCATGCTCTGCTATTTCTTTTTGAATTTGCTTTATTCGCTCAGGCGAGCTTTTTAATATAGGTAATGATGCACTGATGACCCCAGGATAATAAATATTATCTGCACTCATTAAATCATTCCCTATTAATTGGGTAATTTTGTTACCTATCCCTACACCAATGATACTTGCAGCATTCATAGCAAGCCCTAATGCTAGATCTTGATTGACGATGATGGCACAACGATGAATAGATGCATCAAATTGCATAAAATCCCCTTTTCATAATTTTTGATAACATAAGGTTCTTCTGGTCGTGAACTGTAACAATTATGTCATCAATAAATAGAAATTTGCTGCCTATCTTATCTGTAGTAAAGTAGCCAAAAGAAAAAAATTACCTATGTATAAATATATTCCGAAAGGAAATACCCGCTATGGCAATAGATAAGACAGAAATCAAGATTCTTAAACTCCTTCAAGACGATGCACGTATTACAAATCAAGTACTCGCTGATAAAGTCGGTATGTCAGCATCCCCTTGCTGGCGACGCGTCCGTAAATTAGAAGACGATGATGTGATCCAAGGCTATCGAGCTATTCTTAACCGCAAAAAAATTGGTTTAGGTGTTATGGTTTTTGTGCGTGTCACTATCGACAGCCATAGTGAAACGGAAGCAAAGAAATTTGAACAAGAAGTCAGTGAGTTAGAAAATGTTGTTTCATGCTACAGCATCGGGGGAGATGCCGACTTTTTATTGCAAGTGGTTTCCCATGATTTAGATTCCTATGCCGATTTCGCGATGTCTGTGATCCGACGGCTTCCTGGTATTAAAGAAATGCAAAGTATGTTCGTGCTTAAAGAGATCAAACCCTTAGTTTCTTATCCTGTAACAACCGTTAATAGTGAAGCATAATAACCAGCAACGTATCAGTGGGTTGTAAAAAAAAACGCCACTAATAAGTGGCGTTTTCTGTTTTAGTTAATTTAACTTGATTAACCGATGTACTCTAGGCCTTTCATATATGGGCGCAATACTTCTGGTACTTCAATACGACCATCTGCTAATTGGTAATTCTCCAATACAGCAACCAACGTACGACCAACAGCAAGACCAGAACCATTCAGTGTATGCACCAACTGTGTTTTCTTGTCACCTTTACTGCGGAAACGTGCTTGCATACGGCGAGCTTGGAAATCCCACATATTTGAGCACGAAGAAATCTCACGGTAGGTATTCTGAGCTGGTAACCAAACTTCCAAGTCATAGGTTTTACGTGAACCAAAACCAATATCACCAGTGCAAAGGATCACTTTACGATAGGGTAATTTCAGTAATTGCAGCACTTTCTCCGCGTGACCGGTTAGCTCTTCCAATGCTTCCATCGATTTCTCAGGATGCACTATTTGTACCAATTCGACTTTATCAAATTGGTGCATACGGATAAGCCCACGCGTGTCACGGCCATAAGAACCCGCTTCTGAACGGAAGCATGGTGTATGCGCAGTCATTTTTAGTGGTAATGCATCTTCATCAAGGATTTCATCACGTACTAAGTTGGTGACCGGCACTTCTGCTGTTGGGATCAATGCATAAGTACTTTCCGCTTCTTCTTCAAGCGGCTTAGTATGGAACAGATCTTCACCAAATTTAGGTAATTGACCAGTGCCATAAAGCGTATCATGGTTAACCAAATACGGTACATACAGCTCTTGATAGCCATGCTGTTCAGTATGCAAATCCAGCATAAACTGAGCCAGTGCACGGTGTAGACGAGCAATTTGCCCTTTCATCACCACAAAACGCGCGCCTGTCAGTTTAACGGCCGCGGGGAAATCTAGACCACCAGCGAGTTCGCCAAGGCTAACATGATCTTTAACTTCAAAGTCATATTGGCGTGGTTCACCCCAACGGGCAACCTCAACGTTATCTGAATCATCTTTCCCATCAGGAACAGCATCATCAGGCATATTCGGGATACTTAATGCAATATCACGGATCTCTTGTTGCAGCTTATCTAATGCTAACTTAGCAGCATCTAATTTTTCGCCTAACTGGTTCACTTCCTGACGTAAAGGCTCGATATCTTCACCACGCGCCTTAGCTGCACCAATGGATTTCGATCGCGAATTACGCTCTGCCTGCAGGGATTCAGTTTCAACTTGCAAAACTTTGCGGCGTTCTTCTAATTCACGCAGCTTTTCCACATCAAGGGTAAAACCCCTGCGAGCCAGTTTTTCAGCAACCGCGTCTAGCTCCGTACGCAGTAAATTGGGATCGAGCATGCTTATCCTGTGATTATTGTTAGTCAATATTGAAAGGGAGTATAACACATTCCGGCATTATACTCGTTACACCATCAAGCCGCCTATTGTGAAGGCGACCTAAATAATTTTATAAAAAATATTTCTTATAACCTTACCGCATTGCCCACATTAGCGATAGCGTTTTGTTGGGCTATTTTGATCCTGTTGCGCTAACCAGTTTAATTTTTCTGCTATTTTCGCTTCTAAACCACGATTCGTTGGGTGGTAATATTGGGTATGTTGCATTTCAGGTGGGAAATAAACCTCACCGGCTGCATAAGCATTTTCTTCGTCATGAGCATAGCGATACTCTTTCCCCGCCCCTAATTCTTTCAACAGTTTTGTCGGTGCATTACGTAAATGGGCAGGTACATCATAATCAGGCTGCATTTGCGCATCCGCTAACGCGGCTTTATAAGCCGTGTAAACTGCATTACTTTTTGGTGCACATGCCAAGTAAACAATAGCTTGAGCAATCGCACGCTCACCTTCCGCAGGACCAACCCGAGTGAAGCAATCCCATGCGGAAATAGCGACCTGCATCGCTCGCGGGTCGGCATTCCCTACATCTTCAGATGCGATAGCCAGCAAGCGCCGAGCCACATAAAGTGGATCACCACCTGCGGTAATAATCCGCGCATACCAATATAAAGCGGCATCGGGAGCCGAGCCTCGTACTGATTTATGCAAGGCAGAGATTAAATCGTAATAACGATCACCTTTATTATCAAAGCGCGCTGTACGTTCACCGCTGACTTCTTTTAGTAATTCAGCCGTTAAAATACGCTGACCATGGCTATCGGTTTCCGCCATATCCGCCATCATCTCTAAAAGATTGAGGGAGCGACGGGCATCACCATTAACCAACTCGGCAATTAATTGACGAGTGGTATCGGGTAGAATCACATTTTGCCCGCCTAAGCCTCGCTTGGGATCCTCCATGGCTTGCTGCAACACATCTTCAATATCGCTTACCGTTAAAGATTTCAGTAGATAGACCCGTGCACGCGACAATAATGCGGAATTGAGTTCAAACGAAGGATTTTCTGTGGTTGCGCCGATAAAAGTAATGGTGCCATCTTCAATGTGTGGTAAAAACGCATCTTGCTGACTTTTATTAAAACGATGCACTTCATCAACAAATAAAATAGTCCTACGACCCGCATCTCGATTTTGGCGAGCTTTCTCTATCGCTTCACGGATCTCTTTAATACCGGACGTAACGGCAGAAATACGTTCAATATCTGCCTGTGCATAGTGACCAATAATTTCGGCTAATGTGGTTTTGCCTGTTCCTGGTGGCCCCCACAAAATCATTGAATGTAAATGACCTGCTTTTATTGCCCTGGGTAATGGTTTACCTTCAGCAAGCAAATGTTTTTGGCCTATATACTGTTCAAGAACCTCTGGGCGCATACGCGCTGCCAGAGGTTGAAATTCATTTTGTGAAAAATCGAGTGATAGGTTGCCCACTATTTCCTCTTATTTACCACCTGAGCGTTGGTCATCCAATGTGACCCCTTCCGGCACAGTGAATGTAAACTTACGCTTATCGACATTACCATTTTTTTGTTCTTTCAATTGGTAAGCACTTGTTTGCCCATCTTGCTCAACGGCTGAAAACTTCTCAATGGTGCCTTCTGGAGAAACCGTAATTGAAAAACGTTTTAATGTGCCATTACTCAACTTGGGTTTTAAGTCGAATGTATTACCTTGCTGAATAATAGAGTACTGTTTCCAATCTCTTGGGTTATTACGTGTAATCAATAAAAATGGGGTATCTTGAGTCGCATCCGCTAAGTTAGTGACAGTGACTTGCTCAACAAACGGGTTATAAAACCATAAATTTTTGCCATCAGACACTAAAACACTTTCATCAGGTGACGTCATATTCCAATTGAATAAATTAGGGCGCTGAAGCCATAATTCCCCCACACCTTCTTGTACGAGGTCACCTTCTGGGCTGGTGACTTTTTGAGAGAAGCTAGCGTGGAAGCTATTGACCTTATTCAGGCGATCCTGAAGGTCTTGGCTGGCATCTGCCAGTACTGAGCCGATATGTAAACTTAGAGCCAACGCCCCCAATAACATCATTTTTTTCATCGAACAAAGACCTTTTATTGATACCTTAATAGGCGCTATGCCTTTATTATTGCTCTCGCAACTCATCGACAACAAGGTTAGTAATCAGCTTGCCGTGGGGAAAGCACTTCGCGATTTCCATTATGTCCCGGCTCACTGACAATCCCTTGCGTTTCCATTTGCTCAACAATTCGCGCAGCGCGGTTATAACCAATGCGGAACTGACGTTGAACACCTGAAATAGAAACGCGTTGTTTCTCTACAACAAACTCGACGGCTTGATCAAACAGAGGATCCAACTCTTCCTCTGCGCTATCATAACCGCCCCCTTCATTTTCATCGCTGCATTTGGTAATGCTATCAATATATTCTGGGCGACCGCGGGCTTTCCAATCATTCACCACCGCGTGCACTTCTTGGTCACGGACAAATGCCCCATGGACACGAACAGGAATCGATGAGTTAGGTGGTAAATACAGCATATCCCCCATTCCCAATAATGACTCTGCGCCACCTTGATCGAGGATAGTCCGAGAGTCAATTTTACTTGATACTGTAAAGGCAATACGCGTAGGTATGTTTGCTTTAATTAAACCTGTAATGATATCCACTGACGGGCGCTGAGTTGCCAATACTAGGTGGATACCTGCTGCACGTGCTTTTTGCGCTAGGCGAGCAATCAACTCTTCAACTTTTTTCCCTGCCGTCATCATCAAGTCAGCAAATTCATCAACCATGACGACAATATAGGGTTCTTTTTTCAGCATTGGATGCTCAGTTTCCATGCTGTCACTCGGTTTCCAGTGTGGGTCAGGAATAGGTCGCCCCATCTCTTCGGCAGCTTTAATTTTATCGTTGTAGCCAGCAAGATTACGTACGCCAAGCGCCGACATTAAGCGATAGCGACGTTCCATTTCATTGACGCACCAACGCAATGCGTTAGCAGCATCTTTCATGTCAGTCACGACTTCTGTCAGCAAATGTGGAATGCCTTCATAAATAGACAGTTCCAACATTTTCGGGTCGATCATGATAAAACGGACATCTTCAGGTTTCGATTTATACAAAATACTGAGGATCATCGCGTTGACCCCTACCGATTTACCTGAGCCTGTTGTCCCCGCAACGAGTAAGTGTGGCATTTTCGCCAAATCCGCAATAACCGGATCGCCTTCGATATCTTTACCCAACACCATTGTTAACGGTGATGCACTATGCCTAAATTCGTCACAGTCCAGTACTTCTCTTAAATAGACTGTTTGGCGTTTTTCGTTCGGTAATTCAAGCCCCACATATGGCTTGCCGGGGATCACTTCAACAACCCTCACCGCCGTGGTAGAAAGTGAACGGGCAAGGTCTCTCGATAAAGTGGAGATCCGCGCCGCTTTTACCCCCGGTGCCAAATCTAGCTCGAATCGAGTGATCACCGGCCCCGGAGAGAAGCCGACCACTTCCGCTTTCACCCGATAGTCATTTAAGCGAGCTTCAATCAACCGTGCTGTCTGCTCTAATTTAAACATGTCAACAGGCTCTTCTTGCGTTGGTGGCGTAGTTAACAAATCCAAAGAAGGCATAGGCGTCGTTGGTTTTGGCAATGGTTGATCATTGCGTACCAAGAACGGATGGAACAGGCTGTCTTGCTGCGGCTCCGGTTGTTGTGGTTGTGGTTGTTGCTGCTGCTGTTGTGGTTGTTGCTGCTGCTGTTGCGGTTGTTGCAGCGGAGCAAAAGTGTGCGACTGATTAGCAGAGATATCCGGTGTTGGAGCGACATGTTTTGTCACCTCATTCACTTGAGGTGTATTGTTTGTATTCTCCACGCTCGTTGCACTAAATGACGGCATAAATAAAGGATCTGCAGGCTCTTCATTAACCAAATCATTAACTGGCGAAAATTCATCTAATACCGAAATATGTTCACTCAGATCGAATTTAGGTTCAACTTTATAACCCGCATTCTCATCATCATCTTGCGCTGAGAAGGTATTTTTAGACTGGCTAAAGTGATGAGTATTTTGCTCAGTTTGTTCAACAGAAGCGGGCGCAGAAGACCAACGATGCTCTATTTCAGGTTGAGTATAATGAACCACTTTTTCTGGCGTTGGCGTTACTTCAGCCTGATGAGATATTGGTGACTCAGTCTCATCATGATGCTCAATATCACTGCCGTACCGTTCGCGCTGTTGCTGCAAAAATTGCTCACGGAGCCTATTTTCTTGTTCTTCATCTTGTTGTGGTTCATTCTCTGACGCAGCAGACCATTGTTGATAAATCTGCTCACGTTGCAAAGCTTCTTCTTTACGGCGCTGAAGTTCAGCATCACGTTGAGAAGGAATGCGAATGCCATATAGCTCCCGACGGGTTGGTAACCGAACAGGATTTGGGCGAGGCAATTCAGGCTCCATATTTTGTTTAACCTGGGCGTGGCGCTCAAGAGCCGCAACGGAAATACCAGCAGCTGCCAATGCAGCGGGATCGGCTAGCCTATCTGTTACTGATCGCCCACTTGCCTGTGAAACCGCCTCACTGATAGAAGAAGCTGGCATCGATACATTTTGCTGCCCTGTTAGGTTTGCTAATGATGGATTATCAGTATGTTCTGTCGGTGTCGTTGCAGCAGGTTGTGCCTCTGCCCCCCAACGCTCATGTGTATGATGATTGGCAGGTTGGTTAACCACACCATTCTCTGGAGATACATTATGGCTTTCAGGTTGGTAGCCTGTTGGCTCCGCGACTTGTGCCTGAGGCTCACTGGTTTTGAATTGGAAATCCCTATCATATACAACAGGTTGATAATCATCCGGCACTTCAAAATGATAAGCTTCTTGCGGCTCAGAAGCTGAAAACGCAAGGGGTTCTTCAACTTCATCAATAGGTTGATTGGCAGCCAAAGGAGCCGCTTCTTCTGTGGGTTGAACCTCTTCGGTTTCTACTGCGGCTAATTCACTAATTGAGGGAGCGGAGAACAAAACATCGTCACTGTCTACATTATCAATCGCTTGGCGCTCTGCCTCCTGCGCCCGCTGTAACGCATCTTCTGTTTCTTCAACATCATACGCATCATAATCATCGCCGCGCGCACGATTAGTCATTAATGTGATAGGAATTAATACCGCCGCACCAATTTTTTCGGCAATCGTCAACCATGACCAGCCCGTAAACAGTGTAAAGCTAATTGCCCATAAAAAGAGCAATGCCAGTGTTGCACCTAAAGAATTAAACCATGGCATGATCGCATTACTAAACACACTGCCAATCACCCCACCGGACGCGAAATTCGGTAAGTCGTCAAAGTTAAGCGCAGCAAGACCGCATGATGAGAGGATCAGCGCTAACCCACCAATTAAGCGCAATGACAACGAAAAGAAGTCAATATAACGACGTTGGCTTTCATAATGGTAAATCGCCCAACAACCGAGTAGCAGTAGAGGTGGAATTGCAAATGCTAAAATCCCAAAAGCCGAAAAGAGAATATCCGCACTCCAAGAGCCAACACTTCCCCCCAAATTTTTAACCGGTGCATTCCATGTGGTTTGCGACCAGCTTGGATCTGAAGGATTGAAACTCATTAATGCCACCATTAAGAAAATGGCACTTAAACAAATGGCAAGCAAAATGACTTCGAGTAGCCGTCTTCCACTACTGAGTTTTTTTAATCGAACGTGTTTGTCTTCTGTATATTCTTGGCTCATTACTGTTTCTTTACTGACTGATGATGTCACCCATGCCGAAACGAACTCACTTGAATTCGCAATGATGATAAGCACATATTGAAAGCCATTCTAACACCAATCACCTTCTTGTGCGTGACTTGTTGCCTCTCAGGCAAACTAAACGACTGTAGACACAGCAAGATGCAGTATTTCATCTTACAGTTGAGGATTCAATTTCTATTTTACGTTAAAAATCTTAATTATTTATGGCTTTAATATCAATAGATTAAAACGAAGAGTTACAGCTATTTAGCCTATTTTCAGAAAAAATCATATCGACGCTGTGCCTTTAATCGGAAACAGAGTCAAAAAAGCGCTAAGAGAGATAAAATATTGGCCTCTAAAACGGAACAACGCTGAGTAAACTCAGCGTTGAAACTGCAGTGCGACAACCATAAATGATGTTGTGCAGAAATGAGACTATACAAGCCTATTAGCGTGTTTTAATAACCAAGCGGTTACTTTGCTTCACTTCTTCCATAACGACGTACGTACGAGTATCGTTCACACCCGGTAGACGTAGAAGAGTCTCACCAAGCAGTTTACGGTAAGCGGACATATCTGGCACACGCGTTTTCAACAGATAATCGAAATCACCAGAAACTAAGTGACATTCTTGGATCTCTTCAAGCTTTTGAACCGCTGTGTTGAATTGCTCAAACACATCTGGTGCGCCACGGTTTAGTGTAATTTCAACGAACACCAAGAGTGAAGCATCTAAGTAGTGAGGATTCAAAAGTGCTGTATAGCCAGAAATAAACCCTTGTCTTTCCAGACGACGCACACGCTCCAAACATGGCGTTGGTGACAAACCAACACGCTTAGACAGTTCTACGTTTGAGATACGCCCATCTTTCTGTAGTTCGTTAAGTATATTCCTATCAATACGGTCAAGGTCTTTTCCTGGACGCTTTTTATTATCAATCATCTCTTTATCTCTCTTTCTCTAATTGTTATTTTCCACACCTATAAAACAGCACCATCCTCGCTCATACTTTATTTATTTAGGTATTCGTGTTCAGGAGCAAATTTTATGCGCAATGCTGAAATCGACGTGAACAGAACCCCTGTTCACAATGATCACCTGTTTGTTAAGTTATAAGTGCTGTAAAGTTAACTTTCCGGCAAGAACAAAAACACACCATTTGCATTGGTCTACTAGATAATTAACTCTTACATAGATGTTTTCGCAAATGCACAGCCGATTGTCAAAGCAAATGAATAAAAATCAGTACAAGATTTCGATTTTTTTTCTATTTAAACGTTTCGCTGTCCGGATTCAGGAATATTCCTAAAAATCCTACCACGTGACATAAGCATACTTGCCATACTAAATTTTCACTTTAATCACTATTATCTATCGCAAAAATAGCTCAGCTATAATTTACTTAGTATTTAAATCACTTTTTTTAGCTTGCCAATTCTCCTACAATCCCATTATCGCTATTTTTATACTGAAAATGAGGTATTCATGAGCACAGCCATACATCGCAAGCTAATCATTTTGGGTTCTGGCCCAGCAGGATACACAGCGGCAGTTTATGCTGCACGCGCAAACTTAAGTCCAGCTCTGATTACTGGCGTGGAAAAAGGCGGTCAGTTAACCACTACGACTGAGGTTGAGAACTGGCCGGGTGACCCTGAAGGCTTGACTGGTCCAGGTTTGATGGATCGCATGTATGAACACGCGACCAAATTCCAAACAGAAATTATCTCAGATCATATTAATAAGGTTGATCTTAAGCAGCGCCCTTTCCGTCTTTTTGGCGATGAAAACGAATATACCTGTGATGCCCTGATTATTGCGACAGGTGCATCGGCGCGTTATATCGGCTTACCTTCTGAAGAAGCCTTTAAAGGCCGTGGCGTTTCTGCTTGTGCAACTTGTGACGGCTTCTTCTATCGTAATCAAAAAGTGGTTGTTGTCGGCGGAGGTAATACTGCGGTTGAAGAAGCCCTTTATCTATCCAACATTGCCTCAGAAGTCCATTTGGTTCACCGTCGTGATAGCTTCCGCGCAGAAAAAATCCTAGTTGATCGCCTAATGGATAAAGTGAAGAACGGCAATATTACACTGCATACCGACCGTACACTTGATGAAGTACTCGGTGACGATATGGGCGTGACAGGCGTCCGTTTGCGTAATACCAAAACCGATGAAACTGAAGAATTAGAGGTGATGGGGGCATTTATCGCGATTGGTCACAGCCCAAATACCGCTATCTTTGATGGCCAGCTAGATTTAGAAAATGGCTATATCAAAGTGCAATCCGGTACACATGGTAATGCAACGCAAACCTCTATCCCAGGAGTCTTTGCCGCAGGTGATGTAATGGATCATATTTATCGTCAAGCAATTACATCAGCAGGTACAGGCTGTATGGCTGCCCTAGACGCAGAACGCTACTTAGATGGTTTAGCGGATAAAAAATAGTATAACCACATCCATCCTGATCATTTTAGGCACCTCAAATAGGTGCCTTTTTTGCCCCCTCTTTATAGGATAAGTTCCTTTTTTTTCAGAGTAAGTTCATAGGGGAGTTTCCTCCATCAATCTACAATAATCAAATTATTGATACATTATTTTTGACAATTCGCGCTAGGAAATATTATGGGTCAACAAATACAACGAGAAGCTATCAGCCGCTATGCCTACCTTTTTGTCGCTCTACTTGCTATTATCCAATCGACCTTGATTGTATTGTCAACGGACTCTTCATTCTCGTTCATCTATAATTTAAGCGCCCCATATACCTATCTTCCTTTTATGGTCGCAATTTTTGTACCTTCTGCTGTCAGTTACTTAATTACGAATGCCAAATCAGCTATTTTCTATACTAATATCTTGATCATTGCTGTATTAACAGTCTGGATCACGCTATGGGATGCAAAGAACTTAGAATTAAGTTACAGTCAACCTCAATTTACTACCTTTGCTACCTTAATTGTTCTTTTTTTCTTTTTGCTACCTTGGTTGCAGACACGTCAGTTAGTGGGTAGATGGCATATTGATTATAGCCACTTACTCGATTTTTATATTAAAAATACGCTATTAATGATTATTGCCACCGTCATTGGTGGGCTTCTGGTTATTTTACTTTATCTCGCCAGTTTTTTATTTACGATTGTCAATCTCTCTACTCTTAGTCAGCTTATTGATAACAATTTTACTTTATATTCAGGTTTCACTTTAGGATTTAATATTGGGCTGATTTTTTTACGCTCAATATTTGAGTTTCGCTTTAGCCAATTTATCCATTATATCGCCCGCTTTTTCCTGATAATACTCCATCTTATTGCTGCCATATTTGTCGGTGGTTTTTTATTTTCATTTGTGATGAAACTATCGATATTAGAGGTGGGGGCTAGCGCAATACTGTGGCTCTTGGCTTTAAATATCATTTTAATTAATTTGACCTATGGGAATGGACACCACCAATACCAACGTTTTACATGGCTAAACACCTTAACGCTGTCTAGTATCATTTTATTGAATTTTTTCTCACTTTTTTCACTTTACGGCATTTTAGTGCGTGTCAACCAATACAGTTGGAGTGTCTCTCGCCTCTATGCCTTTAGCATCGCACTCTTTTTCACCGTCATTATTTTCGCCTACAGCTTTGCTATTATTCGCCGAAGAACGCTTTGGGCAAAATCTTTAGGTACCATAAACAAAGTAGGGATTGTAGGGCTAATGGCTGCCATCCTTATGATTAATAGTCCGATTGCTGATTTTAACCGTATTACCGCAAACAGCATATTAGCCAGTATCGAAAATGGTAAAATTGACGTTAACCCTCGGCTCGCTTTTGCCTTAAAAGAACTCGGGCCCAAAGGCCAACAAGCTATCGAAAAGCTCAAATTAAATCCCAATTACACCGCTCTACTCTATACAGATATCGATATTGGTAATGAAAAAATGAGTAAATCCCCCAAAGAGGCCATAATTATCGCAAAAAATAGTGCCGAATTGCCGGAAAGTTGGTGGTCCCAAACACGCGAATCGAGCTGCATCAATAATTATCATCCACCTCATTGCCTAGGTTTTATGGCAGATATCAATCAAGATGGGCAAAATGAGGTTATCATATGCCGTGCTTCCCCTAAGAGTGATTCTTTAGCCTGTACTATTTGGCAATATCAAATTACTGATTGGAAATTGATTGATCACCAAATCAGTCATTATGATTCGGTGGCACAGCGAGATAACGCATGGGATAAATTATTAAATGGTCAATTTAAATTAGTGCCTAAAGAATGGCTACAAGTGGTACCAGAGCAATAATATTTATGCGTGATGAATGGCTTTACTCATTTATGTAAAGCCATTCGTTGTTATGAACCTACAGCTTATCCCTTGTATGCTAAATGCCATACATCTTGTAAACTCACCGACATCGCTCTAACAGGTTTAACTACCTTATTGATTTTAGTTTTGCATGGATGACAATTATCATTTACCTTTATAAAACATATTGATAACAATCATCTGTGCTATTTTAATAACACACTTTTATTATGCAACATATCGCGAATAAGCTGCTATGATAGGTAAAAACTCCGTTAAGCTTTAATCCATTGGCTTATTTTAGCTAGCGGCACACTCTCAATATAAAACTATACCTGCACACTGATCATTATGGATAAAACAAGACAGACTGAATTGGTACGTTGGTTGAAACAGCATAGTACATCCGCAAAACGTTGGCTGCGTATATCTATGCTATTAGGCGTTGTTAGTGGTCTGCTGATTATCGCACAAGCGTGGTTCTTGGCGGTAATATTGCAAGCTCTGATTATGGAACACACTCCACGAGAGCAACTTCTGACCCCTTTTATCCTACTCCTTGCCGTATTTGTGCTACGCGCACTCCTAACGGTTATTAGAGAGCGAGTGGGCTTTCGTTGTGGTCAAGTTGTACGCCAAGAAGTACGCAACATGGTCTTAAATAAGCTACAAGCGCTAGGCCCTGTATGGGTAAAAGGTAAACCAGCCGGTAGCTGGGCGACTATCGTTCTAGAGCAGATAGAAGATATGCAAGAGTACTATTCGCGCTATCTACCACAAATGTATCTTGCTGGCATCATCCCTATTATGATCTTGATTGCCATCTTCCCATTTAACTGGGCCGCCGCCTTAATCTTGTTTGCAACCGCCCCATTGATCCCCATTTTTATGGCCTTAGTGGGACTCGGTGCCGCAGATGCTAACCGACGTAACTTTGTTGCTTTAGGTCGCCTCAGCGGTAGTTTTCTCGACCGGTTACGCGGCTTAGATACATTACGACTGTTTTTCCGTGAAAAAGCAGAAGTGCAACAAATTCGTGAATCTACCGAAGACTTTCGCTCAAGAACCATGGAAGTCCTTAGAATGGCTTTCCTCTCCTCTGGTGTGCTTGAGTTTTTCGCCTCAATTTCAATCGCTATCGTAGCCGTCTATTTCGGTTTTTCCTATCTTGGCGAATTAAATTTTGGAAGCTATGGGTTACCAGTCACCATGTTTGCCGGTTTTCTGGCATTAATTTTATCGCCTGAGTTTTTCCAACCTCTACGTGATTTAGGCACCTATTATCATGCCAAAGCTCAAGCGGTAGGCGCAGCAGAAAGTTTGGTGACATTATTAGAAAGCGATGGCGAACAAAAAACAGAAACTGGGGATAAGACACCGCAAGATAAACCCATTCAAATTGAAGCAAATAAGTTAGAAATCTATTCCCACGACGGTCAACGTCTTGTCGGTCCTCTCGATTTTACTATCGAGCCACAACAGCGTATCGCTGTTGTCGGGCAAAGTGGTGCCGGGAAAAGCTCTTTACTCAATCTTTTGTTAGGTTTTCTTCCCTATAAAGGCTCGATTAAAATTAATGGGGATGAGCTAAAAGAGCTTTGCCCAGATAAATGGCGTGCATTAATTGGCTGGGTGGGTCAAAACCCTCATTTACCAGAACAAACGCTTATCGAGAATATCTGCTTAGGTAAACCGACTGCTTCAGAGGCTGAAATACAACAAGCCATTGATGATGCCTATGTTTCCGAGTTTCTCCCTATGCTACCTGATGGCTTAAATACACGCCTTGGCGACTATGCTGCTAGGCTATCCGTTGGGCAAGCTCAACGTGTTGCTGTCGCGCGTACACTCTTAAAGCCATCGCGTATTTTATTACTGGATGAACCAGCTGCTAGCCTTGATGCGCACAGTGAAAAACGGATCATGCATACTCTTAATCAACTAGCTCAACAG
The DNA here is from genome assembly GCF_028480065.1 of Providencia sp. PROV189. Classification (NCBI taxonomy): domain Bacteria; kingdom Pseudomonadati; phylum Pseudomonadota; class Gammaproteobacteria; order Enterobacterales; family Morganellaceae; genus Providencia; species Providencia sp. PROV189. The sequence continues at coordinate 104,255 of NZ_JAMPOG010000004.1, forward strand.
CAAACGACAATTATGGTCACCCACTTACTCGAAGAAACGGTTAATTACGACCAAATTTGGGTGATGGCAAATGGTCAAATCATTCAGCGTGGTCATTATGCACAATTGAGCCAATCGGAAGGGCCATTTGCCCGCTTGTTGGCTCACCGTAGTGAGGAGCTTTGATAATGCGAGTTCTATTACCTTTTTTGGCTCTCTATCGCCGACACTGGTTTTTGATCCTGCTCGGCATGATCTTAGCCATCGTGACTTTACTTGCCAGTATTGGGCTACTTACTCTATCAGGGTGGTTCCTCGCTGGGGCGGCAATTGCAGGTTTTCCGGGGCTTTATTATTTTAATTATATGCTGCCTGCTGCTGGTGTCCGTGGTGCCGCTATTTTCCGGACCGCAGGTCGCTACGCCGAACGACTGGTTAGCCATGATGCCACATTCCGAGTTTTGGCCCATTTACGTGTGTTCGCCTTTAGTAAAATATTACCGCTCTCACCGGGGGGGATCAGCCGCTTCCGCCAAGGGGAAATTCTTAACCGCCTTGTGGCGGATGTCGAAACCCTCGATCACCTATATTTACGTGTTTTATCGCCGATTTTTGCTGCTTTTGTCGTGATCTTTGTCCTGATTTTTGGGTTGAGCTTCCTTGACCCTCGCCTAGCGTGGACACTCGGTTGTATTATGCTGTTTTTATTATTTACCTTACCGTTTGTCTTTTATCGTGCAGGTAAGCCCATCGGACAAGAGCTGACTTACTTACGTGCCCATTACCGCACTGTCCTGACATCCGCTTTACAAGGGCAAGCGGAACTGACTTTGTTTGGAGCGCTTCCCCGTTTTCGCCAAACATTGGCAAATATTGAAAGCCAATGGCAAGTGCGCCAACAACAGCAAGCCAATCTAACAGGGGTATCTCAAGCCATTATTCTATTTGCCTCTGGTTTTACTGCTACTTTGTTGTTGTGGATGGCGGCAGATCATGTGGGGGGGAATACTAACCCAGGAGCACTCATTGCTTTATTTGTCTTCTGTGCACTGGCCGCTTTTGAAGCCTTAGGCCCTGTCGCCGTTGCCTTTCAGCATATGGGGCAAGTGATTGCTTCTGCTGAACGTGTTTCTCAGCTAATTGATGCCAAACCAGAGGTAACATTCCCTGACAACGGTTTATCCCTTCCCCAATTGGAAAGCCTTGTTGTCGACAATATTTCATTTACTTACCCCGAGCAACCTTTCGCGGTTTTAAAACAGGTTTCGCTTTCACTGCTACCGGGGCAACACATCGCCTTATTAGGTAAAACAGGTTGTGGGAAATCAACACTTTTGCAATTACTCACTCGAGCATGGGATGTTGATAGTGGTATGATCAAAATTAATGGTCAAAATATTAGTGACTATAGTGAACAAGCACTGCGTTCGCTCATGTCAGTCGTTCCACAACGGGTACACATTTTTAGTGATACCTTGCGTAATAACCTACTGCTCGCTAACGATAAGGCAACCGACAAACAGCTCATTGAGGTGTTAGACCAAGTTGGTCTTGGTAATTTGCTGGAAAATGAGGAAAAACTTAACGCTTGGATGGGTGAAGGTGGTCGACAATTATCGGGTGGAGAGCAGCGCCGCTTAGGGATCGCTCGAGCGCTATTACATAATACGCCATTAATTTTAATGGATGAGCCAACCGAAGGGCTTGATGCACAAACAGAGCAGCAGATCCTTGCCCTGTTAAAAGAGAAATGTGCCGATAAGGCACTAATTGTGATCACCCATCGCATGCAAGGTATCGAGCAAATGGATACTATTTGCGTGATGGATAACGGTGAAATTGTTGAGCAAGGCTCACATCAGGCGCTTTTAGATTTAAAAGGCCGCTATTTTCAGTTTCGCCAGCGCCATTTACAACAGCAGGCCCTGTGAGGCACATCATGTACCAGCTCGATGATGACTCCTATCTGTTCCCGCCCGTCCATGAAGCAATGCGGGAACCTAATGGCCTGTTAGCTATTGGTGGCGATTTAGCGCCAGATCGGCTGAAGGCTGCCTACTATGATGGCATTTTCCCTTGGTTTAACCCGGGCGAAATGCCATTATGGTGGTCACCCGATCCTAGAGCGGTTTTAATGGTTGGCGAATTGCACATTAGCCGTTCGATGAAAAAGTTATTGAGAAAGCAAAAGTATCGCGTCACTGTCAACCATGCCTTCAAAGATGTCATCGCAGCTTGTGCGATACGTGACGAAGGAACATGGATTTTACCTGAGGTGCGTGAGGGGTATCAGGCACTTCATGAGCAGGGGATCGCTCATTCTATTGAGGCGTGGTATGGTGAAGAACTGGTTGGCGGCCTGTATGGCGTGAACATGGGGCACCTATTTTGTGGGGAATCTATGTTCAGTCGGATGAATGATGCCTCCAAATTTGCTTTTATTACATTTTATTTTCATTTTTTGCGCTATAATGGGCAGCTTTTTGATTGTCAGGTACTTAACCACCATACCGCCTCATTAGGCGCAAAAGAAATATCCCGTCGGGATTTTTTACATATTCTTTATCGGTGGCGTAACAAAGCGATTGATCCCGCCTGCTGGTTACCGCAATCGATTGAAATACCGCCATTATTCGAATAGCGAATTTTGGCTTTACGTTATTTTATGCCCATACTGTTCAAGAAAAATCGCTTTAAAATGCAACATTTCTTTACTTAGTGAGGGTTTTTGGGCATTATCTTGCCCGTTAAAAATCATGGTTATTAGACTTAGAGGATTAGATGGCCAAAGAAGACAATATTGAAATGCAGGGCACAGTACTGGATACCCTGCCAAACACAATGTTTCGTGTTGAACTGGAAAATGGTCACGTTGTGACTGCCCATATTTCTGGAAAAATGCGTAAAAACTATATCCGCATCCTGACAGGCGACAAGGTAACTGTAGAGTTAACTCCGTACGACCTGAGCAAAGGCCGTATCATTTTCCGTAGCCGCTGATTCTATCTCTTCAGGCAAGGCCTGATACAGCCACAGGTGCACAAGACACCTGTGGTCTATTTGTTGTCAGAATACCGCATCCTCCGGAGAGGCCTTGTGCACGCTACTGAAGCTATATGTCAGTGTGTTACTTTTATTATCAAGCCCGATACGTACTGAGCCGCCATTAGTTAACGAACCAAACAGTAGCTCATTTGCTAATGGTTTTTTCAGGTTATCCTGGATCACACGTGCCATAGGTCGGGCTCCCATCGCCTTATCATAGCCTTTTTCACACAACCAGCGGCGAGCCTCTTGGCTAACTTCAATCGAAACACCTTTCTCATCAAGTTGTGCTTGTAGCTCGACAATGAATTTATCCACCACCTGTATGATGATATCCATGGATAATGAATTAAACCAAATAATGCCATCAAGACGGTTACGGAACTCAGGCGAGAAGACTTTCTTAATTTCAGACATCGCATCCGTACTGTTGTCTTGCTCTGCAAAGCCAATTGAGCGGCGCTGTGTTTCTTGAACCCCTGCATTGGTTGTCATGACAACAATCACATTACGGAAATCGGCTTTGCGCCCATTATTGTCTGTCAGTGTGCCGTGATCCATAACTTGTAGAAGGATATTAAACACATCGGGATGCGCCTTTTCAATTTCATCAAGCAGCACAACAGAATGTGGATGTTTAATCACCGCATCCGTCAAAAGCCCGCCTTGATCAAACCCTACATACCCAGGAGGTGCACCAATTAAGCGGCTCACGGTATGCCGTTCCATATATTCAGACATATCAAAGCGCAATAATTTTATATCCAATGCCTTAGCGAGTTGGACTGTGACTTCCGTTTTACCTACCCCAGTAGGGCCTGCAAATAAGAAGGAGCCTACCGGTTTATGATCTTGGCCTAACCCCGCTCGACTCATTTTAATAGCTTCTGTTAATGCGGTGATCGCATCATCTTGCCCAAACACTAGCATTTTCAGGCGTGAATCTAACGTTTTTAAGCGCTCTTTATCGCTCGAAGAGACGGTTTTTTCTGGGATACGTGCGATACGCGCAACCACAGATTCAATCTCAGGCACACCAATGGTTTTCCGACGTTTGCTAGGTGCAACCAAACGTGTCCGAGCGCCTGCTTCATCGATAACATCAATCGCTTTGTCTGGCAGATGCCTATCCGTGATGTATTTAACCGACAAATCAACCGCGGCTTGAATGGCTTTTGCCGTATAACGAACATCATGGTGTGATTCGTATTTCGGTTTTAATCCATTAATGATACGTACCGTTTCTTCGGTTGTTGGCTCTACAATATCAATTTTCTGGAAGCGGCGTGCCAACGCCCTATCTTTTTCGAAAATATTACTAAACTCTTGATAAGTCGTTGAACCAATAACACGGATACGGCCACCTGATAACAATGGCTTAATTAAATTTGCCGCATCAACTTGACCACCAGACGCTGCACCAGCCCCAATAATCGTGTGAATTTCATCGATAAATAGAATGCTTTTACTGTCTTTTTCCAGCATTTTTAGCAGTGATTTAAACCGTTTTTCGAAATCACCTCGGTATTTAGTGCCTGCTAATAAAGAACCAATATCTAATGAATAGATAGTGCAGCCGTTCATGACCTCGGGGACATCCCCTTGCTCAATGCGCCATGCTAGCCCTTCCGCTATCGCTGTTTTACCAACGCCAGATTCTCCCACCAGCAATGGGTTGTTTTTGCGACGGCGGCAAAGAACTTGGATCGTTCTCTCTAGCTCTGCCTGACTCCCTACCAGCGGGTCAATTTTGCCTTGTTTAGCCAGTTGATTCAGATTGGTTGTGAAATTATCCATATGATCATCAGAAACAGGCTGTTCTTCATGATTGACGTTGCTGTTTGGCGTATCTTGCTCGGATGATGCCGAAGCTTCCCCTTTAATCGTGCCGTGGGAGATAAAATTGACAACATCTAAACGGCTTACATCATGTTTACGCAATAAATAAGCTGCCTGTGACTCCTGCTCACTGAATATTGCGACCAGTACATTCGCGCCACTTACTTCATTACGACCCGATGATTGAACATGGAAGACCGCACGTTGCAGAACGCGTTGAAAACTTAATGTTGGCTGAGTATCGCGATTATCATTTTCAGGCAACAGTGGCGTCGTTTGCGCAATAAAGTGCTCAAGCTCTTGTCGCAGAACAACAAGGTCAACTTTACAGGCATCCAATGCTTCACGTGCTGACGCATTACTCAATAATGCCAGCAACAGGTGCTCCACTGTCATAAATTCATGTCGATTATCTTTCGCTTTTGCAAATGCGACGTTTAGACTCAGCTCCAGTTCTTGATTGAGCATAAGCACCTCCCAAAATTGATATTAGCGAGTTCACACTTTTTCTATTGTGCACAACAAAGGGTACTCATGTTCGCGCGCATAGCTGTTAACTTGTGCCGCTTTTGTTTCCGCAACCTCTGCCGTAAAGATACCGCAAACCCCTTTCCCCTGAAAATGGACATCTAACATTATCTGTGTAGCGCGTTCTTCATCAAAAGAAAAGTATTTTTGCAACACTTCAACAACAAAATCCATTGGAGTGTAATCATCGTTATTTAATATAACCTTATACATCGAAGGGGGCTGTAAAACTTGCTCCACTTCATCTTTAAAAACAACATCTGTTTTAAATGTACCAAGAAAATCGCTCATTACTTGTCGTGCTCGGAGTTAAGATTTATTAAGCATAGCCTTTATTATCAATGATTTCTATTAATCAAGATAACAATAAAACATAAATAAAATCATTTGTTTTATCAATTGCTGTTTCCGCTTAATAACAGTGTAACACGCAACCTAACGCAACTCATATGGCCTAAATTTTGTGATCTGCTTCAAAATTAATAAACTGGAGAGCGTTAGCCATATCAAATTTTTATCACTTCGCCAAAAATCAGCAAATTGATCGCTTGACGTCCGAAGGCAATTCACTACAGTATGATTTGCAGACAGTCAATATGTGTAATTATACTTAGTCGATGCATAGTGGTTATGCATTTATGTCAAACACAACTTGTAAATACGAAGGACGATGTATGGAGACAGGTACAGTTAAATGGTTCAACAACGCCAAAGGCTTTGGTTTCATCTGCCCAGAAAATGGGGGCGAAGATATTTTCGCTCATTATTCTTGTATACAAATGGAAGGTTACAGGACATTAAAAGCTGGTCAGAAAGTCAATTTTAGTATTAATACTGGCCCAAAAGGGAACCATGCCAACCTCATCATTCCGATTGAAAGCAGTACGTTGAATCATACAAGTGCAGAGGCAACGCCTCAAGAATAACCCCCGTGTAATAGAGCACAGTTAATTACTTTTCATTTAGCAATAACTGGTTTGCATGATTGGTCGTTAACTGTGTCTATTTTTTAATATCAATCTTTTGATATCAATGAGGACGGCCGTGGGTTTGTAAAAAAGAGACATCACCATAAAGTGATTTAAGCAGTGCGAATTGCTCTTCATCATAGAATTGGCAATTACCGCTACCAAATGCCTTCGCAACTTCAATCATAAACTTCACCGATGCGGCAATATCCACTTCATGACTAGCGCCTGTTGAACAACCCGGCACAATTGTCTGCGTACAAATAGCCACACCAACAACAGGGGCTGTTGTTGAGACTGCTGGCTGCATAATACTATTGATGTGATGTAATCCGTTGCCGTAAGGCGTGATATCTTGTACCGCGAGCGGGAACGTCACCGCATTCTGCCCACTGCTCCACTCCATCAAATGAAGTAAGTCCTCAGAAACAGGCAAGATATAGCCATCTTTTACCGTTGGTGACAAGGCATAACCTTTATGGTTGATCAGCCTATTTCCCTTTGTCGTGTCCACAGATAAAATAGCATCCGCTTCTGGGATGGCCTCATTTTCATTCATCGTCTCATCGTTGAGTGGTGAGTCCATAAAATCAACGGGGCTATGAGGACGTGTTGGCGCTGTTGGGCAAATATGCGTCGTAATGATCACATCCCCCATGAGGACATCACCCTTTTCTCTCATCTCGGCAAGTTTTAATGCCGTCGCAATGGCAGCAATAGCGCCATCAGCATCAGAAACCAGCCCAATACGAGATGGGCGCGCTCCGATACCCCCTAAACGCCCAATAATCCCCAATGTTGGGGCATGGTTACCTTGGCGTTTACCATGAGTACCTGGGATCACGATACGCACAAAATCACTTTGCCCTTTTCCATCTCGCACTGTTTTTGATGATGCTTCAATGGTAGTAAATTTTTTAAACAAAGCGACAATATCATCCCCATTAACAACGGCGCTATCGATTAACTCGTAAGCACACAGGGTCTGCTTTAAACTCATATATTTCCCTTGTTATGTACTACTTTTCAGCTTATTTCTCTCGATCTCACCACTCTCCTTTAATGGTTGGTGTATAACCGTCAAAAATTAGCCTATTTCCTGGTGAAGGCGCATACACGCACAATAAATATAATATTTTTATTTTATGATTCACTACTACGTTTTAACCAATAAGGGTCACCTACCATACTGCCAAGGTAGGATGCCTTATGACATATTTTTGTCGCTAATTGCGCCAATAATTCAGAGGTAATTTGCGATGCAGGTAAACTCAAACATAAGGCATAGAGTGTACCTTGCGCAGGGTCATACACGGTACTTGAGACAGAGGCGACCCCCGGAACGGACTCATTAATTGAAAATGCCCAGCCTCGTTCCTCAATTTGATTTAACTCTTGGCGTAGCTTGTCTTGCTTTTCTTGCGGCTCTTGGCAAATGATCACTTCACGTTCACTCAAAGAGTAACGAGCTAATAACGCTTTACCTGTAGAAGTTCCCGCTATAGGCAATTTTGTTCCCGGCTGAGTGATCACTTGAAGCATGCTATTACCAATACGTGCATGCACGACTCTTACCTTATCTTTGTCTCTTAAAGAGACATAAGTGGTGAACCCCGTTTCTTTGGTCAGTTCATCGAGTGATTCAAGCGCCATATCAATCAACGGGTTCATACCCCGAGCGCGATGCGCTAACTCCATAATGATCAGCCCCGGACGATAAATGGGCGCATCATTTTTCTTTTCGAGCAAACCATGCTCTGCCATCTGTTTTAATAAACGTGATGCTGAGCTTTTTGGCATTCCCAATTCATTCACTAACGTTGTCACCGTCAGTTCATCGCCAGAGCGAAGAAACAACCGATATACATCGACAACACTTGAGAGAATACTCATAACTCACCTGTAACCTGAGAATTCTGCACCAACGCCTCATAGCTTTGTGGTTTTCTATCTCTTAAATAAGGAATGTTCAAACGCGTATGAGCCTGAACACGAAAATCAACCTCACCAATGAGCAACGTTTCACCATCACAACTGGCTTCACTTAACACTTGCCCACGAGGCCCTACAATCTTACTACCGCCAAATAAATGAAGATCTTCCTCATTCCCCCAACGGTTAACTGCTAATAAGTGGCTACCATTCTCCAAAGCGCGGCACGCGGTATTGATATCCCACATATCCTTATCTTGAATACGCCATGCAGAAGGCACGAGCAGCAATTCAGCGCCATTTAAGGTTAAGATACGAGCCACCTCAGGAAACCCCATGTCGTAACAGATCATCACACCAATCTTACCGAATGGAGTATCAAATACCGGATAGCTATTACCACTGCTAAACCATTGTTTTTCAATGCCAAATGCGTGGACCTTACGGTAGACCCCGCTGACATCTTCACAACCTGGATTCCACACCCCAACAGCGTTATAAACCTCGCCTAAGTAGCTTCCACGTTCAGCAAAGCCACTAACAATAGTGAGATCCAATTGCGTCGCTAGTGCGCTAAACAAGCGATAGGTTTCGCTGCCTTCATCATCGCTGAGATCCCATAGTTGGGTCGCAAGCAAATCGCCTCGATAGCCTGTTGTAGCGAGTTCAGGAAAACAGATTAATTTGGCACCTTGCTCCGCAGCTTGATGGCAGAATGTGGCCATCCGCTCTAAATTATGCTGCTTTTGACCAAGTAAAGAGTTAAATTGCGCAAGAGCAACTTTAACGCTGCTATGATCCATTGCTCTCATCCTTAATCTAAATGGTTAACTTTACGAAATTGCAGCGTATCGACACCTTTTATTCGAGCTTGCAGCAGCATCATCATCCAATAAAGGACTCCGCTAACTAGCAAAGAGTTAAGCGCTGGCACACCAAAATCAGTATCCCAAGGGCCTAATGCCGAGCTTAGCCAACCGACAACAACAGCAATAGCCCAAACAACCAACGTAATGGGATTAACTGCTTCACACAGAGTTGGAAGTTCACCCGCTGCTCTGGTTGTATCTAACTCACGCCGATCACGCTTTAATAAATAATAATCAACCACCATGATCCCCGCCACAGGTGGGATTGCTATACCTAAATAAATCAGAAAACCCACAAAATTATCTAAAATACCGAGCATCGAGGCGATCGTACCCAAAATGCCGATAACCCACGTTAGATAACGACGGTCAAACCGTTTTTTGAAGATGGCATTCAATAAAGTCGATAAACCTAGTGATGAAGAGTAGAGGTTAATATCATTCATTTTGATAGTGGAGAAGATAACGATCGATGCTCCAACCAACCCAGTTAACGTCAACATTAGGTCAAAGACTTCATTGGTACGCAGGGCAAGTGCCATCAACACTGAAATCATATTGACTAACAGCTCACCAAAAAAAGTCCCGATAAGGGTCATCCAAAAAACCTCTTTCGGGCTTTTCATGAAACGACTAATATCGGGCGTTGTGATAGCTGAAATAATAAACCCACCAGCAACCATCGTAATGGCTGCTGGTAGAGTCATAAAAGCCCCCGCAGGTTCAGTGCGATTAATAAGCGCTCCGATATCTTGCCCAGAAAGCAAGCTATAGGTTGCCCAAGCTAATGCGAGTAAAAATAGCGGCGTTGATATATTTGCGGTAATAGATAAAAAGCGATACCCATATACCGTAATAATCGTCACCGCGATACCTGTAATAAGCGACCAAGTCCCTGGTGTTAGCACATTCGTCGCTTTATACATTCCATCCGCAAAGAAGCCATTTTGTACGCCAAACCAGCCCATCAGTGAAATCGCAATTGCGCCACCGATTAAAGCAGAGCCTAACTTACCAAATCCAGACCACCTTGATAGTAGACTGATTGACATTCCTTCACGGCACGCAGCTGCACCTAAAGCCCAGCTAACAACTTGTAAAATCACTGAACCTAACATTGTGGCCCAAAACGCTTGCCAAAACGTCAGTCCATAACCCAGTGCTGCACCTAACATCACCTGAGATACACAGGCTAGTGAGCCAATTCGGATTATAAGAACTTCGTAGAATGGCCTGCGAGCACTGAAGGGCACCCGAGCCAGAGAATAATCTTCACCTGTTTTATTCGCCATTTAGTATTCCTGCTGTGTGGATCTTTGCTATTAAGTTTATTGGCTTTATTTTATTTATTCCATTTTATGGAACTAGGTTTCATTTATTCTACGAGACAAATGATATCCATGTTCGATACCAAATCGCAAGTAGAATTTAACTTTTTACATAGCTTTTTGTGTATGTAGATATAACTATAACGGGAAAACTAAAGGCTGGGGAGATAAATTGATATAAAAATAAGGATGTTGAAGTACCTCTGACCATTACAGAGGTACTTGAAAAAATACAGATAGATCTCTTACTACTCTCTTGCTAATGCATCAATAGGGTTTAATCTTGCTGCACTTCGCGCGGGTAAGAATCCAAAAATGATACCAATTGCTGTCGAACAGATAAATGCACTGATCAGCGCCATAGGTTGAAAAACGAAAGTCCAGCCGGGCAACGCCATTTGTGCCATGACACTAATGCCATAGGAAAGCCCAATCCCCATTAACCCACCAATCAAGCAGACCAGTACCGCTTCAATCAAAAATTGCTGCATCACATCACTTGTGCGCGCACCAACCGCCATACGGATACCAATTTCTCGGGTCCTCTCAGTAACGGAAACTAACATGATGTTCATCACGCCTATACCACCAACCACCAGCGAAATAACAGCGACCAAGGTTAGAAACAGTTGCATGGTACGAGTGGTTTTCTCCGCTGTTTTCACAAGCGTATCAATATTGTAAGTAAAAACGTCCTTCTTACCGTGTCGCAATGTCAATAAGCGGGTGATCTGTTGCTCCGCTGTTTTGGCATCAACCCCCTCTTTAACCCTTACGACAATACTATCCAAGTAAGGTCGATTTAAGATTTTGCTATTTACCGTCGTATCCGGCAGCCACACTGACAGCGAATTACTTGAACCAAAAATTGATTTTTGCTCCGCGAGAACACCAATGACGGTAGCTGGCATATTCCCAATCAAGATGGTTTCTCCTACCACTTGCTTTTGGTTAGGAAAAAAGCGACGTTTTGTGTTCGCATCAATCACAACCACTTGCGCCCTACGCTCTACCATATCTGCAGTAAAGTTCATCCCTTCGGAAAACTTTTCAGCGTAGACCTGAAAATAATCACGCCCAACCCCTAATAACTGGGCTGAAGCATCTAAATTCCCCTTACGCAATCGAGTTGATTTAGATAACTCCCCCGATACGGCTTGCACATAAGGTTGCTTGGCAATGGCGTCAACATCGGATGGCTTTAAAGATTGCCGATTCTCTGCATCATCACTACCAAAATCCTCCCCAGGGTAAACCGAAATGGTATTCGTGCCGATTGATTTTATATCATTGAGAACCATGCTTTGAGCGGCATCACCGATCACCATAATAGAGACGACTGACGCAATACCGATGATAATGCCTAACATGGTGAGTAGTGTGCGCATTTTATTAACCACCATGGCGCGCCAAGCCATTAACAGTGCTTCGCTAAACCGTCCATAGATTTGCCCTAACGACATTTTCCTAGGTGATGTTTTCTCCAATGAAGGTACGTTTGGAGCTTTAGCAGAGCCTGAGTCACTAATAATTTCGCCATCTTTAATTTCAATAATGCGTTCAGCCTGCTGAGCGACTTTGGGGTCATGGGTAACAATAATAACGGTGTGCCCCTGCGCACATAATTCTTTGAGGATTTTCATTACCTCTTCACCAGAGTGGCTATCAAGGGCACCAGTTGGCTCATCAGCAAGGATAACTTGACCACCATTCATCAACGCACGCGCGATACTTACCCGCTGTTGTTGCCCTCCCGATAACTGACTTGGTCGGTATTCTGTTCGTTCACCAAGCCCGAGTTTCGCTAATAATTCAATGGCTTTTTTACGGCGTTGAGTCTTACCTGCCCCCGCGTAAATGGCGGGAACTTCAACATTTTGCTCAGCCGTTAAATGGCTAAGTAGATGGTAGCGCTGGAAAATAAAGCCAAAGTGTTCACGGCGTAACTCAGCTAGCTGATCGTTATCAAGCTGAGAAATATTTTGCTGAGCAACAAAGTATTCCCCTGAGCTAGGTTTATCCAAACAGCCGATGATATTCATTAAAGTTGATTTCCCCGAGCCAGATGCACCAATAATGGCCACCATTTCCCCAGTATCAACAGTTAATGAAATATTTTTCAATACCGTAATTTCTGTTTCACCAGCAGGATAACGTCGCGTGATCCCTCTAAGTTCTAATAAGGCTGACATATTAACTCTCCGCGTTACGGCCGGTGATCACCTGTTCGCCTTCTTTTAGTCCATCAGTGACTTCAACATATACATCATTACGGCTACCGATTTTTATTTGCCGTTTTTCAGCCTGTTCTCCCTGCAACACTTCTACCTCATAAATTTGCGGGGAAACTTCATCCCCTAAAGCAGAGAGCGGTAAAAGTAATACATTTTTATGCGATTCAAGATCAATTTTGACCTGTGCCGTCATTTGTAATTTCAGTAAATGCTGGGGGTTGGGCACTTCAAAACGTGCATAATAAAAAATAGCATCGTTGATTTTTTCAGGAGTCGGTAAAATATCTTTCAACACCCCTGAGAAGCGTTTATCTGGCGCGCCCAATACAGTAAATGACGCTGCCTGACCCGGTTTAAGATGAATAACATCCGCCTCTGACACTTCAGCTTTAACTAACATTGTATTCAAATCAGCTAATGTCAGAATGGTTGGCGCTTCCTGAGCCGCTATCACTGTTTGACCTTGTAATGTTTTGATAAACGTGACAATACCATCCATTGGCGCGGTAATTTGTGTATATTTCAAGTTTGTTTTTGCCGTATCTAAGGTCGCTTGGTTGCGCTTAATTTGCGCCTGATATGTTGCCACCTGCGCCTTTTTCACAGCGACATCCGTTTGCGCTTTATCTAAATCTTGTTTTGAGACGGCTTGGAGCTTAGATAAACTCAATTGGCGTTGATAAGTCACTTCAGCTAAGCGTAACTCTGCTTTCGCTAACGCCAAATGTGATTCCAGCTCATGGATCGTTTCTTGAGATTCTGTCACGTCGTTTTGTGCTTTTTGTGGATCAATGACCGCCAGCAAATCACCTTTTTTGACTTTATCTCCCTCTTGAACATACAGAGTTTGTAGCTGCCCACTGACCTGCGCACCGACATCAACTTTGCGCACAGCATCCAGTTTACCTGTTGCTTGAACTTGTTTATTGAGATCACCTCGGGCCACTGCGACTGTTTGAAAAGCCTCTTTTTTATCTTCCGTGAAAAAAAAGAATGCGATACCAATCGCAATTAAAATAACCAGTAAAGAAACCAGCCACTTCTTACGTGAATTTGCTCTCATTCAATCTATACCTATACCAATAAAGAGAGGGCTACGCCCCCTCATAAAATTTACCTATTTAGCCGAGCATTCGTGAATAATTTAGTAAGCTTTACCTCTTGCTAACCACGCTACCCGAGAAAACATATTTTTGAGTTGTGATGGGATAGAATCTGGCCCTAATTCTGCTGCTCGATTGACAATAGCGATAGCAAGATCAGGTTTGGATGTTTTGGAAATTGCTTTAATAATCACACGTCGAGTCGAAACTTTCGCGTTATCCGGTATCCCTGATATCTCATGATAAAGATGTTTAAATCCTTCGCGATATAAAAAATGCTCCATATCCGGTGCCGGCAATCGAGTTAATCGGTCTCGTTCCGTGTCATGCATTTTTTCAGCGTAACTCAGCGCGGTGGCGGCATACTTCTTACCAGCCTCATCGCCATCAACAAGTGTATGCCATTCTATACCCATTTTGCTGGCAAACTTTAACAAAGGCTTAAGACCGCTTTGTGCAAACTCAATCACTTTGATGCCTTCTGTTTCAAAGTAATAGTTACACTGCCGCGCTAACTCATTCATTAACCAAATTTCAGTCTCGCCTTCAACCAATAACCAACAACGCGCAAACATCGCTGATGGCCGGTTAAAGCGGATGTGAAAGGAGATTTTCCGAATTTCCTCCGCAGATAGCTCATTCTCACCTAAGCGATAAGCCGAAACTTTGCCGGAATCGCGCACCAAGCGGCAAAGATTTTCAATCGGCACTTGCGACAGAAGCTCCCCGGAGTTCGTTGTGGTCAAGCGTTGTAAAGAAAAGAGATTGAGTAGGCCCCAAGCAATCGACAACATAATTGGATGCAGGCGTGTTTCGGGGTCTTCTACAATAACCAAAGGGCGTGCATATTTATCGAGTTGGATATTGCCTTTTGACTGCAATAAAGAAGAAAACATGCCTAAGATAATTAAACGGATATTACGCTGATTTGGTTTTGCAATAATACGGCTAATATTATCTAAAGCATGCCAGCCTCTTTTGCGTGGTTCAAACTTAATTGCTGCTTTATGCTCTTGAAACAGATGGTTACTTTGCCCCGCAAAATAATGACTGAGCAGTTGCTGCATCGCATCCACCCCTTCAACCAACTCCTCGTCGCTCAAGCGTTGCGGATTATTGATTAATGCACGAGTCAGCTCTTCCATTCGCGAGTTAAAAATATCGCGTACCTCTTTTTCACCCGCAACAATCGTCTCAGTATTTAATGTGCGCAAAAAACGGGCATCACGCAAACGGATCACTGGATATAAGCGAATAATTTCTTTGATATATTTACCGACATTATCCAATGACAACTTATTTCCCCCTGCATTGAGGAAACTGCGGTCAACGCTAATGCTGCCGTCTTCTTTTAGTTCAGCACTAACGCGGTAAAAGATATGCTTAAGATCATCACCGTTATCGACCCAAACGGAGGTAAGATTACGAAAGCGAAATGAGCGATGTCGGCCTGGGCGGTTTTCACAAAATTTCAACACTATCTGCAATGAGCGAAATCGAGAGGCATCATCCCCTGTTGGATGATGAAAATCATGCTTATTAAATTGGTAATTTTCTTGTTCAGGCGAAAGTAAAATCGTCAGTGCATCCAAAAGGCTCGACTTTCCCCATGAGTTTTCACCAATTAACACCGTATTGTTATTTAAAGCTAATGAGAGCCGGTTAATCCCTCTAAAACCGTAGATTTCCACTCGTTCCAGATACATACACCCTCTCCTTGCTATTAATCTATTTTTAGAGCTTACCTCTTAACTGCTGGTATGACTATAAGACAGCTCGAAAATTAAATATATTTTTACACTCAATAACTAAAGTTGTATTTCGGCAACAGACGCGGCTGGCTCGTCCGTAAAGCCACTTGACGACGTATCAACGGCAGATAACAATAGAGCTGACTAAGTTGAGCCTCCATTTATAGTGTTATAAAATAGTTAAACTTTATTTTTTAGTCTTTTTATCCTATTTTTTAGCCATAACTGGAGAAAAAGACGCTATCTTAGAACCATCTGCCAGACTGATAAAACAGCAAATAAATGAAATTAATATCAAATATAATAATTAATATATAACCCCTTGTTAATGGGATAATTATAAGGATGCAAAATGTATTCAGGACTACTCATTATTTTACTACCGTTAACGCTAGGTTATCTTATCCCTATAAAAAATAAAAAGATTTTAGATATTATACATCGAGCGTTAAATTCAATGGTTTATATCATTCTCTTTTTAATGGGGATTACACTCGCTTTACTTGAAAACTTAAGTGTTCACCTATTTTCAATTTTAATCTACGCACTCACATTCTTTGGTTGTATATTTTCACTTAACCTTATCTCACTACTGCTATTAGATAAGTTAGATCCTTGGAAAATCCCTAAGCATAAACAAGAAAAGCCTCCATCACGTTTAAAAATGGTATTTGAATCATTGCAACTGTGTGGTGTGCTATTGATTGGTTTCTTAGTTGGCTTAACTGGATTTGATTTCCTGCACTATGCCGATAAAGGCAGCCAAATTGCGTTAATGATGTTACTGCTTCTTGTCGGCCTGCAACTTCGCAATAGTGGCATGAGTATTAAACAAATCTTAGTTAACCGCCGAGGAACCACAATCGCCTTTGTGATGGCAATCAGCGCGCTAGCTGGTGGCGCAATTGCCGCATTATTACTAGGTTTACCCGTAAAAATGGGGCTAGCATTGGCCTCTGGGTTTGGCTGGTACTCATTAACAGGGATTGTATTAACCGATGCCTATGGCCCTGTCATGGGGAGCGCCGCGTTCTTTAATGACCTCGCCCGTGAACTCGCTGCGATTATGTTGATCCCTTTAATTATTAACCGCTACCGCTCAACCGCATTAGGTATTTGCGGCTCAACATCAATGGATTTTACCCTCCCAGTCCTCCAGCGAAGTGGTGGCGTCTCTATCGTACCGGCCGCTATTGTGCATGGTTTCGTGCTCAGCCTCGTTACCCCGATCTTAATGGCATTTTTCACTTAGCTATATTTCACTCACAGATTGCCACTTATTTATAACATGATAGATAAGTGGCAAGTCCTAAAATGACTATAATTAACAGCACTTTACATAAGTAGAATTTCAGTCACAATAGCGACAGATGAGAGTGAAACAGGAAACCAAGATGAACGAAAAGCAACGTGTTTTAGTATTGGGCGCCAGTGGCTATATTGGGCAAAATTTAATCCCCGAATTAATTAAGCAAGGCTATCAAGTGACAGCCGCTGCTAGGCGGGTGGATTGGATGCTCTCACAAGGCTGGCAAGATACACAATGTGTTTATGTTGATCTGCAAGACCCTGAAACACTCAAAGACGTGATGAAGGAGATCGATATTGTCTATTTCCTCGTTCATAGCATGGCTGATCATGCCAACCTGATTGAACGTGAGCGCACGGCGGCTCGCCATGTTCAGCAAGCACTTGATCAATCGAATGTTAAGCATGTTATTTATCTCAGTTCACTACAACATGGTCACAGCTATTCTCAACATTTGATCTCTCGTCGATTAACAGGGGAGATTTTACGTGAGAGTCAGGTGCCAGTCACAGAGATCCGCTCAGCAATCATCGTTGGCTCAGGATCGGCGGCTTTTGAGATCATGCGTGATATGGTTTACAACCTCGCTATCTTAACCCCACCGCGTTGGGTACGTTCAAAGTCTTCACCTATTGCGCTGAGTAACATACTGCATTACTTAACTGAATTAGCAAAACGCCCTGTGACTGAAAGTAAAATTTACGATGCGGGTGGCCCTGAGTACATGAGCTACCAAGAGCTATTCAAGCGCTTTATAAAAATCAGCGGTAAGCGTAGATTGCTGATCCCTATCCCTATTCCTATTAGCATGATCTCCGTCCACTTCATCAGTTTGATCACCTCAGTTCCTCCGGCAATTGCTAAAGAGTTGATCCAAGGATTGCAGCATGACCTGCCTGCCGACGATAAAGCCTTACGCGAACTGATCCCACAAACGTTGGTTTCATTTGATGAGGCGGTCAAAACCACCTTAGCTCAAGAAGCCGATGCTATCGACAATGCAGATTGGGGTTATGATCCTGAAGTCAAAAAACGCTGGCGACCGGGTTATGGTTTTTACCCTAAACAGGCCGGTGCCACACTCGGTACTTCGGCAAGTACAGAGTCGCTATGGCATGTTGTGCAGCAAATCGGGGGTAAAAACGGCTATTTTTATGCCAACGCACTTTGGAAAACCCGTGCCATTATGGATGACATGATGTTAAACAAAGTGAAATATGGTCGCCCCGCTCGTGAAGAGCTGCAATTAGGTGATGAGATTGATGGTTGGCGCGTCATTAATCTGGAGCCTAATAAACAGCTTAGCCTGCTCTTTGGGATGAAAGCGCCTGGGCTAGGCCGCCTGACTTTCACCATTCACGATAGCGGTAGCCGCCGTTCAATTGATGTACGTGCATGGTGGCACCCCGCAGGATTTAGTGGGTTGCTCTATTGGTTTGCCATGATGCCTGCCCATCTATTTATTTTTAAAGGCATGGCTAAACGTATTAGTGAATTGGCGTTTGAGCGGGATAAACAACTTGCAGGCAAGTCATCAACTGGGCAACAGCCGCCAAAATGATGATTGCTTAATAACAAAAAACCAAATTTTTATGCATATATTATTGCATAAATATGCTTACAGGATTAATATCTGTGTCAGTTAAACAAGGTATTATTGGTAAGCATGAGCATTCAATTAAAAAATATAAACTGTTTTTACGGCTCTCATCAGGCGCTCTTTGATATCAACTTAGAGTGCCCTGCCGGAGAAACCATGGTATTACTCGGGCCTAGCGGTGCAGGCAAAAGCTCTTTGCTACGTGTACTGAATTTGTTGGAGATGCCACGTTCAGGTGTACTTAACATTGCAGGTCAAAATTTTGATTTTGCCTCAACCCCTGATGCCAAAGCTATCCGTGCATTACGTCAAAATGTCGGAATGGTTTTTCAACAATACAATCTATGGCCTCATCTCACCGTCATGGATAATTTAATTGAAGCGCCGTGCCGAGTTTTAAAGCTGTCACGTCAAGAAGCAAAAGCAAAAGCGGAAAAATTATTAGAACGTTTGCGATTAACACAATTTGCAACGCGTTTCCCTTTGCATTTATCTGGCGGCCAACAGCAACGTGTTGCCATTGCTCGTGCATTGATGATGGAACCACAAGTTCTGCTATTTGATGAACCAACGGCAGCCCTTGACCCCGAGATTACAGCACAAGTCGTCGATATCATTCGCGAGTTGTCTGCAACAGGAATTACACAGGTAATCGTGACTCATGAAGTTGAGATTGCCCGTAAAGCCGCTAGCCGTGTGGTGTATATGGAAAACGGTCATATTGTTGAACAAGGGGATGCCAGCCATTTCACAGCACCTCAAACTGAAGCATTTGCAAATTATCTGTCACACTAATAGATATAGGATTAAGCAATGAAAAAAATTATATTAGCTGCACTACTTGGCGCTGTAACCCTATCTGCAACTGCGGCGGAAAAAGAGACCATCCGTTTTGCAACAGAAGCGACTTATGCCCCATTTGAAATGTTTGACAAAAACAACCAAATCGTGGGTTTTGACGTCGACCTTGCCAATGCGATGTGTGAAAAAATGAATGCAACTTGCACATTCACCCATCAATCTTTCGATAGCTTGATCCCAAGTTTGAAATTCCGTCGTTTTGAAGCATTGATGGCAGGTATTGATATTACGCCTGATCGCCAAAAACAAGTGGACTTCACCGACACTTATTACCCTAATTCGGCTGAGTTTATTGCCATTAAAGAGAAAGTCTCTTCTGTTGATCAGTTAAAAGGGAAAAAAATTGGCGTTCAAAATGGCACAACTCACCAAAAATATATCATGGAACAGCATAAGGATATGACGACCGTTCCTTATGATAACTACCAATCAGCTATCCTTGATCTGCAAAATGGTCGTATTGATGCTGTGTTCGGTGATACTGCTGTTGCTGACGAATGGCTAAAAGCCAAAGGCAACGAAAACTTAGCGCCTGTTGGTGAAAAAGTCACTGATCCACAGTACTTTGGTATCGGCTTAGGTATCGCGGTTCGTAAAGGTAATAAAGAGTTGTTAGATAAAATGAATAAGGCATTGGCAGAAGTAAAAGCTGATGGAACTTATGACGTTATCTATAAAAAATGGTTTGAACAATAATCGATACTGTTAATGAACAATTTTCTTTTTCTAACAAGTGCCGCCGGTATCACCGTCGGCCTTGCTGTTTCTGCTCTCATATTGGGCCTGATCCTCGCCATGTTATTTACGGCATGGGAGTCCGTGCGTTTTAAACCTATCGCTTTTTTAGGAACGTGCTGGGTCACCTTGATCCGCGGTCTACCTGAACTGCTGGTTGTGTTATTTGTCTATTTCGGCACACTGCAACTGATTAATATTTTAGGTGATGGGATAGAGATCAATCTGGGTTTCTGGCAAACCACCTTACAGATTGATCCGAGCATTTTCTTTGCAGACAGCGGTGAGTTTGACTTTACCCCCTTCGCTTGCGGTGTGGTTGCATTAGCCCTTCTCTATGCGTCCTACGCATCACAAACCCTACGCGGTGCCTTAAAAGCGGTACCTTATGGGCAGTGGGAAGCAGGTTTAGCGCTTGGATTAACCAAACGAACCATATTCTTTCGTTTTATCATGCCACAAATGTGGCGTCATGCGCTGCCCGGCTTGGGCAACCAATGGCTGGTATTACTCAAAGATACCGCACTGGTTTCTTTAATCAGTGTTAATGATCTTATGTTACAGACTAAGACCATTGTTAACCGTACCCATGAACCTTTTACATGGTACGCTATTGTAGGGCTTATCTATCTTGCGATTACCTTATTAAGCCAAGTTATTTTGAAACGAATTGAATTGCGTACAACTCGCTTTGAAAGAGGTGAATCGCAATGATTGATTTAATTCTCGATATTTTACCTGGCTTACCAACGAGCTTATCGTTAACCTTCAGCGCATTATTTGTGGCATTTATATTGGCCGTATTATTTACGCTCATTTTGTCATTAAAAACGCCAATTATTTCGCAAGCCGTCAAAGTCTATATTACCCTATTTACCGGCACACCATTATTGGTGCAGTTCTTCCTGATTTATAATGGCCCTAGCCAATTTAAATCATTACAAAACTATCCTGTACTGTGGGAGTTTATTTCAACGCCTTGGGTATGTGCGATGATTGCATTAGCCCTCAATAGTGCTGCTTACTCAACATTACTCTTTCATGGTGCCGTAAAAGCAATTCCATCTGGGCAATGGCAATCATGCCAAGCATTAGGTATGTCTAAAGCCCAGACCATGCGGATTATTCTTCCCTATGCGTTTAAACGCTCTTTATCATCTTATTCGAACGAAGTGGTATTAATCTTTAAAAGTACCTCACTCGCCAGTACGATCACGATGATGGATATTATGGGTTACAGTAGCCAAGTATTTGGTCAAAGTTGGGATGTAATGGCATTTGTGGCTGCGGGGATCATCTACCTCGTTGTTAACGCAATTTTGACGATCATCATGCGATTTATTGAACGTCACGCTCTTGCATTTGAGCAAAGGAACTAACCCATTTTATTTTTGAATTTAACCTATCGCAGTCATAAAAGGGCTTATGAAAATAAGCCCTTGAGGCTTGCTGATAAACAGGGATAAAACCCTAGTTTTTCCCTCTTCGTGTTATCAGCAGTCTGTTTGATTCACCATCAGGGCTAGCGTTTTACCGCTTTTAACACTAAAAATGGTGCATAACGGGTATAGCGTTCAAGATCAGGAGGCTCTTTTAGCGCACTAGCAAGCGGTTTAGGCTCTTTCAACCCTTCAAGGGTAAAACCACAATCAAGTAAGGTTGAGACATAATTTTCCACCGTACGATGGTACTTGATGACGTTCTCCACAAACCACGTTGTGTTCCTGCTTGATTGTTGTTGATAGCAATCAACAGGTAAATAGCGAAAATTACCCCGTATATTCGTGCAGGTATCGGCTTGACCAACCTTAAATATAATTCCAGCTATCAATATAGAGAATGGGATCCCGAAGGGAGATTAACGGATGATGTTCATTGTCTAAATCTAAAACGAAAAACAATTTTGCTTGGCGCTTAGGTTTAGAGGTTCAATATGCCGTTAATGACAATCTGTCAATGGATTTGAGTTACCGCTATCGAAGATGGCTGCACCTTTAAATCCAAAATTAAAGCTCAGTCTAATGATATTTTATTGGGTGTCACCTATCATTTCTAATTAACATTATCCGGCAGCTTATCTTTTAATAAGCTGCTTTAATTATCACACTATTCGATTAATAAAAATGTTCTAAATAATTCGCTAGGTAAGTTGTTTAGTTTTTGACTAATAATGCAATCACTTCGTAGTGCGCAGTATGTGGGAACATATCAAACAACTGCACCTTACTCACAGCATAGCCTTCCAATTGCTCAATATCTTTTGCCATGGTCTGAGCATTACAGCTTGAATATAAAATATAGTTAGGCCGCATAGTCGAAAGATATTCACATAACTCTTTACCTATGCCTCTCCTAGGTGGATTGACTAATACCAATTGAGGAATATTTCCTTTAGCCGTTGCAAACTTCGTTGAATCTAATGCTTGAAACTCAACATGTTGTAGTCCAAGCTCTTGCGCTGATTGCTTGGCACAAGCGATCGCAGGAGCACTAATTTCAATTCCCGTTAACTGAGTTTGCTTTTCCGCACAATGTAAGCCAAATCCGCCAACACCGCAGAAAAGATCCCATAAGCTAGTGATATTAAGCTTTTTAACCCACTCACGCGCTGTTTGATATAACCGAGCAGCCACAACAGGGTTCGTTTGAAAAAAACTGTGCGGCCGTATAAACAGTGGCACTTGATTTAGCTGTTCCCGTAAAACCTGCTGCTCAGTGAGATAAATTTCTTGTTCGCCTTCTAATATCGCCATATGGACAGGCTGCAAATTAACCGTGATCACCGCCAATTGGGGTAATTGCTGCTGCAACCACGGTAACGCATTTTTTAGCTGCTCAACTTTTTTTTCTGAACGCAAGACAAATCGCAACAGAAACTCACCCGTATGCTGGCTTTGCGTTAATAATAGGTATTTTAATTCGCCACGTTTACGTTCAATGTTATAAGGCGTTAAACCTGCTCGCGCAATAAAAGGTTTAATGACATCAAAAACGGCTGAAAATGGCTCAGGATAAAGCGGACAATCCGTTAAACTAATTGCCTGCCCTTGTGAATTCACAATGCCCAATATTGGTTTTTCGACACTTCCACTCACCACCATTTTGGCTTTATTACGAAACCCTGATAAAGGGCTGGCAACTGGCGATTGAAATGCGTCGGCAGTCACCATTGGTAATAAAGAAACTAGGTTTTCCTGTTTTAGTTTGAGTTGTTGATCAGCTGGTAGTTCAAGCCATTGACAGGAACGACATTCGCCTGCCTCATATTTCTCACAATGCATAATATAAAAATTTAATGGAGCGTTACGGAAGGGTTATCATCAATATCAAGGTCAACAGTTTCTTCATCAAACTCATCTTGGTTCGAATACAACAAATTATTGCTATAAATTTCAAAAATGATCGATGATATTTGATCTTCTGCTTGCTGTAAGAAATGGCAAAATTGGCGATAAGTCATCCCAGCTTCAAGCGAGAAGGATTGGCTGACGATTAACTTAGGTAAGTTTTCATTATTAATTTCAAGAAAGACTTTCGCTGTCAGTGAGCTAGCGTTGATTTGGCTGATATTGGCCACTAAAGTCACGATCGCCGTTGGCTTAAGCTCCGCCAGAGCGGAAAGGACAAGAACATTATTAATAATGTCGAGTTTGGCATCAAAAATGCCCTCTATATTTTGCATATGCGGCAAATGTAGAGCAGCACAAGAATCACACTCGAAATAAGAGGTTTTGAGTTGATCAAGCCATTCACGAAGCTGTGATATGTCAGGGTAACAAATAGAATCCATGGGTAATAACCTTCTTCAACTCAAATAAAAACTAATAGAATAACACTTACCTAACCAAACCGAATTTTTTTGGCTAGAAAAGCGGATAATTTTCACACATTGGTGGTGAAAACACCAGTAAAACCATGCTCACTCCCCCTTTTTCTCCTCTTTATCATCATCGTCATCTTGCTTTTTCTTTCTTCCCGGCCTAGATGAGTTTTGATTATCAATACCAAGAAAGCTTAATCCATGTATCGCTCGCCAAACAATATTGATAGTGGCTGGTATCAAACAACCAATCCCAACCATAACAATCGCGACTAAAACATTTTTCTGCATCAATGGCTCAGGTAAGGTCAGATAGCCATTCATCGCAAGTAAGACAACAATAAGCAGTAAAATCCCTACTGCTTCTAAGATGAGAATCGGCTTAGGAAGATCGGATAGCGAACGCATTTCTCGCTGTGGTTTCTTATTCATCAAGTCCCCTTCTAGAACAATAACTATATACCCCCTACCGAATAAACAGCACTACAACGGGGTATTGTTTAGCGATGCAGTATACCCCATATACTAGCGGATTCTGCATCAGAGCTATACTAGCAAAAGGTAAAATCACCATTTATTTCTAGCTTATTGTCTGGCAAATCATTCACCTTATTATTCCCCTCAATAAGTGCACGGTGACAAAGACAAATCAACAAAGCTGCATCTTGAAGTATGACGAGTATGGAGGCATAGTATTGGGCATTGTGGATAAAAAAACTGTGTTAGTCTTATAGGAGATACTATGTACACTGTGATTTTTGGTCGCCCTGGCTGCCCATACTGTGTTCGTGCTAAAGAGTTAGCTGAAAAACTGAAAAATGACCGCGATGACTTTGACTACCGCTACGTCGATATTCAAGCAGAAGGCCTCACCAAAGAAGATCTATCTAAAACAGTCGGTAAAGAAGTGCTGACTGTGCCACAAATTTTTATCGATGAGAAACACATCGGCGGCTGCACTGATTTCGAAGCTTACGCAAAAGAGCACCTCGATCTCTATAAATAAGCAATAATCCCCATGGGCGGCTCAGTCTCTAATCCGAGTCGCTTCCTTTCTCAATTTGTGCTATTTCCTTCCTATTGCTAAAAAATAAAGCAAATTTTTTTTCTCTATGCGAACTTTCTTATTTAGGGGGGGTCTTAATTTATGCCACTGCTTTTCTTTGATGTCCCCATATTGAGGAGCCCGATAGCCAACTTACGTTTTATCGCTATCGGGTTTTTTATTGCTTAACCGTTCTATTCCCCTTGCAATGTCAGAACTATTTTGCGTTCCCCACCATAATTTCGATGTTCACATAGGTAAATTCCTTGCCATGTCCCCATGTTCAGACGTCCTCGACTCACAGGAATAACCAAACTCGCGCCTAAAATACTCGCTTTAAGATGGGCAGGCATATCATCACTTCCTTCATAGTTATGCTGATAATAAGGCTCATCTTCAGGAACAGCATGGTTAAAGAAGCTTTCAAAATCCTGTCTTACCGTATAGTCTGCATTTTCATTGATTGTCAGTGAAGCCGATGTATGTTGAATAAAGATATTCAGCAGCCCAACTTGGATCTGTTTCAACTCAGGAAGCTGTTGTAACAACTCATCGGTCACTAGATGAAACCCTCTGCTTTTTGCTGTTAATCTTATCTCTTTTTGAAACCACATAAGCTATTCCTTTATCGCGCCTTAAATTTGTCTTATCGCTATTGAGTAAATCATCAACAAAACGTCAACTTATCGCTCTATTTAAGTAATATTAAGATAAAGGCACTTTACCTGCCATGTAAGAGACTTTACTCTCTCGCTTTATCGTCTTATTTATCACCCATTTTCTGAGGTATACACCCGTGCTGGAACAACTTAATCAAGATCTCTTTAATCTCATTAATGCGGCCCCAGCGTCTGCAAGTGGTACTATCGCACTTGCAACCGTTATCGCTAAACGCTTAATTCTCCTTTTCCCTCTGTTTACTGCGGCATGCTGGTTATGGGGTGCCAAACAGGATATGACCCGCCAAAGAGCATTCGTCTGCAAAACAGCATACGCCTTAGTGATCGGTCTGTTTATTTCATGGTTGATTGGCTTAGTTGCACCTCATGAACGCCCTTTTGTTATGGGAATAGGCACCAATTTCCTTGAGCACGAGCCAACCGCTTCTTTCCCTAGCAATCACGGTACTATCGTCTTTACCTTTGTTTTCGCATTTTTGTTCTGGCTAAGAACATGGGTTGGTTTATTGATGCTCGTTCCCGCTATTGCAATTGCATGGTCACGTATCTATTTAGGCGTCCACTGGCCTTTAGATATGATAGGGGCATTTATCTTGGGTCTTATCGCGTGTGGTTTAGCCCAAATTCTTTGGGGACTTATCGGCCATAAAATCCAAGCCCCGCTCACACATCTTTACCAAATCATATTTTCAGTTCTTATTCGCAAAGGCTGGGTACAACCCTAATTTTTTCATTAATCAGTACTGGCGTTATTTACGCCAGTACTTAAACAATTTAAATTTTGCGTTGAATCAATATTTAGTTTTATTTTTCCATTCTAAAAATGAATAAAAAAGCCTTTTCACCACCAGAATAAACAACATTTAATTAACAAATATTTTGTTACGCTTTTTAATTATTTTTTCCTTCGAAAAATAAGTATTCAACTGCTCTTTAAACCATCTTATTATTCATTAATGTCTTTAGAATAAAAAAACTAAAAAAATAATAATTAATCACTAAGTAAACAACTATAACAAAAAAAATAAACACACTGAAAACAACAAGTTAAATAACTCAAAAACAGTGTATAATTGGTTTTGATTCAATATTAATTTCTGGATTTAATTCATTTTCCTACTACTTCAATAAATCCATTCTATTCATTAATATAATAATATTCCTCCACACAAATATAAATTGACACATAACTACTCCCCATTGGTTATTCTCCGATATTAAAAGCCTCCCTCCCCTTATTAATCTTAAGGTAAATTTCTTAACAATTTTATAAAAATCGAAAAATAATCACGTTAAAGACATTTTTCTCTTTTGAGAGTATGATCACGGTGATTTATACTAAAAATAGGTACATTTGCACCATCAAAAGTGGTTTATCAAATCTACCTACAAAACTAACAAAACTGATTGAAAATAAATTTACTATCAGTTTTATATTTATTTCCAATCAGATTGTTAGGTAGAAACAAAACTGCACATTATATTTGGCGATAATTTGTTCGTACCAAAAGATTAAAACATCAGTGATGGCTTATGCCTTCACCGAGATGCCTATTTTTTGACTTTTATTTCGGAGACTATTATGGATACAACTCGAGTTGGTTCCATCGATAAAACAGCCTCGCAAATTGGAAATGCCCTTGCTTGGCGTAAAACAGATACTGTATGGATGCTTGGTTTATATGGTACAGCTATCGGTGCTGGAGTCTTGTTCCTACCTATTAATGCAGGAATGAGCGGCCTACTTCCCGTCCTGTTGATGTTAGTACTCGCTTTTCCAATGACCTTCTTCGCTCACCGTGGTTTAACACGCTTTGTTCTTTCAGGTTCAAAGCCTGAAGGTGATATCACTGAAGTGGTTGAAGAACATTTTGGACGTACTGCGGGTAACTGGATCACCCTGCTCTATTTCTTTGCAATTTATCCAATCCTCTTGGTGTATGGTGTTTCTATCACCAATAATGTGCACAAATTCCTGACAGAACTCATGGGCTTTACCGCACCACCACGTTGGTTGCTAGCGTTGGTTTTGGTGGGTGGCATCATGGCCATTGTGGCATTCGGTGAAAAATATATTGTTAAAGTGATGAGTATGCTGGTGTTCCCATTTATCGCCGTGCTACTCGCTTTCTCTTTATATATGATCCCCCATTGGAATGGTGCGGTACTTGATACCTTAACCATAGAGGGCATCACAGAAGCGGCAAAACACAGTGGCGGTCAGAGTATCTGGGTGACTATCTGGTTAACCATTCCTGTTATGGTGTTCGCATTCAACCATTCACCTATCATTTCAGCGTTCTCTGTAGCGAAGCGTGAAGAATATGGTGCACAGGCTGAACAAAAATGCTCACGTATCCTCGCATCTGCACACATCTTAATGGTATTCACTGTTATGTTCTTTGTGTTTAGCTGCGTGTTCACCCTGTCTTCGGCAGATTTGGCTCAAGCAAAAAAACTGAACATTAGTATCCTTGACTACTTATCTGGTTACTTTGATCAACCTTTCATCAAATTTGCTGCCGCAATTATCGCTTTCGTTGCTATAATTAAATCATTCCTCGGACACTATTTAGGTGCACGAGAAGGCTTTAATGGCCTCGTTGAGCGCGCTTATCGTGCGAAAGGCAAAACAATTGACGTTCGTAAATTGAATCGTGGTACAGCTATCTTCATGTTAGTCACCACTTGGTTAGTGGCAACATTAAACCCTGGCGTACTGGATATCATCGAAAGTCTAGGTGGCCCAATCATTGCTATCTTACTGTTCTTAATGCCTATGTATGCTATCAGTAAAGTTCCAGCAATGCGTAAGTACTCAGGTAAGTTAAGCAATGCATTTATCGTTATCATGGGTTTGATTGCTATCTCAGCCGCAACTTATAAGTTGTTCTTCTAAGTCAGCCTTTATCGGGAGGCGGGATCCACTCCGGCGGGTATGCCTCCCCTTCTCAAATAAGATGCCGGAAGATACGGCATCACATGCCTAAGAAATTAAGACTTTATATAGGAAGCGCTGAATATGATTAGCGTATTTGATATCTTCAAGATTGGTATTGGTCCATCTAGCTCCCACACCGTCGGCCCGATGAAAGCGGGTAAACAATTTGTTGAGGATTTAATCCAACAAAACCTTCTGACAGCCACCTCACGAATTGCGGTTGATGTCTATGGTTCTTTATCATTGACAGGGAAAGGACACGCAACTGATATCGCGATTATTATGGGTCTCGCTGGTAACTTACCTGATACTGTTGATATTGATGCCATACCCAACTTTATCCGTCACGTTGAGCAAAGTGGTAAATTGCTGTTGGCTCAAGGGCAGCATGAGGTTGACTTCCCCATTGAAGGCGGGATGAATTTCCATTCAACCAATTTACCTTTACATGAAAATGGCATGACCATTAGTGCATTTAATGCCGATAATAACGTGATCTACAAAAAGACCTACTACTCTATCGGTGGGGGTTTTATTGTCGATGAGGAGCATTTTGGTCAATCGACTGAACAATCAGTACAAGTTCCCTATCCCTATAAATATGCAGCAGATTTACAAAAGCATTGTAAAGAGACAGGCCTATCCCTTTCTGCTCTCGTGATGCAAAATGAGTTAGCCATACACAGTAAAGAAGAAATCCATCAATATTTAGCGGCTGTCTGGGATGTCATGAAGGCGGGTATTGAGCGTGGCGTCACCACCGAAGGGTTATTACCGGGGCCACTACGAGTACCTCGTCGTGCCGCAGCATTACGCCGTCAACTTGTGACTAGCGATAATACCAATATTGACCCAATGGCAGTAATTGACTGGATCAATATGTTCGCCTTAGCCGTCAACGAAGAGAATGCTGCGGGAGGCCGTGTTGTCACCGCGCCAACTAATGGCGCATGTGGCATTATCCCTGCCGTTTTAGCTTACTATGACAAATTTATTCGTCCTGTAAATGAGAACTCCTATACTCGCTATTTCTTAGTATCAGGTGTTATCGGCTCATTATACAAAATGAATGCCTCTATCTCTGGTGCAGAAGTTGGTTGCCAAGGTGAGGTCGGTGTCGCTTGTTCAATGGCAGCAGCAGGCCTTGCCGAGTTGATGGGAGGAAGTCCAGAACAAGTTTGTGTAGCAGCAGAAATCGCGATGGAGCATAACCTTGGCTTGACTTGTGACCCTGTTGGCGGACAAGTTCAAGTGCCTTGTATCGAACGTAATGCAATAGCCGCAGTAAAAGCGGTCAACGCGGCACGCATGGCATTACGCCGTGTGAGTGACCCGCGAGTTTGCTTAGATAAGGTTATCGAAACCATGTATGAAACGGGTAAAGATATTAATGCCAAATATCGTGAAACGTCACAAGGTGGTCTAGCAATTAAATTGGCGCATTGTGAATAATTACCCTGTTTTTAATCGACAGTAATGTCACTTTATATGCCTGCTTTTAATATGAGAAATCTTATCATAAAGCAGGCATAGTATGGATGAACAAAAACGTAACTATTTCCCCTTTAAATCCCCAATCGTTTTGACTTAACATACCCGTTCAACTTTGTCGTGTTGTGAGAGAAAAAAGTATAATTGTATCCTCATTACAATATTGAGGATATTCTTTAAAAAAAGAATAAAAATGCATAGTTCTAGGTATCATACATTATTTTCCCTTTTCACAAGAATTTCACCATATTCTTCCGCTTTTATCAAACAGCTAATACATATTTTCTCAGGAATAAAAGGAATATCAGGTAATGAACTTTGTGGGATTGAAGTCCCTAATATTTTCACAACATCAGGTAATTGTCCTTCCCCCCCACCACTTGAAGGTGCCCCAGTACCAAAATTAATCATTTTACTAGATGTAATTCCGCCAGCATCAATCTTAACAAAGTTCCCTGCTGCCTGTAAGGTTAATTCGCCCCCTGCATCAATAACCACTTTTACTCCCGCTTTTAGTTCCTTTCTTTTCTGTTTTTCTTATCCCGAGTTCAGGTTATTTACTTTTACATCCTGTTAAAACTTGACCGCTTCCGTCAGGAAGTCTGAATGAAAGTATCCCTAACCTTTTCATATAACCAATATGAACATCATCTTTATCATAGAACAGTTCATCACCCTCTTTCCCTTTTTTCTCTTCAAGCCTTGGAGTTACATAATCTCCAAGATTCATTCCCTTTACTGTAACTACTCTATTGTCAATCACAATGACGGCTTCTGACAAATTACTAGGGAATTCATATTCATTACCCGTTAGATCCGCAGCACGGTTTATATCCTGATCTATAATACAGACGTATTCTCCATCATACGTTACATCTTTCCCACCGCAGCCAGCCAATGAGACAGCAAAAATTCCTAACACCAACCCCTTTTTCATACATCACCATATTTTAGTTAAGTACGTAAATACTAGGATAGATGCAGGTTTCAGGCAATCATAACCACCCGCAAAGCGGGTGGTTTTATGTTTAAGACGTTAACGCGACTTAAACTGGCTAAAGTCATAAAAAAACAGGAGTCAGCAATATACTGACTCCTGTGTTTCGTTAATTTTATTATGATTACGCGATATCTGATTTAACCAGCATCGATACCGATTGTGCTCTTTGCTTCACCTCATTTACAATGCCGTTTGCAACGCCTTCGATTCTACTCCCCATTGAACTGATTGACTCTCTCAATGTACTTACAACCGTGTCCGCCTTACCATCTACATTAATATTTATCTCATTCTTCATCACCATAGATTGGCTATTGCTATCGCCTGCTTTAATAGTACCTGAGTTTATACCTAGGTTTTCAGCATTACCGCCCGTCACAGCAGGAGCCATTTGCTCTTTAATATCTCCCAATGGATCGGCAGTATTTGAAATTGTCACTGTGGTAGTTTTGCTGCTCGTCGTCACTATAGAATCCGATAGCTCTTCTTTACCTTCATTAGCCAGTGAAGCTATTTGCTCTAAAAGAACTTCCAGTTTTTTACCAAACTCCTGCTGTTTTTGGCTGTATTCTGTTTCCATTTTGGTGATTTTAATATTCAAACGAGAAATGGTTTCTTCTCTTTTTGAAATTAAGGATTGGTTATTTTCTAATTTGTCTTGTGTATCATTAAGTTCTTTTTTCAATGATACAATCGCTTTATTGAGCTCTTCTTTATTAGCACAATCGTCATTTAATTGCTGCTCTAACTCAGCAATTTTAGATTCCTTATTATGGATATCCGACTGTAATGCTTCAATACGGTCATTTGCTTTAATTATTTTTTTATTGATATCAACAAGTCTCTCTTCAAGTTTATTTTTATCTTCGATAGCTTGTTTTATTTTTATTGCCATCGATTTTATCTCTTGATCTTTATCAGACAATTGAGATACCAAATTATCAATTTTCTCAAGGTCACTACTTATAACTTCATTTAATTTTTTAATTTCCTCATTTTTTTCTCTTAGTAATGTCTCATATCTATCTTTTTCCGATTGAGATAGCGTGCTACCGTCAGCTTGCATATCACTGAAACTTTCTTTTATTTTGGCAAAATCGTCTTTCATCGCTTTAAGCTGCTTTTGATTTCCATCATAAGTTTCTACACAGCGCTGTAGTTCCCTGACGGCATCCCCCCCTTTTAAATAAGAGTATTTTGTATTAACCGAACCAAATTCGTTATTCGCTAAACCGCCTTTTAACGTATTTTTGTTTATACCATAATTACTGCTATGACCCCCACCGATATCACCATTGTTTTTACCATGATTAATGGCGGCTCCAGCTTCAATAATATCTTCATTATGGTTATTATTAATTGAGCTACCACCTTTAATTCTACCATTACCTAACCCACCATCGTGAGCTAAGCCACCTTCAATAATGCCTTTATTACGGCCATGATTAGTAGCATCTCCGCCTATTGTCGTGTTCTCACCCAATCCTTGTGTTGTTTGTTTTCTTTCTAGCTGTGCTTTTCTTTCTTCAATTGTCATAGCCATAAATATCATTCTCCGTATTAAATACACTAATTAAATCCATTTATAAATAAAATACTTCATATCGGTTTGGCAATTCCATTGAATAAATTACATTCATAAAAATAATTAAACACCAAACGATTAATATAATTATTGAATTAAAAATAAAATATTGCAATTGAAGTTTATCTGTAAAAAATAATTATAAATTAAGACTAACTCTATTTAAATATTCAAAATTACGATAAGTTAATAATCTTTCATTTGTAAAATAGCGTTTTTCAATCCAAGATTATACCTAAGTGCCTTAAGACCCTCACATCCTCGTATTATATCGTTCACCCGCCATGCAATTCAGAAACGCAAACTCTTCCTGAACGATGATTCTGTACGTAGAGTGATTTATTTAGTGATTGAGTCGGCCTCTAAAAAATGGAGCATGCTGATCCAATACGGGAAACAAGCATTAAGTCATTTTATTATTGCGTTCGGTAACGGCCCAAACGGCCACATTTAATGAAAGGCGAATACATAGAATGAGTTACAGGGGAGTTGCTGATGCTGTATTTACAGCACCAGCACACCATTCAAAAATAATAATATGGTGACCGTTGCACACATCTAACAAAAAAGCCTCAGCAATCCAATCGTTAATCGTTCACCATCGGCCAATTGAGCTTTGCAACAGCGCCACCTCAAGCGTGCTTTTAATCAGAATTTAACCAAAAATAGCATTCCACCAGCCACTGACCGTTTTTACGATATAGTCCCAAATACGCCCAAAGAAGCCCGCTTCTTCAACTGATTCTTTGACCACGAGTGGACGCTGTTCAACAATTTGATCGTTTAAGATAAAATTGACTGTTCCAACCGCTTGATTTTTAGCCAGTGGTGCTTCAATTGATGGATTCGTCAGCGTATAACTCACTTTCAAATTCTGTAACTGGCCTTTTGGTATCGTGATAGCAGTGTCTTTTTCAACGCCAAGTGCTACCTCTGATTTATCACCAAACCAAACGCGCTGTGTTTGCAATGTTTGATCGGCTTTGATTGGAGTCACCGTTTCAAAGAAACGGAACCCCCATGTCAGTAATTTTTCACTTTCCGAAAAACGTACTCGGTCACTCGGAGCACCAAGCACCACAGAAATCAGACGCATTGGGCCATCCGTCGCGGAAGCAACTAAATTATGCCCTGCGCCACTTGTGTGACCCGTTTTCACACCATCAACATTGAGATTTTGGCTCCATAACAGACGGTTACGGTTAGGTTGACGGATTTTGTTAAAAGTAAACTCTTTTTCTTTATGTAAAGCGTACTCATCAGGCACATCACGGATCATCGCTTGGGCTAAAATTGCCATATCACGAGCAGTGCTGTATTGCCCTTCAGAATCTAGGCCATGCACTGTTTTAAAATGGGTATTTTTTAACCCTAACTGCTTCACATATTCATTCATCAAGCTGACGAACGAGTCTTGGCTACCAGCGACATAATCCGCGAGCGCGATACTGGCATCATTCCCTGACTGAATAACGACCCCTTTATTTAGATCCAATACCGAGACACGATCTTTAGGCTTTAAAAACATCAGTGATGAGCCTTTTAGGACGGGATTGCCCGTTGCCCACGCATCTACACCTACCGTGACCATATCCTGTGGCGTGATTTTACCCGCTTTAATTGCTTGACCGACCACATAGCTGGTCATCATTTTCGTCAAACTAGCAGGATCTAAACGCTCATCTGGATTACCTGACGCCAAAATTTTACCGCTGTCGTAGTCCATCAATACAAAAGCTTTTGCATCAACCTGTGGAGCAACCGGTGTTCCTGCCGCGTAAGCAAAATGACTTACCGCAACTAAAAGGCCTAATCCAGTTCCTAGGTATCGCGCCTTTAAGGTGAAAAATTTTTTGTTCATCGGTTACTCCTTTACAAATACTAAAACGGTTAATTCATTATTAATGTAGGGCTTTTTACACAATTAAGCTACACACAACAAATAAAGATTGTTCCCATAATACGATTTCATCTATCTTAATTAGGGTAAACAACGAAACATCAAATCATGGGGAAAACTATGTTAACTGTATGGGGTCGTAAAAACTCATCAAACGTCAAAAAAGTACTTTGGTGCCTTGAAGAATTGAACGTTGCTTATCATCAAAAAGATGTTGGCGGCCCTTTTGGGGGGCTTGATACACCTGAATATAAAAAAATGAATCCAAACAGCACCATTCCAACTTTACAGGATGATGACTTTACCCTGTGGGAATCAAATACCATTTTACGATACCTTACGGAAAAGTTTGATCATTCTCACTTATTGGTCCCACAAAACCTTCAAGAAAAGGCTGCTGCCGACAAATGGTTAGATTGGGGATGTGGAAGTTTGTTCGATAATATCAAACAGATGATGAATAAAATTGTCCGCGTTTCCCCTGACGAACGAGATCCAGAAACAGTACGTACCATTTATCACAATATTGAAAAGTTGCTCAAAATTGCCGATGAAGCCCTAGCGACTCAGCCCTATTTTAGCGGTCAACAATTTGGGATCGCTGATATCGCTATTGCTCCACTGTTTTACCCATGGCACGAAATCGTCACAGAACGCCCTGAATTCCCTCACTTAGAACGTTGGTACTCTCAGTTAACAACCCGTCCTGCTTTCCAAAAAATTGTGATGATCCCGCTTAAATAGTCATCGGCATCTGCATTGGGTTTGGGTATTGATACTCAAACCC
This sequence comes from Providencia sp. PROV189, assembly GCF_028480065.1. Classification (NCBI taxonomy): domain Bacteria; kingdom Pseudomonadati; phylum Pseudomonadota; class Gammaproteobacteria; order Enterobacterales; family Morganellaceae; genus Providencia; species Providencia sp. PROV189. Next base: position 139,585 of record NZ_JAMPOG010000004.1, read on the forward strand.
AAGTTCTTGACAGATACGTTCACCTTTAACGATTTTCCCTGCATTTTCTGCCGGTTCAGTGCAAAATTCAGGTGCCTCCAAATTTAATGATTGAGACGCTTGGCGGTAGAAATCCGCGCGTTGAGGATGTTGAGGAGCACATAAATTATAGATATGTCCTCCTTTGGGCTGCCTGAGTAATAATAGGATGGCAGCAATCACATCATCCTGATGAACAAGATTAACAGGCTGTGTTGCTCCTTTTAGGGATTTTTTGCCCGCAAGGAAACGCCCTGCGTGACGATTTTCTCCTACCAACCCCGCTAGCCGTAAAATATCCACTGAAATGTTCGGCAGTGCATGAAGCCAGTTTTCAACCTCAATCAAGGCTTGCCCTGACGCGGTTTCTGCATGTCGCTGGCTATTTTCATCAATTTCACCAATCGCATTACCGTAAACAGAAGTCGATGAGGTAAAAATCACACGAGGAATTTGAAAGGTTATTGCCGTATCAACAAGCTGTTCGATGGCATTGACATAAGCTGGTACATTCACTTTTGAAGGCGGTAGTAAAATAATTAACGCCTGAGCCTCTTCCATTAATTGCTGTAAGTCATCACCATCACACACTAATTCGGGAGTGAGCTGCAAATGATAACAATCAATTCCTACAGCACGAGCGGCAGCGATACCATCCGTGGTCGTTTTTGTGCCAGAGACTTCAATCCCCTCAGCCAACAACGCTCTCGCAAGGGGTAACCCTAACCACCCTAATCCAACAATTGCGACCTTTTTCATCATTCCCCCCTACATACCGACAATAACTTAATTCTGCTTAGCTTATCGAAAAACCTTTTAACTTCCGAATATATTATTCAGGCGATTATTCACTATAAAACGGCACTATCCAATTATTATCGATTATTTTTAAAAAAAGAGTTGCATTCTAGTGATGAAATCGGATAGGTTGATGAGTAGTGAATGTTTAAGCAACTAACAATATTATTATCGGAAGCTATTATGACTCGTATTTCTCGCAACCATCATCATCACCATCATCCTGATTAGTCTTTCGGGCGATGTGTGCTGGAAGACGTTCAATAACTCTTCCGGTGGCTGAAATGCGAAATAGAGAAAACCCTCGGAAGAATATCTTCCGAGGGTTTTTTTATTATTAATCAAAAATATATTACAGAATAAGCAGGGTAAAATTATGTTGGATAAATCACGGTTAAGAATTGCTATTCAAAAATCAGGTCGTTTAAGTGAAGACTCACGAGAACTGCTTGCCCGCTGCGGAATTAAAATCAATTTACAACAGCAGCGATTGATTGCTTATGCAGAAAATATGCCTATTGATTTACTTCGTGTACGCGATGACGATATCCCAGGGCTAGTTATGGATGGTGTCGTTGACCTTGGTATCATTGGTGAAAACGTCCTTGAAGAGGAGCTATTAAGCCGCCGTGCTCAAGGCGATAATCCCGCTTATAAGACACTGCGTCGCCTTGATTTTGGTGCTTGTCGCTTATCATTAGCCGCGCCTCTTGACTTTAACTACACAGGTGCAGAGTGCTTAAATGGCTCTCGTATTGCCACCTCTTACCCGAACTTATTAAAACGTTACTTCGATGAAAAAGGCATTCAATTTAAATCTTGTTTATTAAACGGCTCTGTCGAAGTCGCCCCTCGGGCAGGTCTTGCCGATGCTATCTGTGACCTTGTTTCAACAGGGGCAACATTAGAGGCCAACGGCCTAAAAGAAGTCGAAGTGATTTATCGTTCTAAAGCTTGTTTGATCCAACGAGACGGGGAAATTTCAGCAGACAAGCAGCAACTGATTGATCGCATGATGACACGCATTCAAGGTGTTATCCAAGCCCGCGAATCCAAATACATTATGCTACACGCTCCAAGTGAGCGCTTAGAAGAGATTATCGCATTACTGCCGGGTGCAGAGCGCCCTACTTTGTTGCCTTTAGCGGGAGATAAAAACCGTGTTGCAATGCACATGGTCAGCAGTGAAACCCTGTTCTGGGAAACCATGGAAAAACTCAAGGCATTAGGCGCAAGCTCCATTTTGGTTCTACCGATTGAAAAAATGATGGAGTAATACCGATGGAAATGGGATTTAATCAACCGATTCGCTGGTCATCATGTCATGCTAATGAACAAAAAGCGCTACTGACACGCCCTGCCATCGCTGCGTCTACAAACATTAGCGCTGCTGTCACCCAGATCATTGAACAGGTCAAAGCCCGCGGTGATAGTGCATTAATCGAATTTAGCCAACGTTTTGATAAAACAGCTATTTCAACTATTCGTGTTTCACAAGATGCCGTTGAACAAGCCGCAACACGCCTTGATGACAACATCAAAATTGCGATGCAAACGGCCATCGGCAATATCCGTCGTTTTCATGAGGCTCAGAAACCGGCGGCTATTCAAGTTGAAACTCAACCTGGGGTTGTGTGCCAACAAATTACACGCCCGATCGATTCCGTGGGTCTCTATATTCCTGGAGGCTCGGCCCCCCTTCTCTCAACGGTAATGATGTTAGGCACACCCGCAAATATTGCAGGCTGCCGGCAAGTGATCCTTTGCTCACCGCCACCTATTGCAGATGAAATACTCTATGCCGCTAAATTGTGCGGTATTACCGATATTTTCCAAGTTGGGGGAGCACAAGCAATTGCCGCTATGGCATTTGGAACCGAAAGTATTCCCGCCGTTGATAAAATTTTTGGCCCGGGCAATGCCTACGTGACAGAGGCCAAACGCCAAGTCAGCCAAGATCACGAAGGGGCCGCAATTGATATGCCAGCGGGGCCATCAGAAGTGTTAGTCATTGCTGACAGCCAAGCCAACCCTGCTTTTACAGCGGCGGATCTATTATCGCAAGCAGAGCATGGCCCTGATTCACAAGTCATATTGTTAACCGACAGCCAAACATTTGCTCAACGTGTTATTGATGAAACGGAAAAACAGCTTGCAGAGCTATCACGTGCTGATATTGCAAGAGCAGCATTGAGTGCCAGTCGTGTCATTATTGCTGATTCCATTGCACAGTGCATTGAAATAAGTAACCGCTACGGTCCAGAACATTTAATTCTACAAACACGTAATGCCGACGAATTAGTCGAAAACATCACCAGTGCGGGATCGATTTTTGTTGGTGACTGGTCACCTGAATCCGCGGGAGATTATGCATCTGGAACTAACCACGTGTTGCCGACTTACGGTTATACATCAACCTATTCAAGTCTTGGCCTTGCTGATTTTATGAAACGTATGACAGTGCAAAAACTCTCGCCTCAAGGGCTTCTAGGGTTAGCGACTACCATTGAAACGTTAGCGCAAGCAGAAAGCCTAACGGCTCACAAAAATGCCGTGACCTTACGTGTCACTGAACTGAACAAACAAAAATAGGAGTGAGTGATGAGCGAAACCTTTAAAGCCGCTAGCCTTGCACGTAACAATGTCAAAGAGATGACACCCTATATGTCTGCTCGCCGTTTAGGCGGTCGTGGTGATGTTTGGTTAAATGCGAATGAATACCCAATTGCGCCAGAGTTTCAGTTTAATGAACGTAATTTAAACCGCTATCCTGAATGCCAGCCTACCGATGTGATCCTCAATTACGCGGCGTATGCAGGGGTTTCTCCTGAGCAAGTGTTAGTTTGCCGCGGCGCTGACGAGTCAATCGAGCTGCTGATCCGGGCCTTCTGTGAACCCGGTAAAGATGCGGTGATGTTTTGTCCACCTACCTATGGCATGTACAGTGTCAGCGCTGAAACTTTTGGTATCGAACAGAAGAAGATCCCTGCTCTGCCAGACTGGTCACTCAATGTGGATGCTATTCGTGAAAACTTGAGCAACACTAAGCTGATCTATATTTGCAGCCCCAATAATCCAACCGGCAATATTATTGATAACAAGGCACTGGTTGAAGTCCTTGAAATGGCGGCAGGTCGAGCGTTAGTGGTTGTTGATGAAGCTTATATTGAATTTTGCCCTCAATATAGCGTAGCCAGTTGGCTCAACAACTACCCTAACCTAGTCGTACTGAGAACTTTATCAAAAGCATTTGCACTAGCAGGCCTGCGTTGTGGCTTCACATTAGCCGCCCCCGATGTTATTGAAGTTTTGCTAAAAGTGATCGCTCCTTATCCGCTTTCTACCCCTGTGGCGATGATAGCGGCTCAAGCGCTGAATATGGAGGGGATAGCGACCATGAAACACCGTGTTACGACAATCACCAATAACCGCATTGCGCTTTCAGAAGCTTTACAGGCATTGCCTATCGTAGAAAAGGTTTACCCAAGCGAAACTAACTATATTTTAGTGCGCTTTACTGACGGCAATAAGGTGTTTAAAGCCCTGTGGGATCAAGGCATTATTTTACGTGATCAAAGTAAACAGCCAGGACTTGCCAACTGTTTACGTATCACTATCGGCACAGAAACCGAAAATGTACGTGTTATTGACGCTATTGAAGCCCTTTGCTAAACCTGAAAATAGGAAACATTCATGAGCCAAAAAATACTTTTTATTGACCGTGACGGAACATTAATCACTGAGCCACCTACTGATTTTCAGGTCGATAGCCTAAGCAAATTAGCATTTGAAAAAGCGGTGATCCCGAGCTTACTCGCGCTCCAAAAAGCCAACTACCGTTTAGTCATGGTCACTAACCAAGATGGCTTGGGAACGGATAGCTTTCCAACGGCTGACTTTGAGCCACCTCATAATTTAATGATGCAGGTTTTTGAATCTCAGGGTATCCAATTTGATGAAGTGCTGATCTGCCCTCACAAACCTGCGGATAACTGCAACTGCCGCAAGCCAAAGTTAGGCTTAGTCGAAAATTATCTTGTTGAAGGTAAATTAGACAAAGCAAACAGCTATGTGATTGGCGACCGTGAAACCGACATCCAATTAGCTGAAAATATGGGTATTCAAGGCCTACGTTATAGCCCTGAATCACTCGATTGGGTCGCTATCACTGATAAGTTAACCAAACGCGATCGTCATGCCTTGGTCGAACGAGTCACAAAAGAGACCCATATTCGCGTCGAAGTCTGGCTTGATCGCGAAGGCGGTAGCCAAATCAACACCGGCGTTGGCTTCTTTGATCACATGCTTGACCAAATCGCGACTCACGGTGGTTTCCGTTTAAATATCGACGTTAAAGGTGACCTATTTATAGACGACCATCACACCGTTGAGGATACAGGTTTAGCCCTTGGTGAGGCACTGCGTGTTGCGCTAGGTGACAAACGTGGTATTGCACGTTTTGGCTTTGTGCTACCGATGGATGAGTGCCAAGCACGCTGTGCATTAGATATCTCAGGCCGCCCACACCTTGAATACAAAGCAGAATTTAAATACCAACGCGTTGGTGATTTGAGCACTGAAATGATCGAACACTTTTTCAGTTCACTCTCTTATGCGATGGGTTGTACGTTACACCTGAAAACTAAAGGGAAAAACGATCACCATAAAGCAGAGAGCCTATTTAAAGTGTTTGGTCGCACCTTACGCCAAGCGATCCGTGTTGAAGGGGATACTTTGCCTAGCTCGAAAGGGGTTCTCTAATGAATGTTGTGATCCTTGATACGGGGTGCGCTAATTTGTCATCGGTCGCTTACGCTGTTAAGCGTTTGGGTTACACCCCAAAAATTAGCCGTGATACTAAGACGATTTTACAGGCTGATAAAGTGTTTCTACCGGGAGTCGGCACAGCAAGTGCCGCCATGGAACAACTGAATGAGCGTGAACTCATTCCGTTAATTAAAACGCTGACTCAACCTGTTTTAGGCATCTGCTTAGGTATGCAATTAATGGGCAGTGTGAGTGAAGAAGGTAAAGAATTGATCCCATTACTGGGCCTCATTGATAGCCCGGTCCAAAAAATGGATGCTAACGGTTTGCCTGTTCCGCACAGTGGCTGGAACCAAGTTAAAGCATTAGCAGGCCACCCTTTATTCAAAGGGATCCGTGAGGATGCCTACTTCTATTTTGTGCATAGCTATTCGATGCCAATTTCAGGTAATACCCTAGCTCAAACCTTATATGGGAACCCATTTAGTAGTGCTGTCAATCAGGATAACTTTTACGGGGTTCAATTCCACCCTGAACGTTCGGGTGCCGCAGGTTCCCGTCTGATCCAAAACTTTTTGGAGATGTAATTGAGATGATCATTCCTGCTTTAGATTTAATTGATGGTAATGTTGTTCGCCTACACCAAGGAGACTATGCCAAGCAAACGGCATACGGTAATGATCCTCTCCCTCGCCTGCAACAATATGAGCAAGAAGGGGCGAAATTACTGCATTTAGTCGATTTAACGGGAGCCAAAGACCCACAAAAACGCCAAATTTCCCTACTCAAAAAATTATTAGCTGGCGTTTGTGTTCCTGTACAAGTTGGCGGTGGTATCCGCACTGAAGAAGACGTAAAAGCGCTGTTAGACGCGGGAGCGACGCGAGTGGTTATTGGCTCAACCGCGGTCAAGCAACCCGGATTAGTGAAAACTTGGTTTGAACGTTACGGCGGTGAAGCTATCGTGCTTGCTCTGGATGTTCGTATCAATCAACAAGGCGTTAAAGAAATTGCCATCAGTGGCTGGCAAGAGAATTCAAACCTTTCTCTGGAACAGGCCATTGAGATGTATCAGCCATACGGGCTAAAACACGTTTTATGTACCGATATTTCGAAAGATGGCACTTTGGCGGGTTCCAATGTCAACTTATATCGTGAAATCAGTCAAAAATACCCTGATATTGCTTTTCAAGCTTCAGGGGGTATTGGCTCTTTAGCTGATATCGCCGCTATTCCATCATCAGGAGCGGCAGGCGTGATTGTTGGCCGCGCCCTACTTGAAGGTAAATTCACTGTCGCGGAGGCAATCGCATGTTGGCAAAACGCATAATTCCTTGTCTGGATGTTCGTGATGGGCAAGTGGTTAAAGGTGTTCAATTCCGTAATCATGAAATTATTGGTGATATCGTGCCGCTCGCCCAGCGTTATGCCCAAGAAGGGGCAGATGAATTAGTTTTTTATGATATTACTGCATCATCTGACGGCCGTGTGGTCGATAAGAGTTGGGTTTCCAAAGTCGCCGAAGTCATTGATATCCCGTTTTGCGTGGCCGGTGGTATTAAAAGTGTCGAAGATGCAGCACAAATCCTGTCATTTGGCGCAGATAAAATTTCCATTAACTCACCTGCATTGTCTGATCCAACCTTAATTAGCCGTCTCGCTGAGCGCTTTGGTGTTCAATGTATTGTGGTTGGTATCGACACTTGGTTTGACCATGACAGCGGAGATTATCTGGTTTATCAATTTACTGGGGATGAAAAGCGCACCACACAAACCCGCTGGAAAACCTTAGATTGGGTTAAAGAGGTTCAACAACGCGGTGCTGGCGAAATCGTTCTAAACATGATGAACCAAGACGGTGTACGCCAAGGCTATGATCTGCTACAACTGAAAAAAGTCCGCGAAATCTGCCAAGTGCCTTTAATTGCCTCTGGTGGCGCGGGTGAAAAAGTACACTTCCTTGATGCTTTTTGCGATGCAAACGTTGATGGCGCACTTGCTGCTTCTGTGTTCCATAAGCAAATCATCAATATCGGTGAATTAAAGCAATACCTTGCAGAAAATGGAGTTCAAATTAGAGTATGTTAACCACAGAACAATGTCACCAACTTGCTTGGCAAAAAGTCGATGGGCTAATGCCTGTTGTTGTACAACACGCCACCTCTGGTGATGTACTAATGTTGGGTTATATGAACCCTGAAGCCTTACAAACCACCTTAGAGAGTGGCAAGGTCACTTTTTATTCAAGAACCAAACAGCGCCTATGGACCAAAGGGGAAACGTCTGGCCATTTTCTCAATTTGGTAGATATCTATCCAGACTGTGACAGCGATACCCTGCTCGCCTTAGTACAACCTATTGGACCAACTTGTCACAAGGGCACTGAAAGCTGTTTTGCTCCAGCCCAAAGTGATTGGGGCTTCTTATTTGAACTGGAAACCTTACTAAAATCACGTAAAACAGCAGATCCTGAAAGCTCTTACACCGCGCGTTTATATGCTAGTGGAACTAAACGTATCGCTCAAAAAGTGGGAGAAGAAGGGGTTGAGACCGCACTAGCTGCCACCGTGAATGATCGTGCTGAACTCACGAATGAAGCCGCAGATCTGATGTATCACTTGCTGGTACTCTTACAAGACCAAGATCTTGATTTAAGCACTATCATCAAACGACTGAAAGAGCGCCATCAATAATAATACGGTAGCCTGCTTAAGGTGGGCTACCCAATATAAAAAAGGTGAACTGATTATTGTTCGTCGACCTAAGCCCTCCTATTATCTTACCTATAAATGACTGTTTAGCTAATTGAGTCAATTAATTCAAGTGAAAGCCTATTTTAATAAAAATGCTATTTGGACAATGATTTCGCTATTAACTTAAAAACACGCTCATTGCTTCTTTCAATTTTCAGATAATATCCATGGTATTTAGCTTGTTATCTAATTTTGCTACTATCTCAACTGTTTATTTTTATAAAAAAGGAACCGTCGTGTCAGAAAGCCCTATTTTTATTCAATTAACCCAGTTACTTGATAAACATAATGCCAGATACCGTGTGATGGAACACCCAACCGCAGGTAAATCTGAGGAAGTCGCTAAAGTACGAGGAACCCAATTAGGTCAAGGTGCAAAAGGTCTGGTATGCCATGTCAAAGGAAATGGGATCCGCCAACATGTTTTAGCTATTCTTCCTGCGGATAAACAGGCTGATTTAAGCAAAATAGCCCATGCCATTGGCGGAACGCGAGCCTCATTAGCGAGTCCAAAAGAAGTGGATGATTTAACCCAATGTGTATTTGGCGCCATTCCTCCTTTTAGCTTCCACCCCTCGCTAAAATTAATTGCTGATCCTTATTTATTTGCCCGTTTTGAAGAATTAGCCTTTAATGCTGGCACACTTGAACGCTCAGTTATCCTCAATACCGAAGACTATCGGCGTATTGCTAATCCCACTCTAGTTAGTTTTATTCGTGATAGTGAAACAACGTAAAATAACTTGATTTTAAGTAAAATAGGTCTCGCGCTTTTATGCGGCTGCTACACTTAGTAATAACTGTTGTTCAGTATAAAGGAGAATATCATGAGTTTATTCGACAAAGCAGAAAACAGAGCAAGAGAAGCCGCTGGCACGGCGCAGCAAGCCTATGGTGAAGTCACCGACTCTACAGAACATCAAATTAAAGGTGCCGTTAAAAAATGTGCGGCTCAAGGCTGTGATACCTTAAATTCCGCTGTGGATAGCGTAAAAAGCCATCCACTTGCCGCAGCCACTATCGCTGCCGGAGTCGGCTTTATATTTGGTTACTTAGCCAGCAAGAAGTAAATTTATATATGCGATAAAGGGAATGACATATCATCATTCCCTATCGGTCATTGTTATGATTTGTTTTGATATTCCAACAATGCCGCTTTTAATGCGGCCAAATCAGAATGACATAAATGAGGTTTTAACGCATTGAATTGCTCTTCAGGCCAATCATAAATTCTCAATGCGAGCAGCTCACTAATAATTTCAGGCGAAAAACGGTATCCAATCTGTTTCGCTGGATTGCCCCCAACAATGCTATATGGCGCCACATTTTTTACCACAACACTATTGGCGGCAATAACAGCGCCTTCACCGATATGAACGCCGGGCATGATGAATGCTCGCATACCAATCCATGCGCCATCACCAATTATCGTATCTCCCTTCCCTACATAGGCTTCATTAATATGCTCAATAAAAGGATACAGGCAAAACCAGTCCATTCGATGAGTGTGATTTCCTCCCATCAAAATCACGGCTTCACTGCCGATACAGACATAATCGCCAATATAGAGTTGATCGACTTGCCAAGGAAGTTGCCAGTCACGACTCCCTTCATCTCCTTGTAGGTAACGAACAACGGAGGCTTCAAAGCCATTATCCCAACAGTCACTGTAATAACTGTGACGCCCTTTAATATGGATATTGGGGTTTTGGACAACTTCGTGTAATAGTTGATATTTTGACCAATGCTTTTGATTCATGGTAACAATCCTCGTCGTAAAATTATTATTACCATAGAACGCTGTCTATGGTGATGTATTCGCGCTCAAAAACACATCACCTTTAGCAACCCTTGGCTGTTTTAATAAGGGATTTATCATTTATGCTGCCTCATTCTGTGCGGCTAATTTTAAGCTGACATTCCTTGCCACCAGCGCAATGATACAGCCTAACAACATTAAAATAGCTAGCGCCCACTTTGCTGGTAAGAAGGCATTAATCGCCAATAAACTTAACCCCGCACCAACCGCCATTTGAATAAACCCGACCAGTGCAGAGGCTGTTCCAGCCTCTTTTTCAAAAGGTTCTAACGCGTAACTGGTTGCGGTTCCCATCATAAAAGCGAGTCCTGTACAGGCACAAGCAACAGGTAACATATAGACTAACCAATGGTTTTGTAACGCATAGGGCAGTAACATTAAGCCTAATACGAGGCCTAAACACCCGATCCCCATAAATAAGCTACCTGCTTTTAAGCAATTAGGGCGACCAATTTTCGGGATATAGTGGTTAGCAATATAGCTAGCAAACATGATCCAAAAACCATTTGCCCCAAACACAAGCGAAAATTCTAGCGGGGTTAGCTTTGAATCCCCCATTAACACGCTCGGTGCAAAGGAGACATAAGTCAGTACCATTCCCATACTACCCGCATTAACCAATGCAAAAATCATAAAATACTTATTACGCAAAATGTGCAGATAATGGTTAAGTTGCAGTTTTTTCACATGTTGCAAACTTGCAGGGCGAGTTTCAGGTAAAAAAGCTATCACCAATACTAAGAGCAGTAATGCATAGAGGGCAAGGAACCAAAAAGGTGCGCGCCATCCCCAATATTCTGCCAAAAAGCCACCTAATAGCGGAGCAAGCGCTGGCACAATGTTTAATGTGCCATTCAGGAAGCCAAATGCACGCGCCGCTTCTGTACCATTTAAACGGTCTCGCACCCCACTAAAAGCAACTACACCTGTGCAGCAGACCGCGACACCTTGCAGCACTCGCGCAGCAATAAAGATCTCCACCGCAGTTGATAATGCTGCAACTGTCGACCCGATGATATAAATTAAGATCCCTATGATGGCGATAGGTTTACGTCCATATCGATCAATTAAAGGCCCTGAGACCAACTGCCCTATACCAAAAATTAAAATAAACAGCGCGATTGTTGATTGTATCAGTGACTCTGGGGAGCCAAGGGCAATCGCAATAGCAGGGATTGTCGGTAAATATAGGTCAATCGCCAGTGGGCTAAGTAGTACGAGTAACAGTAACAGGACAAGGAACTTTCGCATAAATAGAATTCTTAGTGAACAATCATCAAATGATCAATCTAGGCTTTGCAGTGAAGCTTTCTCAGCCTAATAATAAAAATGAACTGATAATTCTATCAGTAGAATCAATCAAAGCGATACCCGATTTTCTTGTCCGAATATCTTTCAGCATAAAAAACTCACCGTTAAGTAAATTTAACGCTTGAATGCAGAGTACAGATGCTCTGTTAGGCAGCTTATGATCCTCTAACTATCACTAAGTAAACGAGTATTTTAGACTAAGCGAATGAACAGCGTCGTATCAGTCACTCCCCGCAACGTAATAGCCAATTGATGAATACCAGTTCATTTTTTATAGTGTTATTAGTTATGATTTGTTATTCAAAACTCTTCTCTTGCGGATCCATCAGGTAAATAATCGCTATGTATTATTCCTAGTCGAAGCCTATTTTCTCACCCTATCGTAGGGTAAGCTCACTTCAATAAAAATAGTATTATCATCAATTCAATAAGGCGATATTCTCGAGTAATGGCAATCCATGAAGTCACACCATAATTTGCATAAGCCTTCTATTCCCCTTACGCTGTCTCTTGCGAGTTCTTGTCTAATTTGTTTTAGCTGACAACCCCAGTTGATTTACCTACATTTATGACATTATCAACTTTGAGTTCTGACGAGTATTAGCGTAATAAGAGAGCGAACTGAGAAATAAATACTTAAAAAATGAATAATAATCTAATTACTCAATTACAAAATTGGTATAAATCTCAATGCGATGGAATTTGGGAGCATGAATATGGATTAGACATCAGTACGTTAGACAATCCAGGCTGGCGAGTTCATATTAATGGTGAGAGTGGAAAAAATAAATCGAACCTTATTGTTAATAATAGCAATGATGATTGGTTAAATATCATTACAACTGATAAAGAATTTAAAGGCTATGGAAGCCCACAAAATTTAAATATCATCTTAGATTACGCTATTAAATGGCTTAATGGGTCATAACAGTATATCTCCTTCAGCCTAGCATAATGTTTTTAATATTCATGACTTCCCCTGCCTAATAGGGGGAGTTGTATGCATAAAAAAAGGGGCTGGATCACCAGCACCCTTCACTTATGTAACTCATTGTTTTAATGAATTACTCCATCCATTCGGTATGAAATACGCCTTCTTTATCAGTACGTTTATAAGTATGAGCACCGAAATAATCGCGCTGCGCCTGAATTAAGTTAGCAGGCAATACCGCTGAACGATAGCTATCATAATAAGAAATTGCGGCTGAGAATGTGGGTGTTGGAATACCGTTTTGTACACCATAACAAACCACATCACGTAACGCTTGCTGATATTCATCTGCGATTTGCTTAAAGTATGGCGCTAATAACAAGTTCGCAATCTGTGCGTTTTCATTGTAGGCATCTGTAATCTTTTGCAAGAACTGAGCACGAATAATACAACCAGCACGGAAAATCTTCGCGATTTCACCGTAGTTAAGATCCCAGTTATATTCGTCAGAAGCCGCTTTTAATTGCTGGAAGCCTTGAGCATAAGAGACGATTTTACCTAGGTATAACGCACGGCGTACTTTTTCGATAAACTGTTTTTTATCACCTTCAACCGCTTTTAATGCCGGACCAGTTAACACTTTAGAAGCAGCAACACGTTGATCTTTTAGGAAAGAGATATAACGTGCGAATACCGATTCAGTGATAAGTGTTACTGGAATACCTAAATCTAAAGAGCTTTGGCTAGTCCACTTACCTGTGCCCTTGTTTGCCGCTTCATCCAAAATAACATCAACAAGATATTTGCCATCTTCATCTTTTTTCTTAAAGATATCAGCGGTGATTTCAATCAGATAGCTACTTAGTTCACCTTGGTTCCAATCTGCAAAAATCTCTGCAAGCGCTTCATTGCTTAGGTTTAAAGCACCTTTTAATAATGAATAGGCCTCAGCGATAAGTTGCATATCACCATATTCAATACCATTGTGAACCATTTTAACATAATGACCAGCACCATCTGGGCCAATATAAGTCACGCAAGGCTCACCTTCTGCTTTAGCGGCGATTTCTTTTAGAATTGGTGCAACCAGTTCATAAGCCTCTTTTTGTCCACCCGGCATGATCGATGGGCCTTTTAGTGCACCCTCTTCACCACCAGAAACCCCTGTACCGATAAAGTTAAAGCCTTGCTCTGATAGCTCGCGATTACGACGGATTGTGTCTTTATATAGCGTATTGCCACCATCAATCAGGATATCGCCTTTGTCCAAATGCGGAGTCAATGCAGCAATCGTTTTATCTGTCGCTTCACCTGCTTTCACCATTAGCAGGATACGGCGTGGTTTTTCCAGAGAGTCGACAAACTCTTCAATAGTGTAGCTGGGAACTAATTTTTTCCCTGGATTTTCAGCAATAACTTCATCCGTTTTATCTTTAGAACGGTTGAAAATAGAGACGGAATAACCACGGCTTTCAATATTCAGCGCAAGGTTGCGCCCCATGACAGCCATACCGACAACGCCAATCTGTTGCTTTGACATGAAAAACTCCTGTCTGATTAGGACCTAAGCCAGCATTTTACTTGCTGGCAATTCTGTTAACAGGATCACATGTTAACTCAGGTTTGTTCTGGTGGGTAGTTATTGATGCAATCGATGACGCAAACGGAATATTATTTGTAGATTATCGTCTCATTAACGTGAATTTTTATTGAAATTTGAGTAAACAAACCGCATTATTCACCAGTCGGCATATGCCGTCATATCAGAAGGTAAAACAAACTGTATGGAATGGATCGCAGATCCTTCGATTTGGGCGGGGCTTGCCACCCTTATCGTTCTAGAAATCGTTCTTGGTATTGATAACCTCGTCTTTATTGCCATTTTGGCAGATAAGCTTCCGCAAAAATTGCGTGATAGGGCTCGTGTAACGGGTCTGATGCTAGCACTAGTGATGCGAGTCATTCTGCTATTTAGCTTGTCTTGGCTAATCACGCTCACCAAGCCTTTAATTACACTATTCGATCATCCATTTAGTGCCAGAGATCTGATCATGTTGGTCGGCGGTCTCTTTTTGCTATTTAAGGCAACAATGGAGCTTAATGAACGGCTAGAAGGTGGGGATGAACACGCGCATACCCAGCGGAAAACATCGAATTTCTGGGCTGTTGTGGCACAAATCATCGTCCTTGATGCAGTTTTCTCACTCGATTCGGTAATTACCGCCGTTGGGATGGTTGACCATATTGGTGTTATGGTTGCTGCTGTGACGATTGCCATGATGTTGATGATATGGGCAAGTAAGCCACTAACTGGTTTTGTTAACAACCACCCTACTATCGTTATCCTGTGTCTCAGTTTCTTGTTGATGATAGGCTTTAGCTTGGTTGCTGAAGGCTTCGGTTACTCGATACCGAAAGGCTATCTATATGCTGCGATTGGTTTCTCTATCATGATTGAAGTCTTAAATCAGTTCGCACAATTTAACCGTCGCAAATTCCTAAAAGGTAGTCGCCCATTACGTGAGCGCACAGCAGAAGCGGTGCTACGTATTCTAAGCGGTAACCATGAACGTGCGGAATTGGATGCTCATACATCGGACTTGATAGCGGATAACCAATCTGTTTTTGATCCACAAGAGCGTCAAATGATTGCCCGAGTTTTGGGAATGGCGGAACGTAATGTCGAAAGTATCATGACATCACGCCATGATGTGGAATATTTAGATATCAATAAATCAGCCAGTGAATTACTACAATTGCTGGAAAAAAATCCGCATTCACGCTTTGTGGTGATTGATGAGAACATCAGTGATGAGCCTGTTGGTGTTATCCATGTGCTTGATTTAGTTAAACAGCAGCTCAGTGGTCAACCTCTTGATTTACGTGCTCTTATTACTCAACCCCTGATCTTCCCTGAAGGCCTTTCGCTGCTAAAAGCGCTAGAGCAGTTCCGTAAAGCTCAAACACACTTTGCCTTTGTTGTCGATGAGTTTGGTACTGTTGAGGGTGTCGTCACCTTAACCGATGTAATGGAAACCATTGCTGGTAACTTACCAGATGGGGAAGAAGAAAATGATTCGCGTCATGACATCCAAAAGTTGGAGGATGGTCACTGGATTGCCAATGGTTTTATGCCATTAGAAGACCTGATCTTATTTGTTCCAATGGAATTGGATGAAAAACGTGAATACGAAACCATTGCAGGCCTATTGATGGAACATCTTCAACGTGTTCCTGAAGAAGGTGAACAAATTGAGGTGAACGGTTGTATTTTCCAACCGCTTGAGGTCAAGAACCACCGTATTAGCAAGGTGCTGATTATTCCACCTAAACAGCCTGAAGAAGATGAAGAAGAGTAATTAAGCTTCATTTAGAACCATACCGGCCAGTGAGCCGGTATTTTTTTACATAAATATTTAAAGTTGCTTTATCCGATGTCTTAAAACACAAAAATGGTAGCGTTTTTTAAAAGAATTAATTATTGAGTTGTTCAATAATTTAGGCAACTTAATAATGTTATTCGAGGTTAGAGATGAAAGTATCTAGTCAAAGCATCCATAATGTTCAATCGCAACAAAATATTCAATCGCCCCCAATTAAAGCGAATAATTCTTCTATTGCCAGCTCTACATCAAATGTTAGTAATACATCAAACCAACAACCTAAAATTGTCACAGCAGAGAAAACTGTACATGTAAAAGATGTTAAACAACTTAATACGAAAATTAAAAATAGTATTAAAAAAATTGTGAGCCAGCTAAAAACCGCTCAAAGCGGCGATGTTTTTAGTCGAAATGGTGTCAATATGAAAGATATTTCAACAACATTGTCTTCATTAAAAAATGAGATTAAATCTTACCAAACTAAATTAGATAGTTCTTCTTACAAACATCATACAAGTAAGAAAGAAACAATAACCAAGCTGAATAATTTAGTAAAAAGCACTGAAGGTAAAATTCATCTGGCGGAAAGTAAATTCCAATTTGAACGCCGACAAAACAATACTATTGGATTAGATAGCCAAGAAAAAATTAATGAAAGAATAACCCAAGAAGCTAGCAGATCAAAGTATGAATATTAATGTAACTTATTGATAGTCAATAATAGATAAAGAAGAGCTCCCGCTTATAGCCGGAGTTCTTCTGATTTATAAACTATAATGCGTTCAACAAATCACTTAGCCCTTTTTGTTCTTCCTTCTTCAAAAAGTTACCTAATGCCTCTTTTGCTTGTGTCTTTAATTCGTTACGTAGCAATTTTTCGACATTCAATTGGTATTGCAGATTGCTCCATCCACCATAAATACGCAGTGGAATAGTCATCGCTTGTAACTGCTGGATAAAGCGAGAATCACCGCCCCAACCTTTAGTGATTTGTACGCCCAAGTTCACATCTAGGGTTTCGGCTGGTACATTTGCCCAACCTTGTCCGGTAATCGAGATGAGTGGAGACGTTGCATTCATTGAAGCAATATTGACGGTTCCTTTATTTAAACGACCATTAACGGTGAACAATTCAACTTCCGTATAATTTCCCGTATTGACCGGCGCATTAATTTTATTGGTCACCCGTGAAATAGATTGTTGGATCAATAACGGAATATTTAAGCCCGCTAAACGTGCATTTTGTAAACTGAAACTCACAGGACCTTGCCATAAATGTTTCACGGCATAATCATCATAACCAGGCCCCGATAAATCCGCATTGATAGTCACAATACCGCTCAATTTTTCGGGCATATTAAATGCCTTTAATAACGGCGTTAAATTAATATTTTGGATATTAGGCTTCGCCATGACTTGCGCGGGGATCGCAGCATAATTAATGGTCACAGGCAGTGAGAATAGTCCCCCAAACGCCTTCCCTTCTAACTGAGAAATGACTAATTGAGGCGCTTGATTTTGTGCTGCAAGTTTTACTGCGCTTACCTCCATTCCACGATAAATCAAATTATCGATATTGAGATCAATATTGGCAGTAAAGGATTTTAAATTCGATAAATCATATTTTTGGGTTTCTTTCCCAGAAATAACAGGTTTAACCCCCACTCGAGCAGGATTATCGGATTCATTCGCATTATGGGAGCCTGCATTTGTATGCGGTGTACCCAGTAATTTATCTAAATTTAAGCGATGAGAAGATAACTGAACACGAACATCAGGGATATTGCCTAATTGTGCTGCGATTTTACCGGTTAATTCACTTTCATTCGCCTTAATGACAATATTATTTAAACTGGCTGTCGCAACATTCTCTTTAATGTAAGCAAAATCACTGGTGAATTGACCCGTTATGCCACCTTCAGGCAAATCAACACCTGTAAAGGTGTAATCAAATTGAGTTAATTGCCCACTAATTTGATGTGAAAGCTGGGAGAGATCAAGCTCTGCTCGCGCATCAAAGCGCAGCTCTTGCTGGTTTTTATTTAAATTACCGCTGAATTTAGCCGTAATTTTTCGCTCATCATTTTTCTTTAAGGAAAGGTTGATATTGCGTAAGTTGTACTCATCATTCTGAGTTTTCCAGATCACTAAACTATTTGATACTTCAACTTTTTCAATATCTAATAGCCATTGGCTCTTCTCCGTAGAGCTTGGTGTTTGCTTGTTACCTGCTGGCGCAATCGGTGAGTTAGCATCAGTTTGAGCTTCGCTTTCTGGTGTATGACGAATGACTGCACCGTCTAAAACAATTTGTTCAACAGATAAACGATGAGAAAGCAAAGGCCACAATTCTACGTCAAGGCGCATATTTTCAGCGCTCAAGACAGGTTGGCTTGCATTAGGTGCGGTGACCGAAACAGGTCCTGTAATAATGCTAAGGGTCGGCCAAACATGCCAACGCATATCGCCTTTAAAATCGAGCTGATAGCCGCTCTTTTTCTCGACTTGCTCCACAAGATACTGTCTAAAGTCGTTTGGATTCACTAACATGACCAACGCTGTTAGCCCAACTACAATCACGACTAGCAAGATGACCAGTGTCGTCAGAAATCGTTTCATTCTTCCCTCACTCAAGTTATGTCTGCTACGCCACACAAAAGGCTCACACTACACCTATCCCTGCACAATATGCGGAATTACCTCAAATTAAACATAAAGATAATTCCGCAATACTTCTCGTTATCAATCTTCACTGATACGACTACCGACCGCCCCTTGCTGATTTTTATATTTTGCATCTTGTCGGCTATTATAAGGACGATCTGCGCTGCCAGATAATGGCTCAAAACTTAAAGCGCCAATCACCATACCAGGGCGCAGGGCCAATGGGAGTTTACCTGAATTATAAAACTCTAACACAATTTGCCCACACCAACCGGGGTCGATTCGATGAGCAGTAACATGCACCATTAACCCCAATCGTGCTAACGATGAACGCCCATCTAACCACCCCACTAGGTTATCAGGCAGGGTAACAGACTCGAGAGTGACTGCAAGTGCTAATTCTCCTGGATGGAGGAAAAAAGGCTCATTGTCTTTGAGAATTATTTCATCACTCATGACACGGTCAAGCGCCGCATTAACTTCATCTTTCGGGCCACTTAGGTCAATAAAGGCTGCGGTATGCCCACGGAAAACGCGGAATTGGTTTCCTAGGCGCACATCCGCCGTTGCTCCATTGATCCGTTCAATAGGTGGACGTGGGCTAATGACTAATTTTCCCTCATCCATCCATTGAATAATATCGCGGTCACAAAGACGCATGATGGTATCCCCCCTTTCATTATTTTCCATCGCCAGACTGTCTAATGCTGTTTAGTCTTGGCAAAATTCGCCGATTTTCGCTTTTAAGATATCAATGGCAACGC
The DNA here is from genome assembly GCF_028480065.1 of Providencia sp. PROV189. Taxonomy (NCBI): domain Bacteria; kingdom Pseudomonadati; phylum Pseudomonadota; class Gammaproteobacteria; order Enterobacterales; family Morganellaceae; genus Providencia; species Providencia sp. PROV189. Next base: position 158,793 of record NZ_JAMPOG010000004.1, read on the forward strand.
GGTTTTTACCGCCACGAGGCACAATAATATCGGCATACTGTTTTGACGGTTCAATAAACTGTAAAAACATCGGACGAACGGTTCTATTATATTGTTCAATCACAGAATCCAGCGTTCTGCCTCTCTCATTTACATCACGTTTTATCCGTCGCATCAAGCAAATATCAAGCGGAGTATCGACAAAGATCGAAAAATCCATCTCTTCACGTAAACGTTTATCTGTTAGTAGCAAGATCCCTTCGATAATAATAACTTTTTTAGGTTTGAAGTGAATGCTGGTTTCTTTGCGTGTGTGAGCGACATAGTCGTATTGAGGAATTTCTACTGATTTACCGCTTTTGAGCGCTTTGAGGTGTTGATACAGCAAGCTGTGATCCATGGAATTTGGGTGGTCATAATTGACTTTTAACCGCTCTTCCATTGGTATATCTCTTTGATCTTTATAGTAGCAGTCTTCTGGTATAACACCGATATTATGATCACCAACCTTTTCCCGTAACTCTCGATATAACGTACTCGCGATAAGGCTTTTTCCGGATGCAGAAGCTCCTGATATACCAACAATGGTACAGTGATGCGCTATGTCAGTCATAAAATGATAACCTGGTTAAATAAATCTGAAATGAAATGCATGACTTCATATTGATGAAGTTATGGTTGCCGGAATTATAGGAGTTAATGGCGTGAGGTTCCAGCTTCACAAAGCAAACTCGCTAAAAAAACACTAAATAATAAGAAGAAATATCCATAAAAGGGGAATTCGATTGCGGTTAGATCCCTGTTATCGGCATGCCGTTATTTATCAACCTACAACAGGCACAATTAAAACGTTTTACGCCCTTCTCCCTCTAAGATAGTTATTATCCGTTATTTTTCGCTCATCGTTTTTAAGGGAAGGTTGATGTTACGTAATATTATACTCATCATTCTGAGTTTTCCTGAGCGCTAAACTATTTGATACTTCAACTTTTTCAATACCATTGACTCTTCTCTATAGAGTTTGGTGTTTGTTACCCATTGGCGCAATCAGTGGGTTAACATCCATTTGAGTTTCACTTTCTGGCGTATGATGAACGACGGCATCGTTTAAAAACAATTTGTTCAATGGATAAACGATAGAGATAAGCGATAAGAAAGCAAAGGCCATAATTCTACGTCAAGACGCATATTTTCAGCGTTCAAAACAGGTTGGCTTGCATTAAGAGCGGTGTTCGAAGCAAGTCCTGTCATCATACTAGGGGTCGACCAGACATGCCAACGCTGTTGGTCTAACTACAATCACGACTAGCAAGATGACCAGTGCCGTCAGAAATCATTTCATTTTTTATCTGCTACGCACCACAAAAACTCACACAATACTAATTTCTGCACAACAAAAATATATTCCTTTTTATTATAGTACGTTATCCGTTTTATCCCTTTTATCAAACAAGTACCGACAAGATCGAAAAATCTCTCTCTTCATATAAACGTTTATCTGTCAGTAGCAAGGCCCCTTCAATACCAACTTTGTTAGGTTTGAAGTAAATGCTGGTTTCTTTGTATGTATAAGCGACATAGTCGTATTGAAGAATTTCTACTGATTTACCGCTTTTGGGTGCTTTGAGGTATTGATGCCGCAAGCTGTGATCCATGAAATTTGCGCGGTTATAATTGACTTTTAACCGCTCTTCCAATTGGTCTATCTCGTTAATCTTTATGTTCGAAGGCTAATAGCTCAATTGGGTCTCATCGTTACTCAACGTATCGTTTATAAAATGGCTACCAAACGCAAACACAGTGATGCCGTGGCGGGTAATTTACCTTAAGGAAAGGCACTTGGTGCTGCCACAAAAAAACGCCCCAGAGAAAGAGGCGCATCAGATTATGGGTATGTAATCAATCACTGTGAAGATTATGCTTTTATAAATGATTGCACGGTGGTCACTGTCAGTCGGGTCAGTGCGGAGTAAAACGGACTGTTTCCGTGCGTGTCCAGACGCTGCGAATAACGCGGCAACCAACTCATCAGGTGCTGACTGAGCAGTGTATTAACCGCCACTTCTCGCATTTCAGATGCCAGTACCGCCGCCTGAAACAAAATCAGCCCGATGTGATCTGCGGGTTCCGGATACGGGGTATTTAGTTTTAGCCGTTCCTGTTTTAGAAAAGCGCTCAGCGCAAGAGTCGAATCCCCCTGCAACAATCCTTCCGCATCGAGATACACCGAGCCCCAAGGTGGCGCCTGTAACGACCCTGGCCCGACGAACAGAGATTGCCATGCCGATTTCAGTACCTCCGCCCCCTCAGCGGCCGTGCGGCTCAGTTGCATGCAGAGTGTACTATCCACCTCACACGGCCACTGCTGGGCAAATCCCGGCAGGGTAAACAGACGCATCGCCATCCGGTTGCTGTCATCATCCGGCGGGAACAGATAGCAGATCCCCAGTACATTAAACGCGGCCGCATAGTGAGCTGTCTTATTCATTACATCTCCCTTCAGATATGAATATAATAGAACACATAACGCAACATAAATTCTGCCGCAATAGTCAGTAAACCGCCGGTGATAAACCCACCGCAGACCGGTACGCCGTTATGTGCTTTTTTCTGCGCTCGAACAAGAGATATACAGCAGAGTGCCACACCAATTGTGGCTGCCGCTAGGACACCAATCCGCAGCTCGGCGATACTGTCATACGCATCAATCGGTGACAGCGGAAATGTAATGGATTTATGAGTCAACTGTGTGAGGGTCAGGTAATGCTCATAAAATGGCTGATACAGCAGACGACCAGCTAGGCTTACCGCCATCATCCCCCACAACAGCCACAGCTGTGATAATGACAATGTATCAGCGGGCAGTGCAATCCCAACTCTGTGTCCGGTTTTCTCAACTATCACCACCAGCAGAATAAACAGCACTGCACCAAGTGTCAGCGTCGTACCGTAAAACATCAGATAGGTATTGATATCATTCCAAGTCAGAATCGAGGTATAACGGTAAATCGATGCCATACAGAAGATATCGAACAGCCCGATCGCCATCGCTCCACCATATAACAGAAAAGAAAATTTGTCCGTCTTCCACAACCAGAGAAAACTGATACCCAATACGCCAACAAATGATGCGGTAACCACTACTTCACGGCTAAGCCAAGCACTGAATACGTTATTAATGGCATTCGGCGCATTGAGTGGCACGCCGAGGTGAGTAATTGATGCAACAGATCCCACACCCGCAATACCGCAGATAATAAAAATCATCAGCATCATAAAACGCTTAAAGCTGTCTGTCGGGAGGCGATGGCTGAAATGCATGGCAAATACCCCACTCACAACGCACAGCCCCACCGCCGCATTCATCATGTAAGTGAAAATTAAAAGTGACCACTCATTCATTTTTCTTTTCTCTCACTGTTCATATCATCAAAGTTCGCGCCCCAGTGCGGGTTAATCACCAGATTCGGATGAGTTATTGACGGATCTGGTAGCCCAGTCACGTAATCAAGGTCGCCGTATTTCGCCCTCAGTTCGTCTATTGGGCCGAACTGAATCGCCCCGAGTGGACAGGTGCTAACGCATACTGGCTGTTCACCTTTTTGTTGAAGATCGATACAAAAATCGCATTTCGACATCTGCTTTGTTTCCGGATTCATCTGCGGCGCGCCGTACGGACACGACCACGCACAGGCACCACAGCCAACACATTTATCAGTATTGACCATCACAATGCCATCCCCTTCGCGTTTATGCATCGCAGTTGTCGGACAGTTGCGCACACAGATCGGGTCTTTACAGTGATTACAGGAAATAGAAAGCGTATAGGCGAACACGTTATTAATCAGTGCGCCGTTTTGATTGCGGCTATACCCGCCGCCGGTCATTTCATACACCCGACGGAAGCGGCGGCCGACATCAAGATTATTTTTGTCCTTGCACGCTACCTGACACGCTTTACAACCGGAGCAGCGGGCGGAATCAATATAAAAACCTAACTGTTTGCTGCTGACTGCCGGATAAACGATGAATTTGCTCATGCTTTTTCCACCTCAACCAATAATGTTTGGTGCGCATTGCCGTGGGCAAGCGCGGTACGGCGTGACGAGGTGAGCACGTTGGCACATCCGCCCTGATCAATGCCATTGTTGTCCGGCAGCCACCAAGCTCCGGCTTGTAATGCAACCACACCGGGCATAATGCGCTGTGTGATTTTTACAGGGATCATGGTGATACCGCGATCGTTATGTACTTTCACTTTTTCACCGTCACTGATACCGCGATCCGCCGCATCTAAGGGATTGATCCACAGCTCCTGCCGCTGCACTTCTTGCAACCACGGGTTAGCGAACTGAGTGGAGTTCGCGCGGTTGCGACCTTTCCAAGTGATCAGCTGTAACGGGTATTTCGCGGTAAGGCTATCTTCCGGTCCTTCGATGGCTGGAACATAATGAGATAGCGCGGGAATGTCCGGATTGTGCATGTCATACAGGCGTTTGGAGAAAATCTCGATTTTGCCGGACGGAGTCGGGAACGGGTTGTTCTCAAAATCCTGAATATTTTTTTCAAAAGCCACATTTTGGGTATGTGGACGATGAGTTAACAAATGACGGCGTTTTATCAGCAGCTCATCAAACGTCGGAATATTATCTTCTGGGCGCTTTTGTGCTGCATCATTGACGAGGAATTCTATCCAGTCACGATCTGTCTCATGCCCTTCGGTGAATGCATCACGAACCCCCAGTTTTTCCGCTACGTCGCACAGCCAGTCGTAATCGGTACGACGTTCAAATTCCGGTTCAATTGCTTTTTCAGATAGGATCAGGTAATCGCCGTAACTCCAAGTGCCACCGATATTCCAGCGTTCCAAAAAACTGGTTTCCGGCAGTAGCAAATCCGCATATTTCGCACTCGGGGTAAGATAGAGATCGCTACAGACAATAAATTCGACTTTCGATTCATCCTCCAGCACTTTTGCGGCATGGAGAATATCGGTATTTTGGTTGGTCAAATAGTTACCCGCCATTGAGAAAATCATTTTGATTTCGGTGTCGAGTTTGTTTGCATTTTTCAGTCCGTTACCCGGCGTGACCAGATTTTTGTCCTCACACGCCTGCACCCAGTTGGTGATGTTGATTTTGGCTTTTACTGGGTTATCAAACAGCTTTGGTCCGGCGATGGTTTTGCGCAGTTCCGGATTCAGTGCCATGCCGTAACCTGCCGCCCAGCCGCCACGCACGCCGACATTACCAGTGATGGTTGCCAGCAGCGTTGCACCGCGCGCACTGCGTTCACCGCAGATATGACGCTGTGGTCCCCAGCCCTGCATCAGCACCGCCGGTTTGGTTGTGGCATATTCACGCGCCAGCTGACGGATAGTTTCCGCCGGAACTTTAGTGATTCTCTCTGCCCATTCTGGGGTTTTGGCTATGCCGTCTTTTTTACCCGTTAGATAGGCCACCAGTGATTCATTATCCGCTACACCTTCCGGCATCTGCTCTTCGCTGAAACCCAGCGTGTATTTATCAATAAACGCCTGATCATGTAGATTTTCTGTGACGATGACATACATCATCGCATCCATCATGGCGTTATCTGTCGTCGGCAGGATCGGGATCCATTGATCAGCCAATGAGGAGGCGGTATCGGAATAGCGCGGATCGACCACAATAAACCGAGTGCCGTTCTTTTTCATCTTCTGAAAATAGTGGTTACTGTGCCCGAAAATAGTTTCGTTCGGGTTATGCCCCCACAGGATCACCAGTGGGGTATTTTCTAGGGTATCAAGTGTGCTGCCGCTGGCGGCGGTGCCGTAGGTATACGGCGTGGCTGCCATGGTGTTACCGTTACTGACGGAATGGTAGTTTTCCAGAAACCCGCCCGTCAGATTAAACAGACGGCGCAGCATATTCGCACCGGAAAAAATCCCGCCGGTCACGCCTGTACTCAGGCTAACAAACCGTGACGCAGGGCCGTATGTGTCACTGATACGTTGCCATTCTGCGGCGATCAGGCTGGTTGCTTCTTGCCAGCTGATGCGCTCAAAACGCCCTTCACCGCGCTTACCGACCCGCTTCATCGGGTATTTCAGGCGGTCTGGGTGATAAATAAATTTCCGGTAACCACGTCCGCGCACACAAGCCCGCATGATCGGCATATCTTCATTCAGTTCCGCATCCGGTCGGGTACTGATGCGGATGGCTTTTCCGTCTTTGATATGTGCCCGGATATCACATTTCCCACCGCAGTCAAAACTGCTGCATGTCGGTACAATGCGAACCCCGTCATCCGTTTGATGAACAGGAATCTGTGTAGGATCGGACGGAACGGATGCAATACTTTCGGATGCCAGAAACGGCACCGCAGATAATACAGAACTGGCCTGTATGAAACGGCGTCGGCTTATTTCGCCGAGAGTGCCGGATTTTTCATTATCGTGACCGGATTGATGACTCATAATGGATTTACCCTGAGTGAGAAATACAGTGCGGCATTTAAAAATCAGGAAATAATAAATATTATTTAATTTCAAATGACCGGAAATAACATTACGCCACCGGCAATCGCTTAATAGCCGGTAATAATTAAAGTCTGTATAAACAGAATGGCGGCAGCAAAATAGTAATGGATTAATATATTGCCGCCATGCGAAAATCAGACAACGGCATTTGAATTCCGGCCTGATCCCTGCTCCTGTTAACTGAACGTTTTATATTTGTTGCCGTAAAAATACAGATATGGCACTCAGTTCTGTTATTGCCATAAAAGACCTGTTTTACGGTAACAGGATCTGATATAACACCCTCTAATTTTTCTTTCCGTTAGATAGGGAGCGCGGCCTTCATGAGAAATATTCCGTTAAAAAGCGTGGATAATATCGCGCGGGATGTCATTGCTCTCGGTACAGATTATTTGCCCGATACCCTACTGGAATACCACGCGCACCGTCGGGCACAATTTTTATATCCGGCCACCGGACTGATTGAAATCAGCACCGCAGACGGTGAATGGGTGATCCCACCTTCCTGCGGAGTGTGGATCCCAGAACAGGTCGCCCATGAAACTCGGATGCTGAATGTCAGCACACGCAGTTTGTATATCGAACCAGCAGCAAAGCCGCGCCACGCCGTCAGTTGTGAGGTGGTGAGTGTCTCTCCGCTGCTGCGTCAGTTACTGCTGGAAGCAGTGGACATCCCTGCGGAATATGATATTCAGGGGCGTGACGGGGTGCTGATGCAGCTGATTCTTTGCGAACTGGCACGTATGCCCCCACTGCCGTTTTTCGCCCCGATCCCGCGAGATGAAAAGCTCGGCCGCCTATGCCGTGAGTTTATGCGCAAACCGGTTATTACTTCGCAACCGGGGGAGTGGGCAGAACAGCTGCACAAAAGCGAGCGCTCCTTCAGCCGTTTCTTTCGTACCCAGACTGGCATGTCGTTTTCAGAATGGCGTCAGCAGGCATGCCTACTGAACTCGCTTTCCCATATTTTGTCCGGGAAATCGATTACCGAAGTGGCTTATGAGTTAGGTTACAACAGTGCAGGAGCATTCTCAATTATGTTTAAAAAACAGATGGGGCAATCCCCTTCTCATTTTAAAAATGACGATTCGGATATCCACCATTTTTAACTTGTTTTTTGACAAATACAAATTCAACCTTTGCCGATATTTTCCCCACGATTTTTTACAACTAAATAATAATGAGGATGCGCTCAATTTTAGCCGCAGACGGTTATTTAAGGTTTGTGCCATTGGGCGCGGTGGATGTTAGCGATATGTCTGTGTTATCAGGGAAACTTGTGCAGAACACTCTTCTGGTATAACCCCGATAACTAAAAAAACACTAAATATTAAGAAGAAATAGCCTGAAAGGAAAATTCAATTGCAATTAGATCCCTGCTGTAGGCATGCCGTTATTTATCAACCTACAGCAGACACAATTAAAATGTTTTACGCCCCTCTAAGGCAGCAATACGATTTTCAATCGAAGGATGGGTCGAAAACACGGAATCCCCCTTATTAAAAATATAGGCCGCACTACGATAAGCATCTCCAATACTCGAATGATCATAGTCTGTTTTCTCATGCTGACCGGAGATTTTTCGTAAGGCGCTGATCATTGCTTGGTTATCGGTTGTTAAATCAACGGCTGCCGCATCTGCCATATATTCGCGCGTTCGTGAAAGATAAAAATAGAGAATTTGCGTTATCCACGGCAGAATAAAATTAAGCGCTAATAAAACCACCTGTGCTTTATTGGATGCACTATTTCGGCTACGTCCTGCCGTACGAATAAAAATTTGGCTAACTATGTTTGTGATGGTCAAAATCACATTCGCCAAGATACCAACATACAATGTCAATTTAGAATCGCCGTGAATAATATGGCCAACTTCATGTGCCATCACCGCTTGAATTTCATGGCGATTGAGCGTTTGTAATAAACCACGCGTAACACCAACCAACGCATTTTTAGCACTCCAACCCGCAGCAAAAGCATTTGGCTCGTCGCTATCTAAAATATACAAACGCGGCACATAACGTAAAGTCGCACTTAAACTTAGCTCTTCTAATATATTATAAAGCTGCTTTTCTTCCGCGGTACTGGCATTTTCCGCAGTAATCTCTTTAGCATTCATACCCGCTAACATCATTTTGTGTCCGCGAAAATGAATATAAATTAATCCTAAAAAAGTAAGTCCTAAAATAATTAATGTAGCAACGGGAAAGCGTTTAAAGGTCGCAAATGCCAGCATATTTTCAAAAAAACCACCCCACTCATCAGGATGTGTCGCTGTATCCACTAATAATCCAACAATCAGCATAATGAAGATATAACTCACCACGACTAATCGTGTACGGATATTGTTTTTGCGTATGACGTTTCTATAATCCATAACACTATACCCTGCCTAACTTTTCAGGGAGCATAAGGCCCCCTGATAAATACAATGGATTTGTTATCGTTAATCAAAGTTAATACGGCGGGACTCTTCACTTTTTATGGCTTCTTCATCAAGACGCCAATAATCTTTATCAATTTTTAAACTCGGAATGAGGTTAACGATAAAAACGGCTGGCATTGAGGCAATATAGGCTTTATACGCTTCCAATGCTCGGTTATAACCGCGTTTGGCAAATGACAGTTTATTTTCAGAGGAGACGATCTCCTCTTGCAAATTAGCCATGATGGCATCAGATTTCAGCTCAGGATACGCTTCTACTGCAACATTAATCGCACCACTAGAGACCATTTTAGACAAGGCATCTTCCGCTTCTTTCGCCTGAGCCCCTGTTGCTGTTTTCGCCAGAGTTCTTAATTCAGTAATTTTACTGAAAACTTCTGACTCATGGCTTAAATATTTTTTGACCGTTGCTAGTAAACTATCAAATACTTTTCCACGGCGGTCTAATTGTACCGAAATCTCAGTTTCACTCGATATAACAGCCTCACGCATTGCCACAATTCGGTTATAAAAGTAGATAACAATCAATACTAATACGACAATCAAAATTAAAAATTTCATAATCACCTTTTAGGCATCCGCCATAGGAAAAAAATGCAATATCAAAGCCCTAACGAGTAAGCATTAATAAAAAACAGATAGTAAACATTCTACGCTATCATAATGAAATAGAGAAATACGCAAATAACAAATAAGAAAAGTTGGAAAGGGATTGGTCGATAAGGCGTATGGTTAGTAGATTGAAATATAAGGGGCTATCCCAGAAAACTGAAATACCCCCTTCAAATAGAGACCGATATTAAACTGCTCGGAATGAGATCTCGGTCGGGATTTTTTCCCCTTCCCAATACATCAATGAAGAGATATTTGAGGCAATTTCACGGTAGATATCCGCAAATTCCCCTTCAGGATCACGCATCACAGTAGGTTGACCACGATCCAAATCTTCACGTAGAGAAATATGTAAAGGAATTTGCCCTAACAATTGCGTGTTATATTTCTCAGCGAGTCTCTCTGCGCCGCCTGTGCCAAAAATAGGTTCCACATGACCACAATTGCTACAGATATGTGCACTCATATTTTCGACGATACCAAGAACGGGTACATTGACTTTTTTGAACATCACAATCCCTTTCATTGCGTCCACCAGCGCAATATCTTGCGGCGTAGTGACAACAACAGCACCTGTAACAGGAATGTTTTGTGACAGTGTCAATTGGATATCCCCCGTTCCCGGTGGCATATCGATAACCAAATAATCTAAATCAGGCCATAAGGTATCTTGTAGCATCTGCATTAGCGCCTTACTTGCCATTGGCCCGCGCCACACCATTGCATTATCATCGGTGACTAAGTATCCAATAGAGTTTGTCGCAAGACCGTAGGCCATAATCGGAGCCATGTGCTGACCATCTGGTGAAGTTGGTCGCTCCATGGTGGTTCCCAACATATTTGGGATCGATGGGCCATAGATATCCGCATCAAGAATACCGACTTTCGCCCCTTCTTGGGCAAGTGCCAACGCTAAGTTGACAGAGGTACTGGATTTACCGACCCCACCTTTACCGGAACTGACGGCCAAAATGTTACGAACACCGTTAATACCCGGCAAATCATTTGCCCGTTTTAACGTGGTAATATCGTGACGCAATTTCCACTCAACCGCATGAGCGCCAGTCGCTTGTTTCAGTTCCGCCGTTTTTTCGCTGATCAGAGTCTGAAAAGGCCCCTTCCATACGAATGGCATAACTAGTTCAACATGCAACACATTATCCAACATTGCACAGTGATGTAATGCTTTGATAGAAATCAGATTACGCTTCAGTGTTGGGTGTGTAAATGAAGCCAAAACGGTGGAGACTTTTTCAGTCAGCAGTTCTGGATTGTTCTGCTCGGGGGATTTATCGTTCATCCCGGCTCCTTTATTTTATATTTTTAACACTATCGTTCTTTCACTGCTATTTATCATAACAGAGAACCATCAAAATAGTGACCGCCTTACTAACGAAAAGCCACTAAGAGTAAAAAATTCCTTTTTCACATAAATTACGGATTAATATTTTATTACCCTAGCCGCGAAACAATTGATCGGTTAACATCAAAGTCCCTTTTCAATAATGGAAGTAAGAAAGTTACTATGTCTCAAGTCGCGAATAAACTACTGGTAACCTGTGCGTTACCCTATGCTAACGGTTCAATCCATCTCGGTCATATTCTGGAACATATTCAGGCTGATATTTGGGTCCGTTATCAGCGAATGCGCGGCAAAGAAGTTCACTTTATCTGTGCGGACGATGCGCACGGCACACCAATCATGCTGAAGGCTCAGCAATTAGGTGTTTCTCCTGAAGATATGATTGCAGCAGTGAACAAAGAGCATCAGGACGATTTTGCTGGTTTTGCGATTAGCTACGATAACTATCACTCAACACACAGTGAAGAAAACAAACAGTTATCCGAGCTCATTTATAACAAGCTTAAAAACAACGGTTTTATCAAAAATCGCACTATTTCACAGCTTTACGATCCTGAAAAAGGCATGTTCTTACCCGATCGCTTTGTAAAAGGTACTTGCCCAACCTGTAAAGCAGAAGATCAATATGGCGATAACTGTGAGGTTTGTGGTGCGACCTATAGCCCAACAGAGCTGATTAACCCACGTTCCGTAGTTTCTGGTGCGACACCAGAGATGCGTGATACTGAACACTTCTTCTTCGACCTGCCTGCATTTAGTGACATGCTACAAGCGTGGACTCGTTCAGGTGCCCTGCAAGAGCAAGTCGCCAACAAAATGCAAGAGTGGTTCGAATCAGGCTTACAGCAGTGGGATATTACCCGTGATGCGCCTTATTTTGGTTTTGAAATTCCAGATGCACCGGGTAAATACTTCTATGTGTGGCTAGACGCGCCAATTGGTTATATGGGGTCATTTAAAAACCTGTGTGACAAACGTGGCAATATCAATTTTGACGAATTTTGGAATAAAGATTCAAAGACCGACCTCTACCATTTTATCGGTAAAGATATTGTGTATTTCCACAGCTTATTCTGGCCTGCAATGCTTGAAGGCAGTGGTTATCGTAAGCCAACTAACCTATTTGTTCATGGCTATGTGACCGTTAACGGCGCCAAAATGTCTAAGTCTCGTGGTACCTTTATCACAGCGCGTTCTTATCTGGATCACCTAGATGCCGACTGCCTACGCTACTACTATGCCGCGAAACTTTCATCGCGCATTGATGATATCGACTTGAACTTAGAAGACTTTGTTCAACGCGTTAACAGCGATATCGTCAATAAAGTGGTTAACCTAGCATCACGTAATGCGGGCTTTATTGCAAAACGCTTTGGCGGGAAATTGTCCGATAACATCGCAGATCCTGCGCTCTATCAACAATTTATTGACGCGGCACAAATTATTGGTGACGCCTATACAAGTCGTGAATATGGTAAAGCGGTGCGCGAAATAATGGCTCTCGCCGATCTAGCTAACCGTTATGTCGACGAAAAAGCCCCTTGGGTTGTCGCTAAACAAGAAGGTAAAGATCAAGAGCTTCAAGATATCTGTTCAATGGGCATCAATTTATTCCGTGTCTTGATGACTTACTTGAAACCTATTTTACCAGGGCTGGCAAAACGTGCAGAGGCTTTCCTCAATATCGAGCTTACATGGGATTCTATCACCACGCCGTTAACTCACCACGATGTTGCGCCATTTAAGGCGCTATTTACGCGTATTGAAATGGCGAAAGTCGAAGCTATGGTGGAAGCCTCTAAAGAGAGCATTAAGCCAGCTAAGGTGTTAACAGGTCCACTGGCCGATGATCCAATCCAAGAGACGATTACCTTTGATGATTTTGCCAAGATCGATCTACGCATCGCGCTTATCAAACAAGCCGACTTTGTTGAAGGCTCTGACAAGCTATTAAAACTGCAATTGGATATTGGCGGTGAAACTCGCCAAGTGTTCTCTGGTATTCGCAGTGCGTACCCTGATCCAAAAGTATTAGAAGGTCGACTGACCGTGATGGTGGCAAACTTGGCACCACGTAAAATGCGTTTTGGTCTGTCTGAAGGTATGGTGATGGCTGCAGGCCCTGGTGGTAAAGATATTTACCTGCTAAGCCCAGACAGCGGTGCTCAACCGGGTATGCAAGTAAAATAAAATAACGGTTCCCAAACGGGAAAGAGTTAATTATTAAGCGAAAAGCGGGGAATGATGAATTCTCCGCTTTTTTTATGCAGTTTTAACTGTGATCTATAGCACAATTATAAAGTTAATTGTATGATGAATACACTTAGCATAATAGGACGAGTCTCATGTCATTAAAATATGTGCTGATAACCGGATGGCAGTATTTGCGCGCTTTTGCGCTGCTTTATCTCTGTCTGATCGTTGGGAACCTGTTATCAACACTGCTTCCATTTACTGTTCCCGGTAGCATCATCGGTATGCTAATACTGTTTATGTTGCTAGCTCTACAAATTATCCCAGCCCACTGGGCGCAACCTGGTTGTTCCATTCTTCTCAAAAATATGACCTTGCTGTTTGTACCAATAGGTATCGGCATCATGAATTATTATGGTCAATTAAGTCAGCAACTGGTTCCTATTCTCGTTTCTTGTTTTATTAGCACGCTAATCGTCATGGTTGTGGTGGCTTTTAGCTCCCACTATATCCATAAAGAGCGCCAAATTGTTGGGGTTAAACCTGATGAAGTTCCCCTCCCGCCTGAAGACACTATCAGCGTGACTAGCGATACTGAACAAAATAAGGGGAATGACAAATGCTAGAACATATCTGGTGGTCGTTACCACTAACAATTATTGTGTTTTATATTGCGAGAAAATTGTCAGTAAAATTAAAACTGCCTTTATTGAATCCATTGTTAGTCGCAATCGCCATCATTGTTCCATTACTGATTTTCACCAATACGCCTTATGAACACTATTTTGCGGGAAGTAAGATCTTAAATGACTTATTGCAACCTGCTGTTGTTGCATTAGCTTTCCCTCTATACGAGCAGATGCACCAAATTCGAGCGCAATGGAAGTCATTATTGAGTATCTGTTTAGCAGGTAGCCTAGTTGCTATGTTTACAGGTACTGCAATTGCTTTATGGCTCGGCGCAACACCGGATATCGCCGCCTCTGTCTTACCGAAATCCGTCACAACGCCGATTGCCATGGCGGTTGCTGATTCCATTGGTGGGATCCCTGCTATTAGCGCCGCCTGTGTCATTTTTGTCGGGATACTAGGAGCCATGTTTGGTCACGCCTTATTTGATGCATTGCGCATTCGCACTCACGCCTCACGAGGGCTAGCAATGGGAACCGCTTCTCATGCGCTCGGTACAGCTCGATGTGCTGAAATCAACTATATTGAAGGCGCATATAGCTCTTTAGCCTTAATGACCTGCGGGGTGATTACCTCACTGCTCGCCCCCTTTGTCTTCCCTGTTATTCTTCATCTTTTCGGCTAGACTCAAAACCAATAGAGGCTTATTTGCCTCTTTTGGTTTTTACCGCGTCAAAAATTTGAGATACATCTCTCAATTATAAGATGAGTTTCATTTATTTCATTTGAAAAGTGATATTGATCACATATGGTTTAATGATTTATTACATAGAATGTAAATAAGTGATTAGGGAGGTATCTCATGCATTCAAGATTTAAGTCCGCTTGGTCTCAACTTCCAGAAAAGTTGCAAACCGCACTCAAACCCATTATTGATACGCCAGACTTTCAAGGGATGCTGAGTGCTGAACAAGTTAATCAGCTTAAAGCTGATTGTGGTTATAGTGATAGTGAATTGGCATTTTTATTATTGCCCTTCGCAGCCGCTTACGCCGTCACACCAATTTCCCACTTTAATGTCGGTGCGATTGCTCAAGGCATCAGTGGCAACCTCTATTTCGGTGCTAACATGGAATTTAGCCATGTCGCTATCGCACAAACCATCCATGCGGAACAGTGTGCCGTCACCCATGCATGGATGAAAGGTGAAAAACAGCTCACTTCCATCACCGTAAACCACACACCTTGTGGCCACTGCCGCCAGTTTATGAATGAATTACGCGGTGGCGGTAAAATCGCAATCCGTTTACCTGAGCGCCAGCCTGCAACATTACATGACTATTTACCCGATTCGTTTGGACCGGCTGATTTAGCAATCACAACGCTGTTAATGGATAGTGTTGATCACGGCTATAGCACACCAAGCCGTAATCGCTTGTTATGTGCTGCTATCGAAGCGGCAAACCAGTCTCATGCCCCTTATAGCCAATCTCACTCAGGCATTGCGCTACAGCTAAAAGATGGCTCATTATTCACGGGTCGCTATGCTGAAAACGCAGCATTTAACCCAAGCTTACCTCCTCTACAAGCCGCGTTGATTATGGTAAACATGGCAGGTAAAGACCTACACGCTATTGAGCAAGCGGTACTTGTTGAAAAACAAGATGCTATCGTTAAACAGTGGTGTATCACTGAAAATACATTGCAGGCACTAGGCTGCCAACAAAAAGAGTTAATTTATCTTAATTAATCGTTTTATCGCTGATTGCCGCCAGAGAGTATGGCGGCAATTTGTTATATAGCCCTTCTCTACTTTTTAGTGTACTGCCCAATTCGACTTAAAGATTATCAATTGATTTATACGATCTTTTAATATTTCTATAAAACCATTCTTATCAAAAATATTAATACTCACAAAGCTCGCTGCGATTAAAATAAAAAATTCGTAAGATAAAGAATAATATTTATCGCTTAGAAAAGGTTAACTCTATAATTTTTCTTATGTATATTTAACACATTGCTCTAATTGAAAACATCTTACTTAACCTACACTTTTCTTCCCTACAATTGAGCTAGATAGGCCATCCCTTCCATTTGACAAAAAGTAAGGGCTAAAAAGACCATTCCAGTGCAATTTCTTTCCATGGTGAAAAAATCGATTATATTATTTATCATATAGATAATGCTATTTAACAAATATTTTAACTCTTTGTATCAATAATCACTGTACATATTTTCTGTTTACCTTAGGATCTACATCGACTGTTGTTTTTTAATCGTCCAAAGAGTGATTTTTCATGGAACATGAATACGAAACAAAACGCCCTCTGTACATTCCCTATGCAGGCCCTATCCTGCTTGAATTTCCTTTGCTAAATAAAGGTAGTGCTTTTAGCGAAGAAGAACGTGCTAGCTTTAACCTATATGGTCTCCTACCTGAACAGGTAGAAACTATTGAAGAACAAGTTGAGCGTGCTTATCGCCAGTTAATCGATTTCAAAACCGATATCGACAAACATATCTACCTAAGAAATATCCAAGATACCAACGAAACCCTGTTTTACCGCCTGATTGATGCTCATTTGACTGAAGTGATGCCCATCATTTATACGCCAACAGTCGGTGAAGCATGTGAGCATTTCTCTGATATTTACCGCCGTGCTCGTGGCTTATTCATCTCTTATCCAAACCGTGAATATATTGATGATATGCTACAAAATGCGACCAAACAAAATGTTAAAGTGATCGTTGTCACTGATGGCGAACGTATTTTAGGTTTGGGTGACCAAGGTATCGGCGGTATGGGGATCCCAATCGGTAAGCTTTCACTGTACACCGCTTGTGGTGGTATAAGCCCAGCCTATACCCTGCCGATTGTTATTGATGTCGGCACTAATAACCCACAACGTTTAAATGACCCATTGTATATGGGATGGCGTCATCCACGTATTACAGGCGAAGAATATGACCAATTTATCGATGAGTTTATTCAAGCGGTAAAACGTCGTTGGCCTAATGTACTGCTGCAATTTGAAGATTTTGCGCAAAAAAATGCGATGCCATTACTCAACCGTTACCGCGATGAGTTGTGCTGCTTTAACGATGATATTCAAGGCACTGCTGCTGTCACTTTAGGTAGTTTGATTGCCGCTAGCCATGCTGCGGGGAGTAAACTCAGTGATCAACGTGTCGCCTTCTTAGGCGCTGGCTCTGCTGGTTGCGGAATTGCAGAGCAAATCATCGCACAAATGAAATCAGAAGGGTTAAGCGATGAACAAGCGCGTTCACGCATTTACATGGTCGACCGTTTTGGTTTATTAACCGATAAACTGCCTAACCTCCTCGATTTCCAAAGTAAGCTAACGCAAAGCAGCAACAACCTAAGTGATTGGGATGTAAACAGTGATTCAATCTCTTTACTGGATGTTGTACGTAATGCAAAACCCACTATTCTAATTGGGGTTTCAGGTCAAGCAGGCCTATTCACAGAAGAGATCATCAAAGAGATGCATAAACACTGTGAACGCCCAATTGTCATGCCATTATCTAACCCAACATCACGGGTTGAGGCTCGCCCAGAAGATATTATTAACTGGACCGATGGTAAAGCACTGGTGGCAACAGGTAGCCCGTTCTCACCTGTAAATTACAAGGATAAAGTCTATCCTATCGCTCAATGCAATAACTCCTATATCTTCCCTGGTATTGGTTTAGGTGTAATTGCTTCAGGTGCAAAACGTGTCACTGAAACAATGTTAATGGCAGCAAGCCGTGCATTAGCCGAATGTTCACCACTTGCTAAAGAAGGGGAAGGCCCACTATTACCACTTCTATCTGATATCCAACAAGTTTCACGTATTATTGCAAAACAAGTCGCCAAAGAGGCACAGGTGCAAGGTGTTGCAACCGTAACGTCTGATAATGCATTGGATGAAGCCATTGAACGTAACTTCTGGAAACCAGAGTATCGTACTTATAAACGTACTTCTTTTTAGTTGTAATTAAGGACGTTACCCTTATATTACAGGCAAAGCCCTAACCTTTTGGTTAGGGCTTTAATCAATTAGAGTCTAAAAAACTTTTTTCATCTATATCAATTGAAAACCAGCCTCTCAATGAATCCTCTTATCAAGGCCATTTCATACCGAAAATGAAGACTGCTATCGATTTTGAACTTACTCAACTGCCACTGCATATCTTTTATGCCAATAGCTAATGAAAACTGCCTAATTGTGGTCACTTAAACTGACTTATTCAAAAACAAAACCCCATGAGGATAATAACATGGGGTTTTAATCTGATAGCACCTTAACGGCCTTTTTCAGCTTTCTCTTTTTCAATCATGATTAGACTGAAAATAAGCGAACATATTATATAATCTTGATGTATCATCAGCGTTTGCTGACATATTCGCTATTAATAGTGCCCTTGCATTGCTGCTGCTCCAAATATTGCAATTATTGAAGATAAGAAGAAGAACATAATAAATGTGACAACAATGCTTATAATGAAACAAAATAACCCAGCTCTGTTCCATGTCTCTTGTACCTTCATAAAGGTTTCAACAGAGTCATAATCGCCATTTTTCCAAGCCCATTCATTACCTTTAATACCACAAACAAATATCCAGACTATATTCAATAAAGGAATTAATGTGAGTAATGGCAAATAAGATTTATTACCAATACCCCAATAGATATTAAAAATAAATGCCCCCCAATTCCAGCGTTTGATTTCATTTGGAACACTTTTGTTTTCGTAAGACATCGATATCTCCCTATCTTAAAAAGATAATTATTTATTTTTTGATAAACATTAAAAAGCAACCACGCATGGTAATAAAAAATTTGGATTAAGTGAAATACTATTATGTTAAAATTGCCGAAATGATCACTTTTATTTCAACATTAGGAATATACTTAAAAGGTAATACTCTTAATATGGAATAATTTTATTTCCTAACACTGGTCATAACTAAAAGCACTGAGAACAGCACATTATGCTTTGGATAACGTCAATCCTCATTCAATTATATTAAAATTAACGAAAATATATTACTATATTATAATATTTCAACTATAGTGGTCGTCTTGTAGAGTAATAATATGGCAGAGCAGCAAAATCCTTTCTCAATAAAATCAAAAGCTCGCTTCTCTTTGGGCGCGATAGCGCTGACTCTGACTCTAGTCTTACTGAATATTGCTGTCTATTTCTATCAAATCGTCTTTGCATCCCCCCTTGATTCTCGTGAAAGTAATCTTATTTTGTTTGGAGCGAATATTTATCAGCTTTCATTAACGGGTGATTGGTGGCGCTATCCAATCAGTATGATGCTACATTCTAATGGCACGCACCTTGCCTTCAATTGCTTAGCATTGTTTGTGATAGGTATCGGCTGTGAACGTGCCTACGGCAAATTCAAATTATTAGCTATTTATATTATCTCAGGCATCGGCGCGGCCTTATTTAGTGCATATTGGCAATATTACGAAATATCAAATAGCGACCTTTGGACTGATAGTACTGTATACATTACTATCGGTGTTGGGGCTTCTGGCGCGATTATGGGAATTGCAGCAGCCTCAGTGATATATTTAATCAAAGTGGTTATCAATAAACCCAATCCTCATCCCGTAATACAGCGTAGACAAAAATACCAACTCTATAATCTGATTGCCATGATTGCATTAACGTTAATTAATGGATTGCAGTCCGGCGTTGATAATGCAGCACATATTGGTGGTGCTATCATCGGCGCCTTAATCAGCATCGCTTATATACTTGTTCCCCATAAGTTACGTGTTGCTAATCTCTGTATTACGGTCATTGCAGCAAGTTTGCTTACAATGATGATCTACCTCTATTCATTTTCTACAAATAAGCACTTACTAGAGGAGCGTGAGTTTATTTATCAGGAAGTCTATACAGAGCTTGCTGATGCCAACCAATAATCTTGAGAAGGGTCAGTGTATCACCACCTTAAGTGTCATCATAATGGCACTGCATAAGATCAGCAGCAATGTCAGATATTGAAAGGTACGCTCTGATAGTTTGAGCAGCAAATATTTTGCGAGTGGCATAATCAGTAATGCACCAATACATAAGGTTAACGCCAATGTTAAATCCGTGTGCCCATCTTGCGCATAAGCGCATGCAGAAGAGCCGGATAAGACAGTAGTCACCACAATAGAAGTTCCAATCGCTTGCTTAATGTTTAATTGCATATAACGTAATAGCATGGGTAAAACCACCACCCCACCTCCAACCCCCGTCGCACCAAGCACGACCCCAGCTATCACAGCAGGAAAAAACATTGCCCCTATTTGATGTTGTTTCAGGGTCGTTTTTTGTATCGGTGTGGCAAAAAACATACGGTGAATAAATAAGTACAGCGAAAAAATAATAGCGGCAGCAACAAGTAGATTGATCCCCCGCTCAACTTTTTGGGTATATTCAGGCAGACTCCCCAACCAAGTAACAAGGAGGCTTGATAGAAATGTGCTAGGTAGCATGATAGCAAGCACAATTAATGCCCCTTTAAGGGGAATATTCCCTAAACGAAAATGCATATATGACGATGACACTTTCATCAACATCGAAAGAAAATTAGCCGTCGCCACAGCAGCCAGCGCATTAAGACCAAAAAAATAGCTCAATATTGGCAAAACAATAACTCCGCCCCCGACCCCCGTTGTACTAATAACCAAACCAATCAATGCACCGATAACTAACTCAGTAAAAATCATTCTGCCTCATCCTAATTGTATTATGGCTTCTCGTTCCTTCTGTAATGCAAGCACGACATCTTCATTGGTGAGTGTTAAATATTTAAAAAACAGCGTATCAAAAACGACCATTTGCAAAACTTGTGGTGTGATCACGCCAGTCTGAAAGAGCTGTTCATCATAGAAATAGGGAAGGACTAAATCCGCCAAACGCACGGCTTCATCTTGCCCAAAGCGGGTTAATACGATGGTGCTACACCCTTTTTTATTTGCTAACTTTAACATATGGTTAATGTCTGGCGTATTCCCTTTTGCCGTGATCGCGATAACCAGATCATCGGCATCTACATTAGACGAATAACTTAGCTGTACATGTAAGTCAGGGCTAAATAGTGCATACTTGTTTACACGGATTAATTTATAGAAGATGTCATAAGCCACAATCGCAGAAGTACCAACCCCAAATAAAACAATACGTTTCGCTTCAACTATTTTTTGCGCAATCTCATCCATGGTGTTGGGATCAAGTAATTCCAGCGATTTTTCAATGGCTGTAATAAACATTTGCCCCGATTTAGCGATAATTTGCTCTGTATCATCATAAGGGTTCAAGCTACCGCTGAGGCTTTCAGCTTTATATTGTTTTTCATCCGATAAGTAGTCCACTTTAAAATCAGAATATCCGCGATACCCCATTTGGCGAGTAAAACGAATGACAGATGCGCTGCTCACTCCCGCAGCTTGAGCCAACTCCGCCACATTCATTGCAACAAAATTATCACGACTATCTAGCAAAAAACGGGCAAGACGCTGTTCAGTTCCTTTACCTCTATTCAATAAGCTTTCCAATTTTGATGTCAATGTTGACATACCCATTCCTTCTTATTCTTTGTAGGGTAGTTGGGAGCTATTATCATACTGACAATAAAATCGACAATCATGTACCTACTGCCGCAAGTGATAGATAGAAAATTGATCTACATCAACTAGGTTAGATTTTTCTTATTAGCCGCCAATTCGCATTTTTGCACTATCGACAGAACCCTCCCTTAAATCGATTGACAGGACTTTACGTTGCCCGACTTGCTTCCCCTATTTAACTCAAGTAGCCTTATCACCATGACTATTAATATTAAAGGCAAGGACAATGAGGAAACGTCTGCTTTATGGTCTGATAGCGATTTTAGGGATAGCGTTAGTCACTATTATTTTACTTGACCGTTGGATAGCGTGGGATACGGCTCCTGATATTTATGAAGATGTCGCTGATCTGCCAATACGTGATGTTGGTATGGTATTGGGTACATCTAAATATTATTCAAGTGGCGTCCAAAATTTATACTATAGCTACCGAATTCAGGGGGCAGCAGATGCTTATCACAGTGGAAAGGTGAAGTATCTACTGCTTAGCGGTGATAATGGTGCACACAGTTATAATGAACCCATCGCCATGCGTAAGGATTTAATCAAAGCAGGCGTGCCCGCTTCAAAAATTGTTCTCGACTTCGCAGGGTTTAGAACATTGGATTCTGTCGTGCGCACACGGAAAGTATTTGATACCGACAATTTTACGATTATTACCCAGCGCTTCCATTGCGAACGCGCGTTGTTTATCGCTAAGCACAAAGGGATAGATGCGCAATGTTTAGCGGTGCCAACACCAAAAGCGATGTTTAAAGTAAGAATACGTGAAGTGTTTGCTCGGTTGGGGGCTTTAGCGGATCTCTATGTTTTAAACCGCGAACCTAAGTTTTTAGGGGAGCAAGAGTCTATCCCTGCGCCCATTAAAATGCCAGAAGGGATCAAGGGCTATCCGGCTGTTTCTCCCGATGAAATCAACAAAATTTAAAAATTTCTAGCAATCAGGCAGGGTAACTGCCTGAATTGTTTTATCTCGCCTTTTCTATATTCTATCTAACTTTTCGGTTAACCTTCGCCACCCCCACTCCATCGGGCCTTGATGAAAAAAGGAGAGCCAGAAATAAGAAAATAATAGGTTTACCGCCCAAATTGGCACAATAAAGAGCAACAACTCAGACCGTGAAAAATGGTTGAAATAGCCTAAATAATAAAAAATCGTCACACAAATTAAGGTTTGCAATAAGTAATTACTTAATGCCATTCGCCCCGTGCACTGTAGCATTTTGGCCAACACACTATGCTGTAGCGTTCCCCAAAAACCGTAAATAAGGGCGATATAACCAAAAGATTGTAATGGGGACATCAATTCGTTGACAACATAGCCCACAATGGCTGTCGCAAAATAACTCCATCCTGATAGGCTTTGCATATAAAGAGATACGGCTTGAACAAGCAAAGCGGGAATAATTAATAGCATTGCCATACGTCGATAATGCTGGGAACTGAATTGCCCGCTTAACCATCCACTGCGCATCGCGACATACCCCGCGATCATTAGCCCCAACAGCTGCCACCCATACTGAATAAACAGCATTTCCACCATGGTTAACATCGATTGAGTGCGATAGATTAAGCTAACACTCCCCCCCGCAGTGTTTCCCAGTGATTCGTACAACGCTTGCTCTTCAGAAACGACCCAAAAATCACTCGACCCCACCGTGCTACCTAACAACAATAAACTCACTAATCCAATAACATAGACAAAGCCTGCTATTTTTAATAGGTTGCCAGGGTCATATTGTTTAAATATCAGTAATGCAATACATCCCGTTACTGCATAAGCAAATAAAATATCTCCTGACCAAAAACCGATACCATGAATCAGCCCTAGTACCGCCAAAATGACTAAACGACTCATATTCCATCGGTCGCCTTTGCGACGTAATAACGCTAACGTCGCACCAAATAAAATCGAAAAAATCGTTAAAAACTTACCCTGAATAAATAGGTTAAAAACCACCCAAATAGCCATATCAGTTTGGCTAATAGATTGAGAATAAACAGGATTAATATAAGCCATTTGCGGCAAAGCAAACCCAAAAATATTCATTAATAGAATACCTAAGATTGCGATGCCACGTGTTGCATCAAGCCTATCAATTCGCCCTTCTTGGGAGCGATGCGATAATATGGCAGTCATAATAGATTACAGGTGACGCACTGCGCGCAAAAACTCTTGACGTGTGTTTTGACTAGATTTAAACAGTCCTCCCAACGAGGTGGTGGTGGTGGCACTGGTCGCATCACGGATACCTCGAGCTTTAACACAGTAATGCACAGCATCAATTGATACCGCAACATTATTAGTATCTAGCAATGTCTGCAAGGCCACCAAAATCTGCTGAGTTAAGCGTTCTTGTACTTGAGGACGTTGTGAGAAAAATTGAACAATACGGTTGATTTTTGACAGGCCAATCACTTTATCTTTCGGAATATAAGCAACTGTAGCCTTACCATCAATAGTGACAAAATGGTGTTCACATGTACTTGTTAAGGTAATATCACGCACAGTGACCATCTCATCAACTTTCATTTTATTTTCAATGACGGTGATTTTTGGGAAGTTCGCGTAATCTAGACCTGAAAAAATTTCATCGACATACATTTTAGCGATGCGCTTTGGTGTATCCGCCAAGCTATCGTCAGTTAAGTCCAAATTCAGTAACTTCATGATCTCTGTCATATGCCCTTCAATCAGTTGCTTACGCTCTTCGCCTGATTTTGGTTGGATACGCAACGGGGTTTCAAGCCCTCTTGCTTCCAAAGCAGCATGCACCAATTCGGCTTCTTTACTCAGAGATGACATTAGATTCTCCACAAACGATATAACGATTTTTTATGAAAATGCAGGTGTGCGCTGTACTCTAAAACAGCAAGTTTAGATAATCCAGCATTACATCCATAGATCAGATGAAATATTTGCATCAACAAATATTCATTTTATCAGGATAGCCTTTGATGCTCCCCTCGGATATATCATCATTTAACTATAATTAATAACATATTTTCAGAGCTATTCTTTATTGAGAACGGCGATAAACTAACCCACCCGCGACACACAATGCGATAAACGCACTGTATAAGGCAGGCTCTAGTTTTCCGGTGAATGTCGTGGAAATAAAAGACAACATAGGGCCAATAAGCTGCCCGATTGCATAACATGTCGTGAGTAAACCCGCCATAAAACGGTTATGTTCCGGGGCCAATTCACGTCCTAGTTGCATTGACAACTGTACCGCACACATAAGCCCCCCACCAATTAGGATTGCGGCAATCACCAACCCTGAAATACCCGAAATAACTTCTGAGATTAATATTCCGATCCCTTGTAACCATAAAGTGATCGCTAATCGGTTTTGGGTTGTCGAGAAATTACGTAGTAGCATGGCGATTAGAATGCCCACCACCGCGGATATACCAAAGACCGGCCAAACAAATTGGGCAAATAAACTATCAGGGAAACGCTGCGCGGCCATTTGTGATAAAAATGTCGCTGGCAAAATATAACCAAAGCCAGCCAATCCATAGCTCCATACCAGTCGCTTGATTTCTGGCGTAAGCTGAAGTTTTTTTATTTCCCCGACAGGCCGATGCCACTGCCCCGTACGTGGAATATGGCAGCTAATGTATAGACTAAAAATTAGTGCTAACCCACCGTAGATTAACCAACCTTGGCTGGCAGATAATTGCCAATCTTGGATGGCTACCGCAAACAGACCGCTAAGAAATATTCCAGCTCCGGTTCCAGCAAATACCGCCACACTTAATGCAGGTCGATTTAATTTTGCTAAATTCTCATTAGCCCAAGCAACCACGAGTACCAGTGCCATGCCACTCGCCCAGCCAATAAAAAAACGGGCAATACTATGTAAAATAGGGCCATCAAGAAGTGCGGAAATCAAGGTTATCGCAACGGCTCCCCATATTCCCAACCACATGCGTCTTTCAACGTGTTGACGCGCACGCATTGCATCAAAGGAGCCCAACAAATACCCTAAATAATTAA
Source organism: Providencia sp. PROV189 (assembly GCF_028480065.1). Taxonomy (NCBI): domain Bacteria; kingdom Pseudomonadati; phylum Pseudomonadota; class Gammaproteobacteria; order Enterobacterales; family Morganellaceae; genus Providencia; species Providencia sp. PROV189. The sequence continues at coordinate 184,188 of NZ_JAMPOG010000004.1, forward strand.
AAGCAGCGACCACACTGGCTGTAGAGAGTGTAAGTTGATGCTCTTCAATCATTAAAGGGACTTGGGGAGTTAGCGTAAAGCGCCCTATCCCCATAACAACAACGAGCGAAAGAAATCCACTAAAAGCAATATGGAAGGCGGCTGCACTACAGCTAGGGTGCGCCTGTTCATTGGCGGAAACCATAAATTCCTTAGTTTCATTTAGAATGCAATAATTAATCAGATTACTGTTTAACATAACATTAACAAAAATACAATTTATGTCCGTAAGGCTATCTAAGGCATTTATTCGCGCGAGACTTCTCGTAAAATCCAACGAAAAGCTATTCTTAATCAATTTCTATTCATTCACCCCTCGCGATATCTCTGCCATAATAAGCAGCACGACAAAATCTTAAGCCTCAATGGCAAAGCAGAATAATAGGGGTACTAATGGACATGTGTCATACCGCTGGGTTGATCTCACTTGAGCAAGCACTCGATAAAATACTCACTCAAACACAAACAGTGACTCACTCAGAGCGCATTCCGCTCACAGAATCGGCCCAACGCATCACCGCAGCCGACATCACCTCGCCAATGAATGTTCCCCCATTTGATAACTCTGCAATGGATGGATATGGTTTTCGTTTCGCTGAGTGGGATGGGAAAACCCCTATGCCTGTAGCAGGAAAATCATTCGCAGGTCAACCAATGCAAGGGGAGCTTCCGCACGGTAGCTGTGTGCGCATTATGACTGGCGCCCCTATTCCACAAGGTGTCGATACTGTCGTCATGCAAGAGGAAACGGAAGAGACAGCTCAAGGGGTCGTGTTTACAGGTACAGTTAAAAAAGGCAGCAATATCCGCCGTGCTGGGGAAGATATCGCAAAAGGTAGTAGTGTGATCCCCGCGGGTACTCTGCTATCCACGGCTCAATTGCCTCTTATTGCTTCTTTGGGTATTTCAACGGTTGATGTACACCGCCGTCTAAAAGTTGCGGTATTTTCTACGGGAGATGAGTTGCAAGCGGTGGGTCAACCACTCAAAGAGGGGCAGATCTACGACACTAACCGTTTTACTGTTCGCCTAATGCTCGAAAAACTTAACTGTGAGGTTATCGACCTTGGTGTTATTCCTGATTCCCCTGAAAAGCTCAAGCAGACCTTTATTGATGCAGATAACCAAGCTGATTTAGTGATTAGTAGTGGTGGCGTCTCCGTGGGTGAAGCGGATTACACCAAACAAATTTTAGAGGAGCTAGGAGAAATCGGCTTCTGGAAGCTAGCAATCAAACCCGGTAAACCATTTGCTTTTGGTAAACTCCATTCAGCGTGGTTTTGTGGATTACCGGGTAACCCAGTTTCCGCAGCACTCACCTTTTATCAACTCGTGCAGCCGTTGATTGCTCGCCTTTCTGGGAATAGCCAATGGAAAGCGCCAATGAAATTTAAAGTTCCTGTTACCACACCGTTGAAAAAAAGCCCCGGTCGTCTGGATTTTCAACGCGGGATCCTAAGCGTCAATGAACATGGGCAACTGCAAGTTGCAACAACTGGCCACCAAGGCTCTCATGTATTTAGCTCCTTTAGCTTAGCCAACTGCTTTATCGTCTTAGAAAGGGAGCGTGGGCATGTCGCGGTAGGCGAAACCGTTGATGTCGAAATGTTTAATGACTTACTCAAAAGCGAATAATGACCGTGCAAGAGCTTACCGATCAAGAGATGTTGCGTTATAACCGCCAAATCATTTTACGTGGATTTGATTTTGACGGGCAAGAGAAACTCAAGGCCAGCAAAGTGCTGGTCATTGGCCTTGGTGGTTTAGGTTGCGCAGCCACACAATACTTAGCTGCCGCTGGTGTAGGTCAACTCACTTTAGTCGATTTCGATACTGTTTCACTGTCTAATCTACAGCGACAAACCTTGCACCGTGATGCGACGATTGGTCAACCTAAAGTTGATTCAGCTAAAGCACAGTTAGCCGCAATCAATCCACATATTTGTATTGAAACGGTCAATGCACAGTTGGACGATGCGCAACTGAATGAACGGATAATGACCCATGATGTTATCCTTGATTGCACTGATAATGTGGCTATTAGAGAGCAGTTAAATCGCTTATGTTTCCAGCATAAGAAACCACTTGTTTCCGGTGCCGCTATCCGTATGGAAGGGCAGCTATCTGTTTTCACCTATCAAGAAGGAGAGCCTTGTTACCACTGCTTGAGCCGCTTGTTTGGTGAAAATAGTCTAACCTGTGTAGAAGCCGGCGTAATGGCGCCTTTGGTTGGTACGATAGGTACACTCGAAGCAATGGAAACCCTCAAATTGCTTACCCAATATGGCAAGGTCAATACTGGTAACGTGTTGTTTTTTGATGCGATGACGATGGAATTCCGCCAATTCAAACTGACCAAAGACCCCCATTGTGAAGTGTGCGCACACCAATAATTTCTTCCATTAGGGCGGTGACAAACGCACCGCTCGATTAAGAATATTCCTAAAAAATAAATTATTTTTGCTTTAACCTTATACTATCCCCTTTCGTGTTGGCTGACATCAATAAGCAGTCATCACTTTACATTTTTAAATAAGTTACTGAGAGTATTTAATATGCAATTCCCTCCTTGCCCGAAATGTCAGTCTGAATACACCTATACTGATAACGATATGTATATCTGCCCTGAGTGTGCGCATGAATGGAATGATGCCGAGCCTGTAGAAGAAAGCGATGAGTTGATCGTTAAAGATGCTAATGGGAACCTATTAGCGGATGGCGATACCGTCACTGTCATTAAAGATTTAAAAGTGAAAGGTAGCTCATCAATGTTGAAAATTGGTACTCGAGTAAAAGGCATTCGCTTAGTCGAAGGCGACCACAATATCGATTGTAAAATTGATGGTTTCGGCCAAATGAAGCTGAAATCTGAGTTTGTGAAAAAGAATTAATTAACTTGTTCAGTTAAATACTAAGACCTAGCTCAGCTAGGTCTCAAAGTGCGAATAACGTCCTCATTTTTTATTGAGGCATTTGATCTAAAAAGGTTCCAGTATCCCCACCTCGTCAGCTGACAAAATTCCCCCCATGAAACTATGATTAACTTTGATCTCAATCGGATGTTTGTATAGGCTGTACCGTAAGATATTATTAGTCTGGTAAATTAAGTGATCGATAAGAGCCAATTTAAAAATCTGAAGTTTTTTGAAAATGAACCATTGGTTCACCATTTGAATTACCCTCTGTCGGAAACAGCCGAAAGAAACATACTGAATGGCTGGCTTCCTTCATGCATGGAAGATAAATGGCTATCATACAGTGAGGATGGCTGTGTTTTCGTTCACAGAAGCTGGACTGGGCATTTGATGTATAAATTCACGATCCGTGATGGAACGATACAACGCGTAGAGATTGCGATGGATGATTTTGTGAATATGACTGTCGAGCGAAAAATCGAGGTCTTTTTATCACTTTTACCACATTTATCAAAAGAGCATTCGAACGGTTGGGAGTAGCGTAGCCTCTCTGTATGATCAGGGCGCTACGCTCATCTCTATATGCTTGTTGTCGAATTAATTTCTTAGCAAGAATGATGTCTAGATTAGTCATCACCTTTGAGAACTCATTTAACGATAACAGTCTGTTGGCCTAGCTCAGCTAGGTTTCAGAGCGTTCACAAACTTAATGAGGCTTAGATTCGGTCTCGAAACATAATAAATGATGATTAGAAAAATCATTTTTTGACCGACAATACACATTGGGAAACCACACTGTTCCCGATGTTATCAACACATAATCTGCTAAATAATTTTTAGAAACGTGCTTAAAAGGATTGGTCAGTCAATAAAGCAAACGGCTCACAATAACGAAAGCGAGCCGTTTAAAGTCTATATAATACTCTTTAAAACATACTCGTTACTAATACCACAGTTCCCTGATATTCCCCAGCAGCAATACTTCCTGAACTATGTAATGTCGATTCCACATTAAAAGGCGTTTTTACATTCATAGCCGTATCAATCGTGTATTGTTCATTACCTGAAGAGCAAGTGTTGCGTGCACAGACCTTTGCTTCTGAATATAAGCCTGGTGCAAGAATGGTATTGCTGGTAGTGCCGTTACCGAGTAACTGTGTGGTCACTTTGGTATTCCCTGTACAGGTTACATACCCTGTGGCCGTTGCCTTATGTCCATTGAGCTGATTAGAATCTACCGTTCCATGATCCAGTAATGTCGACATCTCAAATGTACAAGCAATCGGTACTTGGGGTGTAGAACGTGTACAGTCCGCTTCATCGATGCCACTACCTGCAACTAAAGAAGATGATGTGTTATTCGCACCATATACATTCACCCGCCAACATATTTGTCTAAAATCGTTCGGATTCGCCACACTAGATATAATTATTGGAGCCGCTTGGCCTACCCCTCTAGTACCTGACATTTGAAACAGCGATAGATCATTTAAGACACTTTCACAACTCCGATTTGCGGTATACCTATAATATGAATGGTTTAATCGTCCAGATGAATTGATGTAGCGTGTTCCTGTCGGTGGTGGAGTTAAGAGAAAAGCGCCATACCTATCATAAACAACGCTTCTTAGTAACAAAATTATTTCAATTTCCACAGTACACTGGTTGACTGTTCTCATCCATGGAAACTGATTCACTGGCGCATAGTGGAAAAGACGGTATGAAGAAATATTGACATTAGAACAACTCCCATTCGTTAAATTTTGGGGGTTATAACAGCGCCCTGAACTCGAAGGGATCCTCACTTCATAACTGTTAACACCGATCCACTGCGAATTTATCCAAGGTGTTGATGCAAAACTTTTAGTGCCTAACAATAACAATACACTAAATAACAGATAATTTTTAAATAAACGTTGACCCCATATGTTTTTCATATGATCCTCGATTTAAACTGAATTATTGACCCGTTGAAGACATATTTCAGCCACTTATTGGTAGCTTAGGGTGTATGTCATGGTGGCAGAAAAATTACCGGGTTTGATGCTGTTATTGGCAATCGCTCCCGCTTTTCCTTGAAGATAAGCACGTAATCGGATCGTCATGGCACCATTTTTTATCGGCTGTGATGGATAAGATACTCCACTCGTCGGATTCAATGGGAGTTTCACACCACTTAACGTTTCAATACCGATTGCGGCTCCCGATGCCTCACTATTGGCATCAAACTCTAAAAGCCCATCCGGCGTGGCGTTGCCATTAAAAATAGTCGTTACTGAATTTGCAATTGAAGCGTCACAATCTTTCAATTGAAGCTCAAATTCCTTACTTAAGATCCTGCTGTTTGAGTACAACTCTTTCGTTGAGATACTATTGAACTCAACAGAAAAGTTCTCAAATTCAGGCACAATTTCGCAGGGTTCTGCTACCAATGTGCCGCCATATGTCACTTGGCTACTATTTGTGGCAGCATATAAATTTGCAGAAAGCGCCCCCACCAACGAACTTACCCCTAAAAAAATACCCATATGCTTCATTTTTCCTCCTTAGGGGTACTGCAATGCAATGGTTGCAATCGCTTCAAAAGGGCCTTCCTGTAAGTTCACTTGTGGATCCTTTACAGGTACGGCATAGAAATTCAGTGCCGTAAAGCCATTACTAGGCAAATTAAAGGTGAAGTGGCTATTTGGTGCCACAACACTTCCATTTTCATTTCGATATAAACGTACACCGAGACCTGTTACATCGGCTTGTAACGCATTGGCATCAAAACCATTCGCAGCATCACCGCTATAAGACAGTGCTAAAGATGAAGGTCGTGACGTATAACTTCGACAATCTATATTTACGGTAAAAGGCCGTTGATGGTCGATACCGTTAATTTTATTGATACCTATGTCTTGGAAATCAATCTGTATTGATTGATTAATTCCTTTATCGCTATAAACATCACAAGGGGGATTTTCAAGTAATGTTCCTTTAAATTTCACATCCACGGTATTGGCTAATGCAGGCGACATATAAGCGCCTATCATAAAGGCAAACATGGGCTTTATTAGACGCCTGTTTTGTTTGCTCATCATAGGTACTCCACACTTAATGTGCCTGATGCATTGAATACCCCAGCATTCACCGCCCCCCCATTTTTTAATACAGGGACTGCGGTTAATTTAGGTAATGTGTTAAAGTAGAAATCAACCCAACGTCCTGGCTCAGTTGCCGTGCCATCAACGCGAATTTCTAACCCCAAATCACTCTCTGATGTTTCAAGATACTGGGTGTTAAAACTGGCTGGCGTTCCACTAAATTTGAGTTTCAATGCTGGATTATTCGCAGAGCCATCACAAGCTAATGTGTAAGGGATCGACGTTTCATAACGCTGTCCATCAATATCCTTAATAACCATGTCAGGGAAATCAACAGTGATAATTTGGTTTTGATTAACGGTACAGGTTTGCTGTAATACTTTGACTTTAATCCTTAAAGTATAAATATCCGCACTAGTATTGGTACTCACTAATAAAATGCTACTGAGCACTAGGCTACGCAAACACCTCACCCGATGAATAAACGATTTTTTCATTATCACTGCTCCTATTCATAGAGCATCTGGAATGAGATCACCGCATGGTATGCTCCAGCGATTAAGAGTGATCCCGTCCTAACCGGTGTAATCGTGTAGGTCAGTTGACGTTGGCCAGAGGGTAATAACACAGGGTGACTCTCTTCCCCTAAAGACAAAACCGTACCTGACGCATTACTTAGCTGTAACCCAAACCCTTTTGCCCCCTCGACTAAAGCCAAATTAGGCATTTCATTTGTTGATGGTGCTACAAAGCGTATTTTTACCGCTGGCTGAGAGTGACTCCACGCTGTTTGTCCTGTTTTTTCATCAAGTAATGATGTTGGATGAGAAATACAATCTAATAGCTCTATTTGAAAAGGAACCGCCCGCCCTTTTGCCCCAATACGATTAAGTTGCGCAGTTTCAAAATTACCCATATCAATAGATTGGTATTCAGATGTCATCGCTAAGCGGCACGGACTTTCCGATAAAGAACCACGAACATACAACACGCCTTGTTGACCATCGACATCCCAATTATTCGCTGAATTATATAGCTGAGTATTTTCATTCATTGCCCATCCCAATGGCGCCCCTATTAGCAGCGTCCAAAAGATAGCCAATCGCTTATGTAAAGTCATTTATCTACCCTCTTTCATAGGCACCATTAGCCTTATTTCTCTGCTGCATCTGGATCAACATGGCACGTACTTCCTTGACAACTGAAAGTGAGATTAGGGCGACCACCATAGTCATTAACATAAGTCAGCACTGGCGTATTACCGAGTTGATGACTATTCACGCCAAGATTTTGCTCACTAAAAGGGGCTAGCATAATCGGCTTAAAATCTTTAATTGGTGCAGACTGATTACTTTCACCAGCTTCAATAACGGTGACATAATAAGGCGTTGGATTATTTATCGTTACGCTATTCCCCTCTTTTAATAAGGTTAATTTTTGTTGCCAAGGAACGGTATTTGGTCCGCTAATAATGGCTTTTGGCCTATAAAAAAGTTTGACCCGTGTTTGTAGTGCAATTTGTAATGTATTGGGTTTATCACTTTTAGGCGGAATTTCCCGTAAGTTGAAATAAAACAACGACTCTCTATCTTGTGGTAATGAATTGATAGCAGGTAATGCTTCAATTTTTACTTGGCTTGATTTCGCAGGCTCAATACGTTGAATAGGCAGTAACACAATTAATGGAGAGGTGATTTTTTCTCCTTTTTCATTTTCTATCCAACCTTGAGCTAAATACGGAAGTTGTTTGTTATTATTAGCGACATTTAACGATACCGATTTCTGCATTCCCTCAAAAATGATACGCGTTCGGTCCATTGAAATAGCCGCTAATACATTGGTGCTGGATAACACGAAACTGGCTAACCCAACCCCTGCAATAAATTTGGTGTTTAGTTTCATTTAATCGTTACCTTCCTATGTAGTACCTAATGTGGTTTATCAATGATTGTTCTGGGTATTTAAGCTATATGCATGACAGCTATACACGGCACGGCAATAACAATGCGTGTTCACTATTTTGAAGTGGCTCAGGGAAGGTGATTTGACATTGAGCATCACCACCCCACTGCACACTCATCACTTCATTTGCGTTGATCCCACTAACGTAAGCGCTTCCTGAATCACCGACGATGCCGACTTCTTGCCCTTTTTGATTAAAGATTTGAGCCCCAAATGGTGGGAAAGAATGATCTGCCAAACGGATCTCCACCATTCTCTTTTGCCCTGATATGACAGAGAATTTGCGGTAACCAACAGCACCTTCTGTCAAAGTGGCTTGAACAACAGATTGTTGAGCGTCAACATCATTAGGCAACGCATTGAGATCGATACTGGCTTTATTGCGATAATAGCTACTGAGCTCAGTCACTACCGCTTTACCAAATCGGTTTGACGTTATCGGGCTGCCATAACCTTTGATAGGAACATCAGAAATACCATCAGTATCAACTAATAGACGCGTTCCTCCCATCGAACTCATACGATGGAAAGCACCGCCATTTGGTGTTAGTGTTAAACCACCATTAAAAGAAGCTCCCACTGCGCTATATTGCCCACGCATATAGCTAGCATTAGCTGTAATGCGCGAAAGATCGCCTTGATGAGTCACGAACGCACTACTTGATAGCCCCTTACGCGTATTCCCTACACTCAATTGATAGCTATTACGTTCATCAGTGCTGTTGTAATACGTCATACGATTGGTTGTATCGTGACGGTTAGTATCGAGCGAGTAGCCGATTTGTACGCCACTGCCCCATGGAATATTCACCGATAAATAACCGCTATCGTCATGGCTCTCTTGGTAAATACTACGATTTGCCGAAACCGTTAGACTGACGTTTTTAATCGTTCCAATATCAAAATATTTGGAAAACATAACGCTGTAATAATCATTATCAGGACGATCCCAGAAGGTTTGATGATTATAATTGAGGTAAACAGATGCGCCTGCGTCACTAAAATTCTTGCTCATCGATACGGTGTATTGCTCCTTACTACTGCCGTAACGTTCACCATATTGCCTAGCACTTAGATAGTCAGACATAGTCATATAGTTGCGATCAGAAAAACGGTAGCCCGCAAATTGAATTTGACTGTCGATCGCTTCGAAACGTTTGGAGTAATTCACACGATATGAGCCACCATGTATGCGCTCTTCACTCGGTAATTTAGAAATCGAGTGCGTAATATCTCCTGAAATAGCCCCCCAACTGAGCAAATCACGTCCTAGGCCTAATGAGAGTGCATTATAATTTTGGCTATTTAGCGTTCCACTGAACAAAGACCAGCCATTAGTCACCCCCCATGAAAACTCCCCTGTGGCAAAGCTATCACCTTGGCTATGTCGATCGATATCCGTTGGCTGCCCTAAAGCTAACTTATATTGCACTTGTCCCGGACGCGTTAAGAAAGGTAGACTTGCCGTATCTACTTGGAACTGTTGCGTCGAACCATCTTGCTCTTTTACAGTGACATCAAGCTTGCCGGAAACCGCATCACTCAAATCTTGAATACGAAATGGGCCAGGTGCGACCTGTGTCTCGTAAATAGTGCGTCCTTGTTGGCTAATCATCACTGTCGCGTTGGTTTGTGCGATCCCTGTTACCTCTGGCGCATAACCACGTAAGATCGGTGGCATCATATTGATATCCGAGCGCAAGCTACCACCAATAAAGCGGAAACTATCAAAAATATTTGACTGTAAGTAATCCTCACCCAGTGTTAGTTTTGACTGTAATGATGGAATTGCACGATAGGTATAAAAGCGGTTCCAACGAAAATCGTTATTCGTTTTTACGTATGACTGAGTATTATAATCTAAACGGCTTTGCCACTCTGCACGCCAGCGCCAAGCACCTGTATTGATGCCGACAAGCCCGTTACCATTTAGTGCATAAATATCGTTACCATCATTGTAAGAATGATTGGCTGTCGCGTTTAAATTGTAATCCAACATTATTGCTGGAATACCTTCATCCCAACGAGAAGGTGGATCCCAATTAGGTGCACTATATTCTAAATAAGCCTGAGGAACGCTTACATTTAAAGAAGATGTTGAAAAATCCCCAGTAATTGACATCCCTGCTAAGCTATTAGGATCCACACATTGATTATCGTTCCACCATGCCAGTGAATTATAAGCGTCTTTCGTTAACCCCAACTTTTGTGTTTCTACGGGTGAAAGACAGGGTTCACTTCCTTTTGGATCATTTTTAGGCGTAATAAATTTAACGGGTATTTCTGATAATTCATCGCCATTCACTCTGAGAGTCAAAGAATAGCTACCCGGTATAATATAGTTGGCGCGGGAAAAATGATTTAAATTAATATTTTTTTTATCTTCAACATCTAACACATCCGTGTTAAATTCAATATCATTATGAGCAATAGAGTTTATTGGGTATATATTTAACGCAACTGAAATATATAAACAAACCATATTTGGCCGATAGGAAACCAATTTATATGAATACATATAAGCATCCCTAATTAAATAATTTCATCAATGATTTTTAATAATATTCAAGTTTGAATCGAATCGCAGAGTAATAAGACCCTGATTGTAATGGTTTGGTATTGGAGACTAATCTCACATGATAATCCAATCTCATTGATGGTGGAGTAATATCTATTTTTGATACTGGCCTACCGGGAATAATATTTATATCGCTCGAATTTCTTAAAGATAACCCCACACCCTGAGCATCGCCAAAAATTGAAAAAATATTATCTTCAGATGGACCATCAAAAGTTAATTCAACTGCATTCCATAATTGATTCTGGCTGTTATGTCTTATTAAATTGCAATTAATAAGATGAATTGAAAAACTTTTTTCCGGACCTTTGCCATCTTGTTTAATTAAACTTATAGGAATCGTTCCTAAATCAATAGATTGTTCTTTCGAGCCTGTCGCGATTGCACATGCTGCATCTGTAATTTCTCCTTGAATAGTTAACAACCCTGTTTCTTCATCAGCATGTGCAAATGAAAGGACTCCAGAAATCAAGAAGGCCATAGTGGTATAATACATATTTTCTTTCATACTGAAGTCCTATGTTCAAAATTAAATATCAATACTTTTCAAGTATTATTTGTACTCTAATAAGAAATTAGATACTGCGGTAAAATCACCAGGAACAATCGCTTGGCCACTTAATCCTTGTAAATAAGCAGAAAAGTTCAGTGTATTTCGACCTGTTAGTAGGTTTTGGTTAGTGACCGATGAGCCATCGAATTTCACTTTTTCACCATTCATGCCTATAACCACAACACCTGCACCTGATGCTGAACCTTGTATCGCTAACATATCGCTATCAGTACCAATTGCACCGCCAGTAAAAGAAACATCAACTGTTTTCAGTGTGCTAACATCACAATCAACTAATTGAATATTAAAATTTTGTGCAGTAGATTTACCACCATCCGCTAATGAAGCATTGGAGATTTTACCCATTGGTACAATTTGGCTAGCAGTGTCAGCACTGATACCGCATGGAGCATCAATGATTTCACCTTGAAAAGATACCGTGCCACTTCCTGCGGCAAAAACGGATGAACTCATTACCCCGGAAATTAATGCTGCTAAAATAATTTTTTTACTCATAACTGCCTCTATAAAATAAGATAATAGATACCCATTATAATAAGGGGTATTGTTTCGTTTTATTTCCCATTGAGAAAATAAACATAATATCCAATATGGATATTATGTTTATTCTTACATATGATTTTAAATAAAAAGAATTTATATAACTAAAAAGTCATTCCTACTGGCATTATTAATATCTAATATATAAATATCACTTAACTTCATTTCTTCTAATATATATTGAATTAAGATTTCATAACTAATATCTAGCGCTAATATAAAATTAAATAGCGTATCGACACTAATATGATTAATTCCCCTTTCATATCTCGAGATTTGTTGTTGAGAGATATTTAATTTAACTGCAATTTCATATCCAGATAATCCCTTTTCTCTTCTTGCTCTTTTCATGGAGGCACCAACTATCTTTGTAATAGACTTACCATCATTGGTGCTAGAATAATTAAATTTTTCTATATGCATATAGCGTCTCCACTCCTGATATTTAAGACTAATACTTACTACTTCCTTTTGTCGCGATAATTATACGAATTTAATTTATTATTTAAATACCTGTGAAAATCTCACTTTATCTAAATATAAAAAAAACCATCAATACAAAAAAATAATCTCATTTGATTACAATGAGTTATGATAATCTAATTTTGATGATCTTTATTGGAAGATGATAATCACCACAATTACTCACTTCTGGTGATTTTATGACGATATATATTATAAAAATAAGGCATATTTTTGGTCATTTAAGTTATAACTGCTCAACAATTAACCATCAAATTATGAGTAAAAAGTCAATTGTAAATCATGTACATCTATTTACTCATTTTTTAACTACTTCTTATTAAAATACAATAACATGTTAATATCGACTTAATTTATAGGGATATAAGACATTGAAAAGATATTTTATACAAATAAATTAAATTAATAAATTAATGACAATGGCTCTGAGGCTATTTCCTAATACAGCACATGTTTTATATTGAGATCACCATATATCGCTTAATATTGAGTTATATAAACTTAATGATATCTCTCAGAGGAGCCACTACCTCTAGCACTCGCTACCAAAGTAGAAAGTTACATTATGTGGTCACAGGCCATTAAAACTGCTCGCGGGAAATGTTTAGTGAAAACGATATTGTCAGTTGGGTTAAGCTGAATGCGTATTACTTGAGGAAATGCGTTTTTGAGTATTTCGTAATGGTGAGCCGAAAATAACCCTAGCGGCACTGAATGTCATTTTCGGTTGACGAAACCACATGAAGACGCCAAAACGGGTCGAGGGCTTGCTGCAAATTTCACTAATTTTTTAATATTACCTACTTTATTGGGTAATTTAACCTATCTAAAACAGGTAACGATGCCATTTAAATTGCAGGTTCAGTCATCTCAGACCTAGCTTAAAGCTAGGTCTTCCATTGACTATCTGACGCCAGTAAACTTATTCAATCACACCTTGGCTCTTCAAATATTCATCATAAGTTCCTTTGAAATCAATGACTTTATCTTCTTTGATTTCTAAGATACGACTTGCTAATGAACTGACAAATTCACGGTCGTGAGAGACAAAAATCAATGTGCCTTTATAAAGCTCTAAGGCTAGGTTTAAGGACTCAATAGATTCCATATCCAAGTGGTTGGTAGGTTCATCCATAATTAAAATATTTGGTTGTTGCATCATTAGCTTACCAAATAACATGCGACCCTGCTCCCCCCCCGACAGTACTGATACTTTTTTCTTGATGTCATCTTGAGTGAAGAGTAAGCGTCCTAAAACACTGCGAACCGCTTGTTCATCATCGCCTTCACTTTTCCACTGACTCATCCAGTCAAAAACGGTCAGATCTGTTTCGAAGTCTTCTGCATGATCTTGTGCATAATAACCAATAGCACTATTTTCAGACCACTTAACCGTACCACTCTTAGGAGGAAGTTCGCCAACGAGTGTTTTCAAAAATGTGGTTTTACCGATACCGTTCGCACCGATAACCGCCATTTTTTCCCCTACTTCAAGTAATAAATTTAAGTTTTTAAACAGCGGAGCTTGATCATAACCATTCGTCACCCCTTCCAACTCAAGGGCATTACGGAATAATTTTTTCTCTTGTTCAAAACGAATGAATGGGTTTTGACGGCTAGAAGCTTTAACTTCCTCAAGCTGAATTTTATCAATTTGACGTGCTCGAGAAGTGGCCTGTTTTGATTTTGAAGCATTCGCACTAAAGCGACTCACAAAGGATTGCAATTCGGCAATTTGCGCTTTTTTCTTCGCATTATCCGCAAGCAGGCGCTCTCTGGCTTGTGTTGCAGCAATCATATACTCATCATAGTTACCCGTGAACAAACGCAATTCACCGTAATCTAAGTCAGCCATATGCGTGCAAACCGTATTCAGGAAGTGCCTATCATGGGAAATAATGACCATAGTGCAATTACGATCGTTCAACACTTGCTCTAACCAACGAATAGTATCAATATCCAAGTTGTTGGTTGGTTCATCGAGTAACAAAATATCGGGATCTGAGAACAGTGCTTGAGCCAACAGTACCCGTAATTTCCAACCTGGAGCGACTTCACTCATCGGGCCGTAATGCTGCTCGACAGGAATGCCCACACCAAGTAACAGTTCACCCGCACGAGCTTCCGCACTGTAGCCATCCATTTCACCGTAAGCGACTTCAAGATCAGCAACGCGGTAGCCATCTTCCTCACTCATTTCAGGAAGTGCGTAAATACGGTCGCGCTCTTGTTTTACATTCCATAGCTCAACATGCCCCATAATGACAGTATCGAGCACTGTGTATTCTTCGAAGGCAAATTGATCCTGACGGAGTTTACCAATGCGCTCATTAGGGTCAGTGGTACTCACATTCCCCGCAGTTGGTATAAGATCGCCCCCTAATATCTTCATAAATGTCGATTTACCGGCGCCATTTGCCCCGATTAAACCATAACGGTTCCCTGTTCCGAATTTAACGGAAATATTTTCAAACAGCGGCTTACTGCCAAACTGCATAGTGATATTGCTTGTCTGTAACACTTCTATGCCTTTAATTTACGATGTCGAGGATACCCAACCAAATAGCGGCGCATTATGCCACAATCATTCGCTTAGATCTTGTACTGATTGCATCACCTAGATGAATAGTAATCCATTCAGCCCTGTATATAATCAAACGAGGTAAGCATTTATCGGTTATGCCACAATATACCAATACTTATTATTGCTATTATGGCAATATAATAAATGGAATTAAAAAGTCGTATGATGAACTTTAAGTTCTAAATAAAAATATTGTTCGCTAAGGCAACTTAATATCGCGATAATAAAAGATAAAATTTATTTATAATGTCGTGATGGCCTAATATTTATTATTAGACCATCAATGGTATTTTATAACTTAATTCCCATGGTACGCGTGATTTCTGTTAACCCCTCTCTCTCATAAAACTTAATTGCCTTATGGTTTTGTGCTAACACAGTAAGCTCTAAATGGCTTAATTGATTGTCTTTTGCCCATGTTTTCATTTGCTCAATTAATTGATGCCCCACTTTTTGGCCTCTCAACTCGGGAGATACGACAAGGTCAAAAATATAGGCAAATTGCCGAGGAACCATACAATTATAAGGCGGTGCCGTTTGCTTTTGAGCAATGCAAAAGCCTTTAACTTGCCCATCATATTCCGCCACGAGCAAATGAAAGTTTTCATCACTGATGGTATTTTCAACAAAATCTCTCATCTGTTTAGCAGGCTGCATTCTTTCACTATCAAGCGCTGCCATTTCAGTAAATAACAGCTCATAGAGAGACAGCACAGCTTCAATATCGTGTTTTACTGCACAGCGGATCATAAATACCTCACCGAAGTTTAATCATAAGTTTTAACCGATGGCGCAAGATAGGTTTCAAAACGATCGAGTAGTGCTGCTGGATCATTTTCAACTATCGCCATATGGCGATATTTTTCCTGTAAAAAAGCCTCATCAGCCATTTTGTTCGTCATATCAATTAGTGGCTGCCAATAGTTATTAATATTAAATAGCCCACAAGGCTTAGTGTGTAGCCCTATTTGACTCCAAGTGAACACCTCACTAAATTCCTCAAGAGTGCCGTAACCTCCAGGTAGAGCAACAAAGCCATCGGCAAGCTCAATCATCTTACTTTTACGTTGATGCATCGTGTCAACTTTATACAATTTAGTCAGATTTTTATGAGAAATTTCACGCTCTTCAAGTAGTGAAGGAATAACTCCAATTGCTTGACCACCTTGAGATAAAATAGTGTCGGCCACCGTGCCCATAATACCAACGCTTGCCCCACCATAAACTAAAGTAATATTGCGCTTGACCATTTCTTCTGCAAATTTAATCGCCTGTTGCTTATAAACTTCATTAGCTCCCATGCTGGAACCACAATAAACGGCAATACTGTTAATTTTTCTCATTTTTTCCTCGTTTTTATCGTGTTTTTATGGAAAATAATTATACGTTACATAAGGATAAGCTCAACACACATTCTCATCCCGCCCTCATCAACATATAAAACTCTGTCTAAAATTAATTAAAGCGCCTACACATGGGGTATATAGTCAACAAAATAAATATTAAATGCTATGTTTTATCGTGCTCTCTATTTTATAAATACATATTATCCATGTTAAATTTATGTCATAATCACCGCTTATGTTATGTACCTGAGTTGTTAATAGTCAGCACGTACATTTTCTTTGTCAAAATTTTCTTTTATTGAAGAATAATCAGCCATTTTTTTGCTGATTTTATTACGTATTTCTGAGGTTCAACGATCCATGTCTGCCGATACTAAAAAGAGTGCCTTTCCTCTATTACCCGTGGGATTGCTATTACTGGCAATGACCTCAATTCAGAGCGGAGCATCTCTAGCTAAAACACTGTTTCCTGTTATCGGTGCACCAGGAGTGACTGGGCTACGCTTATTGCTTGCGACCATTATTTTATTTGTCATTTTTAAACCTTGGCGATTAAAGTTTAGGCGAAACTCTCTTATTCCCCTGTTAACTTATGGTCTTTCTTTGGGGACCATGAACTATTTGTTTTATTTATCCTTAGAACGAATTCCACTTGGGATCGCGGTAGCACTTGAGTTTACAGGGCCACTGGCTGTCGCAATGTTTTCATCCCGCCGCCCCATTGACTTTTTATGGATAGCGTTGGTCATCGTTGGGCTGCTCTTTTTATTGCCTATCGGTGATGATATTAATGGCCTAGATCTTGTCGGTGCCTTATATGCCCTGGGTGCGGGCGTTTGTTGGGGGATCTATATTATTTTTGGCCAACGGGCTGGCGCAGGTTATGGTGCCGCAACCGTAGCAATAGGCTCCTTTATTTCAACCCTGATCTTTTTCCCTATTGGGTTAATGCAGACAGGTGTTGAGGTCATGTTTGACCCTGCTATTTTGCCGTTGGCGTTGGCTGTTGCTGTTCTCTCTACAGCCTTTCCTTATACCTTAGAGATGATAGCGCTTACCCGACTTCCAGCAAAAACCTTCGGGACTTTGATGAGCCTTGAACCTTGTATGGGGGCATTCCTTGGAATTGTCTTCCTCCAAGAGCATTTAACCGTTACTCAATGGTTAGCACTATTATGTATTGTTTGTGCCTCAATAGGCTCAACATCCACAGCACGCCCTAAAACAAAAATAGAAGAGGTTTCTTAAATAAATAGAGGAAGAAATTTCTTTATTATTTAATTTATATAAAGGTTAATAAAGTTAACAACATTTTCTTTATTAACCTTATTTATTGTAAACTTTCTTTAATATCATTGAAATATTAGCTTATTAATCCTATAGTAATATTTATTAAGCGTTTATTTAATTATAAGCCGTTATCAATTTTACCTATCAAAGTAATAGAATATTGCATTATGACAAGTTGGTTCTGTTGTTTTATATTAATTAACAGAAACAGATTATTGAATAATTAATTACTTATAAGGGGAAGATTATGAGTACAGCTAAATTAGTAAAAGCACCTCAAGCAAATCTTTTATATACCCGCAATGATGTTGAGGATAGCGTTAAATTAGAGTCTATCAATATTTTGAATGTTATGGTCATCCATTTTACTGATCTTTCTTTAATGACCAAACAAGCACATTGGAATATGCGCGGTCGTAACTTTATTGCCGTACATGAAATGCTAGATGGCTTCCGTACCACTTTAGTTGAGCATCTTGATGAATTTGCTGAGCGTGCTGTACAACTTGGTGGAATTGCAATTGGTACGACTCAGCAAGTCAATAAATTTACATCGTTAGAAGCTTATCCAATTGATATCCACGATGTTCAAGATCATCTAAAAGCATTAGCAGACCGTTATGCGGTTGTGGCTAACGATATTCGTAAAGCTATCGATGAAGTCGAAGATGAGGATACCGCGGATATGTTTACTGCGGCATCACGCGACCTCGATAAGTTCTTATGGTTCTTAGAAGCTAATATTGAGTAATGTCGATAAAAATAGTCAACGTTGATTGACCTCTTGGCCACACTAATGTGTGGCCTTATTGTTATTATTACTATTAAGAAAGACGTTAACGTTACGTACCGCTTGGCATAGCCGGCCGTTCAATCGGGAACACGGGTAATGCGTTCAGCAACCGCTTACCATAATTTTTGGTGATCAATCGATTATCATAGATAACAATCTCACCATAGCATTCATGGCTACGGATCAACCTTCCTGCTTGTTGAATCAAATTAAATGATGCACTTGGTAAACTTTGTACTTCAAACGGATAACGTTTAAGCGATTTTAACCATTCACCTTCAGTAATAATCACGGGGTTAGTCACCGGTGGAAAAGCGATTTTATGGATATGTACCTGTGTTAAATACTCACCTTTTAAATCAAGCCCCTCCGCAAATGACTGCAACCCTATCAGTACACTGGTTAACCCTTTATTGATCCTGTCACAATGGGTTTCAACTAACCGATAACGCGGCTGATCCCCTTGCACTAACAATTGTAGGCGTAAATCTTTTACATGTTCCAGAAACCCTTCCATCGCTCGCTGGCTACTAAACAACACTAGCATACCTCGATGAGTACCTTTTTCTAATTGATGCCGGAAATACGTTGCCATCTCCGCTAAATGCAGCTCTTCATTCGAGATAGTTGGTTCGTACTTCATTTGAGGAATAATCAGTTTTCCCTGTTCAATATGATTAAAGGGTGAAGACAGCGTCACAAAACGGTCATCACTTTTTTCTGATAACCCACTCAATTCTTGAAAACGAGAGTAGCTATTAAGTGAGCGTAACGTCGCTGATGTGATCACGATGTGTGGCACATTGCGCCATAATAGCTGCTGTAATTGCTCACTAACCCGTATCCCAGCACAGTGCAGAAATAAACGAGACTGGTTTTTCTCATAACGACGGCTAAGCCATTTCGAAATTGGCGCTCCTGATGTTTGGTCAATTGACGCTAACCGCCATAATTTCGCCATATTTTCAAAATAGCCCATTGCTCGGCTAGTTAATAGAATAGAGCGATGTAAGCGAACAATATCCTGTTTAGCCGTTTGCTCGGTTAAATCATTGAGAATTGATTCCGCTAACCCTCTTAGCCCGTCGGTCAGTTTGAAAAGTTCTTGGCAACATAGCTGCATTGCCTCAGGCAACAGCCCCATCGGAAATAAGTACTCATTATCCTTTGAGGTTTCTGGTAATAATGCGTTGGTTAGTAGCGAAAAATCACGAAATGCTTCTCTTAACTTTTCCGCGTGCTGCTGTAACCGCTCTGGGTTCGCTAATTTTGGCGGCTTGGCTGGCCTAAACTGAGCGAGATATTGCCCCACATGATGAAGAAAATTATCCACCTGTGCTGTTAATTGAACGAGTGTGATCTCGCCTTCCACTTCCAACGCATCCCTTGCTACGTCAGGCACATGATGCCCCTCATCCAGTACTAAAAGGAGTTTTTTAGGATCAGGTAATACCGATTCACTTTCCATTGCCGCCATCACCAGCGCATGGTTTGCAACCACCACATCCGCATCTTCAATTTCCCGCCGAGCAATAAAAAAGGGACAACGCTGATAAAATTGGCAATTACGGCCTAAGCAGTTCATTTTGTCAGTGCTGACCTTACGCCATAAGCTATCGCTAAAAGCACGCTTATGGTGATCCCGTAAGCCATCCCATGCAAAACTATGAAAATCATTACGTAGCTGCTGGCAAATCGCTCTCTCTTCACTGTTTGCGATTTCGGTTTTATCTTCCACCAGCAACATTAAGTCAATTTGTTCGCCTTCTGCGGCACAGATTGCTTCCAGATTGCGTGGACACACATAGCGTGCTCGCCCAAAAGCCCCTGTATATTTAAGATCAGGAATAATTTTACTGAGTAAAGGCAGATCCTTACTGAATATTTGATCTTGTAATGCAACATTCGCAGTACTGACAACCAATGTTTTGCCTTCTTCTCGGCCAACAGCAATACCCGGTATCAAATAAGATAATGTTTTACCAACCCCTGTAGGAGCCTCAATAACCAAATGCCGCCCTTCTTCGTCCGCCAAATTTTTAGCAACTTCAGCAATCATTTGGCGCTGAGGCGCGCGGGATACGAACCCGTCAATGTGCTGTGATAACCCTTTGTACCATTGGGTTATATGTTCTTTCATTTTATTTGACAGGGACATAGGCTCACTGCTGTTCACATTAGAAGATATAGGATAACCAAGTAGGTCAATAACATCGAATTAAACAATATATGCTTACGAAGGCGCTCGCAAAAACTACTGTTTAAAAAACCATTATGCCATAAAATTGGGAACAGGTTGGCAAATTCCGGATCCATCCGCACAAAAAAGAGTATTTAACTTGTCTGCAACAAACATCGGGTTATACTTTGGGTTTATTTCTTCAATT
The DNA here is from genome assembly GCF_028480065.1 of Providencia sp. PROV189. Taxonomy (NCBI): domain Bacteria; kingdom Pseudomonadati; phylum Pseudomonadota; class Gammaproteobacteria; order Enterobacterales; family Morganellaceae; genus Providencia; species Providencia sp. PROV189. The sequence goes on from NZ_JAMPOG010000004.1 coordinate 204,765, forward strand.
CAGGCTATAAAAATGAAAAAGGTTGTTATCGCGCTTTGCGCACTCTGCGCATTCGGCTCCATCGGTGGAATTGTCTTAGCTGGCATGAATATTTATACACGCTCAACGACACCTATTGAGCAGAGTCAGGCACAGCAACCCTCAATTATACCTTCAGCGGGTCAGGTTCAATAATATTTACATTCAGGATGAAGATAATTTATGTATGACGCTTATTTTGTAACACCCGAATGGTTACATGACCATTTGTCTGACTCTAACCTTATCGTACTAGATGCTTCATCTCCGCCCCCAACAGCACCCTATGATTGCCGACAACGTTGGTTAGAAGAGCATATTCCAAGCGCACAGTTTTTTGATCAAGATAAGGTTGCTGATACTCGAATCCCCCTGCCTCATATGCTGCCTGATGCTGAAACTTTTAGCCGTGCGGTCGGTGAAATGGGAATTAACAATAACACTCAGGTTATTATTTACGCCCAGAATAATTTATTCTCAGCACCACGTGCGTGGTGGACATTCACCACAATGGGCCATAAAAATGTCAAAATTCTCGCGGGTGGCATTGAAGCATGGAAAGCACTCGGTTTCCAAACTGAATCCGGTGAGGTCACGCCGCCAGCCCCACAGCACTATACCGCTCAGCGCCACGGTGACAACGCATTAAATCAAACACAAATGCTTAACCTCGTAGAACAGGGAAAAGTACAAATTATTGATGCTCGTGCCGCGGCACGTTTCTTAGCGCAAGCACCTGAGCCTCGCCCAGGGCTACGTATGGGCCATATCCCCGGTAGTAAAAACATGCCTTGGGATCAATTAGTTGAAAATGGTGAATTTAAATCACCGGCCCAACTTAAAGCCCTATTTGCAGAGCAAGGTATTGATATTCATGCCCCTTCCGTCACAACGTGTGGCTCTGGTATGACGGCGGCTGTGGTGCTCATGGCTCTGACTCTATTAGGCAACACAAATGTTAAGCTATATGATGGCTCTTGGGCAGAATGGGGCCAAGACAATGGGTTACCTATAGAGTCTTAATTATTCATCTAATCAAAAGATTAATTGAACTAAAAATCGGATTAATACTTAATCAACATTAAATAGCATTCAAAAAAATAACCCTCTATTCACGGAGAGGGTTATTTCTTTCAAATCGAGATAAGTTTAGTCAATCGCTATTTGGCAAATATCCCAGCTAAAAATAGCACGACGATCGCACCGATAACCGCAACAACAAAACTACCGAAATTGAAGCCGTCTACTTTACCTTTACCGAAGAAGGTACTGATGTAGCCACCCACAACAGACCCAACAATTCCGAGTACAATAGTCATGATAAAACCAATATGGTAAGTGCCTGGCATAATCCATTTAGCCAATACCCCTGCAATCAGACCAAAAATGACCCAAGAAATGACTCCCATCATCGACCTCCAAACGAATTAATACGGTAAAAATAGATTTTAACCATGTTAGTTTGCCATCTTATGACATACGATTTAAGTCAATTTAGCATGATTAAAAAAGCCATTAGCCCTTTAAGTTAAGAACTAATACTCTATTTTAGCAAATCATAAACAACCGAATGATTAAAATTCCATCATTTTTGCTGGCTTTTTTACTTCAGATTCGATCACTTCGGCGATCTGGCGAGCACTCTTTAGCGCTCGGATCAGAGAAAATAGTCTGTCTGCTTGCTGATATTCTTTACGTAAATAGCCTAACCATTGCTTGATACGTGCGGCATGGTAATTCCCCGTATCTCCTTGTTTTTCAAGCTCTGTATATTTTAATAGCAAGCTGCCGACGTGCTCCCAAGCCATTTTAGGCTGATTGCTTTTTATGACATGACTTAAATTAGGCGTATGCAGAGCGCCCCGCCCAATCATAATCGCATCACATCCCGTTATTGCTAGGCAGTGCTGAGCACTTTCATAATCCCACACCTCACCATTGGCAATTACAGGGATGGATAAGCGGCGGCGAATATCGCCAATAGCTTGCCAATTAATCTTTTCAGCTCGATAGCCATCTTCTTTGGTACGGCCATGCACCGTCAATTCCGTCGCTCCAGCCTGCTCCACGGCATCTGCGATTTCATGACAAAATTGGCTATTATCCCACCCTAACCTGACTTTAACAGAAACAGGTAGTTCCTCTGGAACAGCCTCTCGCATCGCCTTTGCGGCACGATAAATAAGCTCTGGTTGCTTTAGTAAAGTTGCACCACCCCCATGGCCATTCACGGTTTTAGAGGGGCATCCACAATTCAGATCTACCCCCCATGAACCCAGCGAAACTGCCCTATAGGCGTTTTCAGCTAACCACTGAGGGTGCTGCCCCAATAACTGAACGCGTACTAACGTACCTGATGGTGTCCGACTGCCATGACGCAATTCCGGACATAACCGATAAAACGTTTTTGCCGGTAAAAGGGTATCGACAACTCGTACAAACTCAGTAATACAGAGATCGTAATCATTGACCTCACTGAGTAAGGAGCGCACAAGCGAGTCAAGTACCCCCTCCATCGGGGCAAGTAACACACGCATTAGCCTTCACCGCGTCCCTGACGCACTTTTTTTTGTGCGCTTTTCCATGGTGAGGCTGATGCCGATTTATCTTTTGAGCTATCAGCACCAGTACGTTCGCGGCGCGGCTTCACAGACGTATTATGGCGTTTATTTGCACTACGCCTTTCATTATTACGCTGCGGCGCTTTTTGGATAGGTTCAGGTTTAATGGAAGGATCAGGCTCATAACCTTCTATCGCCATAACAGGAACCGGTTTTTTTAGTAGCTTTTCAATATCTTTTAGCAGCTTTAACTCATCAACACATACCAGTGAAACAGCCATTCCTGTTGCGTCTGCTCGCCCTGTACGACCAATACGGTGAACATAATCTTCCGCTACATTAGGCAGTTCAAAGTTAACAACATACGGCAATTGTTCGATATCTAAACCACGTGCCGCAATATCTGTCGCCACCAGTACTCGAACATCACCTGATTTAAAATCTGCTAATGCACGTGTACGCGCGCCTTGGCTCTTATTACCATGAATTGCCGCCGCTTTTACGCCATCTTTATTTAGATGTTCAGCAAGGCGGTTCGCACCATGTTTTGTGCGTGTAAAAACAAGAACTTGCTGCCAATTTTCACGGCCTATCATATAAGATAACAGCTCTGCTTTACGTTTCTTATCGACATGATGGACAAACTGGGTGACTTGCTCAGAAGCCGAGTTACGAGGAGCAACTTCGATCGTCACAGGTTTGTCCAGTAATTTATTCGCTAATTGTTTAATTTCATTAGAGAATGTAGCTGAAAACAGCAGGTTTTGACGTTTTTTAGGTAACTTACTGATCACACGGCGAATATCATGAATAAACCCCATATCAAGCATACGATCGGCTTCGTCCAAAACAAGGATCTCAACTTGAGATAAATTGACCGCATTTTGATGCTCTAGGTCGAGTAATCGCCCCGGCGTCGCAATCAAAATATCAACACCACCACGTAACTTCATCATTTGTGGGTTGATGCTGACACCACCAAACACGACAAATGAGCGGATCCTTAAATGACGGCTATATTCCTTAACATTCTCAGCGACTTGCGCAGCCAATTCACGTGTCGGCGTTAAGATCAATGCCCTAATCGGTTTGCGATCTTTTCCAATTCTAGGAGTCGAAATTAATTTTTGTAAAATGGGTAAGGTAAAACCCGCCGTTTTCCCTGTTCCTGTTTGAGCACTCGCTAAGAGGTCGTGACCATCAAGGACTGCTGGGATAGCTTGCTGTTGGATAGGCGTAGGGGCTTCGTAGCCTAACTCATTAATGGCGAGCAGAATTTCCTCGTTTAATGCGAGGTCTGAAAAACTAGTCAAATTAAATTACTCCGGACTTCACCACTCTGAATGATCAGAGGCAGTTCGAGGGGAAGGATTGTAGATGAAGAAAAGATGCAAACTGCCGTGCAATTGCGGGAAGTCTAACATTATTTGGCTCTAATAAGTATATTAATTTAGTTTAGAAAATAAATTAATACAAAATTACTCAAATATAGTATATATAACTATTACAAACTAGAATATGTCGTTTTCCGTCACTGAATTATGCAAAAAGCCGTGTAGAGCTTGTTAGGTTGATATTTAGTTTTGAATGTTTAAGGAAATTTCATGATTACAAACACACCGTCAACACATCGAGGAGAAAACGCCAGAGTGCAGTTGCTATGCTCAGCTGCAGATGTCTATGGTGAATTAGGTCTCGACGGAGCAACAACCCGCAAAATTGCTCAAGTTTCGGGGCAAAATATTGCCGCCATTTCCTATTATTTTGGTTCAAAAGAGGGGCTGTATCTCGCTGTAGCCCAATTGATTGCGAACACAATAAAAGAAAACTTTAGCGAGACAACCGCGGAAATTGATACATATCTTCGTCAAACCAATCCCCCTCCTGATGAGGCCATCAAACTCTTGCAAAAAGCATTAGTCGGTTATAATTACTTTCAGCTAGAAAAAAAGAACCTGAGTTTTTCTCGAATACTCGCTAGAGAGCAACTCAACCCAACCGAAGCCTATACCATTATTCATGAGCAGGCTCTCGGACCTATTTACACCAAATTAAACCGTCTTATTGCCATTTATATAGGCTCCGATCCCAACAGCCTAACCACCTTAATCCAAACCCATGCCATCTTAGGGGAAACGCTCTCGTTTCGTATCGCAAGAGAGACGTTACTTCGGCAAACTGGCTGGAAACATATCAATGAAGAGGAATATAAAATCATTAACCAAGTACTGATAGAGCACACCAATATCTTGTTGGAAGGATTGCGTCATCGCAAAGAGGCACAAAAGTGATATCATTAATCCATAAAAAACGGTTATAGATTATCGAACTATCTATTTTTAGACATGTAATCTACACGAAGAATAAGGTTAATTATGAACAATAAACGTCGTTCAATCTTTTTAATTCTTATTGTCATAGTAATCGGTCTCGCTGCAGGTGGTTATTATTGGTATCAATCACAGCAAGATAAAACATTAACTTTGTATGGTAATGTTGATGTACGAACCGTCAACCTTGGTTTTCGTGTTGGTGGGAAGCTCGCGTCTTTGAATGTTGATGAAGGCGCGCGCGTTACCCCCGGTCAAGCTTTAGGCCAGCTTGACCAAGCGCCTTATATCAACGCATTAAACAAAGCAAAGGGCGTTAGAGACAGTGCAAAAGCCCAGCTAGCTATGAAAGAAAAAGGCTATCGCACTCAAGAAATTGCACAAGTTGAAGCAGAGGTTGCCCAAAAACAAGCGGCATGGAAATACGCTGAAAGTTTTTACCAGCGCCAAAAAGGACTCGCAGCCTCCCATGTGATTTCTGCCAATGAGCTAGACAATGCAAAGACAAATCGAAATCAAGCACTTGCCGCATTAAAAGCCGCACAAGATAAACTAAACCAGTATCAAAGCGGTTTCCGTCAAGAAGAGATAGCGGCTGCACGAGGCGAATGGTTACAAGCTGAAGCGGCTGTTGCACAGGCAGAATTAGACTTAAAAGATACCGTATTAACAGCCCCCTCAGATGGAACCATCCTAACGCGAGCCATTGAGCCTGGCAGCATTGTCGGTGCTGGTAATACTGTATTTAGTGTCACTCTCACGACGCCTGTTTGGGTAAGGGCTTATGTCGATGAGCCTAATTTAGGGATGGCCGTTCCTGGTCGAGAAGTTTTGCTCTACACCGATAGCCGTCCAGATAACCCTTATCACGGTACCATTGGTTTTGTATCACCAACCGCTGAATTCACGCCAAAAAGCGTACAAACTCCGCAATTACGTACTGATCTTGTATATCGGCTACGCATCGTTGTCAGCGATCCTGATGAGGCACTACGCCAAGGCATGCCAGTTACCATCCGCTTTGCTGAAATTCAGTGATAAGAGTGCATGATGAGTAAGCACGATGACTGCATTCGTCTTCAAGGGGTTGAAAAAACATTTCAGGGTTTAGACTCCCCCGCAGTAGAGAGCTTAACGGCCGAGATCTATGGTGGCTCGGTAACGGGTTTAGTCGGCCCAGACGGTGCAGGCAAAACGACGTTAATGAGAATGCTTGCCGGTTTATTAAAACCTGATTCAGGCACAATCAGTCTAATGGGATTAGATCCGATTAAAGACAGCGTACAAGTGCATGCTAATTTAGGATATATGCCACAAAAATTTGGCTTATATGAAGATCTGACCGTCCAAGAAAATCTTGATTTATATGCTGATTTACGTGGCGTCCTCGGTGAAGAGAGAGAGAACATTTATCGTCAGTTGCTCACCTTTACTGATTTAACAAATTTTACAGGTCGACTTGCCGGTAAATTATCCGGCGGTATGAAACAAAAGCTAGGGTTAGCTTGCACACTGATTGGCAGACCAAAGGTGCTACTTTTAGACGAGCCTGGGGTTGGGGTTGATCCCATCGCACGACGCGAATTATGGCGAATGGTACACACTTTAGCCGATGAGGGGATGCTGATCCTTTGGAGTACCTCCTATCTTGATGAGGCCCAACAGTGCAAAAATGTTTTGCTCCTTAACCAAGGCCAATTGCTTTTTTCAGGGAAACCTCAAGATCTGACCCAAACTATGGTTGGTCGCTCCTATTTATTAGATGTTCCGGCCGCCAATAAACGTACAATATTGCAAAATGCCCTCGTTCTTCCGGAAACCAGCGATGGCGTGATCCAAGGGCGTTATATCCGCTTAATATTAAAGCCTAATGCGTCTAAAACGTCGCTACTTCACAATTTGCATATGCCTGATGGGAAGCTGATTGAGGCAGAGCCACGTTTTGAAGATGCTTTTATTGATCTCTTAGGTGGGGGGCCTTCCCATCGCTCAGAATTGGCGGCTATCATGCCGCAAATCCCTGCTAATCCAAGTGAAACCGTTATTGAAGCGCGTGATCTAACGAAAAAATTTGGTGATTTTGCCGCGACGGATAGCGTCAATTTTCAAGTAAAACGCGGTGAAATTTTTGGCTTACTCGGCCCCAATGGTGCGGGGAAGTCAACCACCTTTAAAATGATGTGTGGATTGATGAGACCAACCGAAGGTCACGCCTTAGTGTTAGGAATGGATTTAAAGACCAGCTCAGATAAAGCACGGCAACACCTCGGCTATATGGCACAAAAATTCTCGCTCTATAGCAATTTAAAGGTTGGGCAGAATCTCAAATTCTTTTCTGGTGTTTATGGTCTGCATGGTAAGCATCAAACACATAAAATAGCTGAAATGGTTGAGGCCTTTAATTTTAAGCCAATTATTAATCAAATAACTGATTCACTCCCTCTTGGCTTTAAACAACGCCTTGCCCTTGCCTGCTCCCTTATGCATGAGCCAGATATTTTATTTCTTGATGAACCGACATCGGGGGTCGACCCTCTCACTCGACGTGAGTTTTGGCTACATATCAACGGCATGGTCGATAGAGGCGTAACCGTCATGGTGACAACTCACTTTATGGATGAAGCAGAGTATTGTGATCGCATAGGATTAGTGTATCACGGCAAGATCATTGCCGCAGGTACACCAGATGAACTAAAACAGCAAGTCGCTAGTGAAAGTCATCCAAATCCATCAATGGAAGATGCTTTTATTGGGTTGATACTTGATTATGATAAACAGCGGGAGGAACAATGACCGCCAACGCGTCTCATTTTTCTTGGCGTAGACTCCGTGCATTATGCATTAAAGAAAGCAAACAAATCGTACGCGATCCCAGTAGTGCATTGATTGCCGTTGTGATCCCCCTAATGCTGTTATTTATTTTTGGTTATGGGATCAATTTGGATTCCAGTCAATTACGTGTTGGCATCTTGATGGATCAACAAAGCCATGAAGCACGCCAACTCGTCGATACATTTACAGGCTCCCCTTTTATTGACGCTACGGTTAGCGATAATCGGCAACAATTAATTGCAAAAATGCAAGCGGGCAAAATTCGCGGCATTATCGTTATCCCCGTGAACTTCTCAGCCCAATTGCTACGTCCTGAAGGGCATGCCGCCATACAAGTGATTACCGACGGCAGTGAGCCTAATACTGCGAACTTTGTACAAGCCTACACCAAAGGGATCTGGTATACGTGGTTGATACAACAAGGTGAAAATCGAGGCTATCCCACAGATCCCCTCATTGAGTTAAATATGCGTTATTGGTTCAATGAAGCTGCAATTAGTCAGCATTTCATTATACCCGGTGCCATTAGTATCATAATGACGGTAGTTGGAGCTATTTTGACATCACTGGTTGTTGCTCGTGAATGGGAGCGCGGCACAATGGAAGCCCTTCTCTCGACACAGATTACACGCACCGAATTGCTTTTATCCAAATTATTACCCTATCAAGTCTTAGGCTCCTTTGTGATGATCTTGTGTATGATTGTCACGACATCACTATTAAATATACCTTATCGAGGCTCACTCTTAGTGCTGTTTTTGATCACTAGCCTCTATTTAGCGACCGCTCTCGGAATGGGGCTATTGATTTCCACCATCACTCGCAATCAATTTAATGCCGCAATGGTCGCATTAAATGCGGCATTTTTGCCAGCAATTATGCTATCAGGCTTTATTTTTGAAATCTCAAGTATGCCAATATTTGTCCAAATCGTGACTTATTTCATTCCGGCGCGCTATTTTGTCAGCAGCTTACAAACGCTATTTCTGGCAGGCGATATCTATATTGTTTTGTTCACCAATCTGCTGTTACTTATCGCCTCCGCTATTTTATTTATTGGCTTAACGGCATGGAAAACACGCCGTCGTCTTGATTGATAAGGATGAAATATGTTTTACCGCCTATATACCTTGATCATGAAAGAACTACAGACGTTATTGCAGGAAAAGCAAACGCGGATCATTTTGCTCATGCCTGTTATTTTCCAAATGATCTTGTTTCCTTTGGCTGCAACCCTTGAGGTTACCAACACCACGATCGCCATTTTCGATCAAGATGGCGGGAAGCACTCTATCGAATTAACTCAACGATTAGCAAAAGCAGAAGCCTTTTCTCAAGTACGATTACTCAAAAATGAGCACGAGATCCGAGAAACACTGGATAACCGAGAAAGCTTATTAGTCGTACGCTTCGGGCAAAATTTTAGCGCTGACATCGATAGCCAGCACACCGCGAAGATGATGTTATTACTTGATGGACGTAACTCTAACAGCGCGCAAATTGCCGCTAACTATATTGAACAAATCGTATTACAATATCAAAGCGAGCTAACGGCAGGCCGCCCTTTAGCCAATAATAGCGAGTTAGTGGTTCGTAACTGGTATAACCCTAATCTGGAATATAAATGGTTTATCGTGCCATCACTGGTGGCATTAATCACGACCATTGGCGTACTGATTGTCACTTCCCTGTCGATTGCCCGAGAGGCCGAACAGGGAACCCTTGACCAATTACTTGTATCGCCGCTCACGACTTGGCAAATTTTTATCGGTAAAGCCGTACCCGCATTGATTATTGCCACCGCGCAAGCGACTTTAGTCTTAGTCATTGGTATCTTCTTTTACCAAATCCCCTTTGCAGGCTCCCTCACGCTATTTTATGCAACTATGGTGGTTTATGGCCTTTCACTAGTGGGTTTTGGATTATTAATATCGGCTTTGTGTTCAACCCAACAACAAGCATTTATCGGTGTATTTGTTTTTGTGATGCCCGCTATTTTGCTCTCAGGCTATATTTCTCCCGTTGAGAATATGCCCATTTGGTTGCAAGAAATTACCTTGATCAATCCAATCCGCCATTTCACTGAAATCACCAAACAGATTTACTTAAAAGATGCTGATTTTAGTGTTATTTGGCCGAGCCTATGGCCACTGCTCGTGATATCAGTCATTACCAGTACCTTTGCTTACTACCTCTTTCGGCAGAAAACAGCGTAGCAATTACCTATTAGTCACGACTATATTTTTTACTAAACAATAAAAAACCCTTGTCTGTTTGACCATGACAAGGGTTGATATTCTTTAAAAGCTATTGTGTATCTTAAATACACAATTTATACATGATTAACGGCGGTCGCCGAAAATACGTAGCAGCATTAAGAACAGGTTGATAAAGTCCAGATACAAGTTTAATGCACCTAGGATAGCGAGTTTACGCATGCTTTCTTTATCTTCCACATCAATTTGTGCACCCATCTCTTTCAGTTTCTGAGTATCATATGCGGTCAGGCCTGCAAAAATCAGAACACCTGCATAGGTGATCACCCAGTATAATGCTGAGCTTTTCATGAAAATATTGACAATAGAAGCGATAATTAGGCCAATAAGCGCCATAAACAGGAAGTTACCGATACCACTTAGGCTACGCTTTGTGGTGTAACCATAAACACTTAGTGCACCAAACATTGCCGCCGTGATAAAAAATGTTCCTGCTACCGATTCCATTGTATAAGCAGCTAAAACCACAGAAATTGTTAGCCCAGTAAGTACTGAGTAGAGCATAAACATGCCCGTTGCCATCATACCACTCATTCTTGGCAGTAAAAATGACAAACCAAGTACAAGTCCAAACTCAACAATGATTAAACCAAAAAACAGAACATTATTAGTCGCTATGGTATAAAATAAGCCACTATTCAGTGTGGACCAAGCAACAAAAGCAGTCAGTAACAGACCAACAGTCATCCAGCCATAAACCTGTGACATAAATGTCTGAATGCCGGCACTGCTGCGCTGGACAAGAGAATCATTACGTTGATCGAATCGATCCATGATGGTTACCCTTCGTACATTAGTAAGAAACGACCACAGCAACGTGCCGTAGCCAGACAAATTCCTACAAAGTTTATCATAAATTATTGACAATACCATTCAACAAACTTAAAACCATTGATTAGAATTTATGCCATGCCGCTGCTGACGGGCGTCTAAATACGCTAAAAATTATTTTAAATATAAATGAAATTTACTGATCACCAACGGTTTGCAGAAGCTTCATCGCTCTCTTTTGCCTCGACCCAACGTTCATTATCAGGCAATGTCTCTTTCTTCCAAAATGGTGCTTTGGTTTTTAAATAGTCCATAATAAATTCAGCCGCTTGAAAAGCAGCGCCACGATGAGCACTGGTCACACCCACAAAAACAATCTCTTCGCCCGGCTGTAAAGTACCTACTCGGTGGATCACACTAACTCGCTGTAGTGCCCAGCGTTGACGCGCTTCGACCACAATAGCGGCCAGCGCTTTCTCCGTCATTCCGGGATAATGTTCTAACGTTAATGCTGCAACGCTATCGCCTAAATTATGATTTCGGACTTTGCCTGTAAACGTTACGACCGCGCCATCGCTATCACATTCAGCAAGCCATTGATACTGCTCGCCTACACTAAAATTTTCTGTTTGTACCGCAATATGCGTATTTTCCATCTTAGCCCCCGGTCACCGGTGGGAAAAAGGCCACTTCGTCGCCATCTTCCAATGGATGATCTGTTGCTACAAAAGATTGGTTAACTGCCGCTAACAACTTGCCATCTTCTAAAGCTAAAGCCCACCGGTCACCACGTTGTGCCAATGCTTGACGCAATGCTTCAACATTTGAGTAATGTTCTGATAATTCGAGACGAGCTGTTCCCACCAATTCACGTACTTGAGCAAAAAAAAGTACCGTAATCATGCGTCCACCTTAAAATGACCAGATTTGCCACCTGTTTTTTCTAATAAGCGAACAGGCCCAATTACCATATCTTTTTGCACCGCTTTACACATATCATAAATGGTTAAAGCAGCTACTGAAGCGGCAGTTAATGCTTCCATTTCAACCCCTGTTTTTCCTGTCAATCGACAGCAGGACTCAATACGGACTTGGTTTTGCTCCGGCAATGCTTGCAACGTCACTTCAACTTTTGTTAGCAGCAACGGATGACATAACGGGATCAGCTCCCATGTTTTTTTCGCTGCTTGAATACCAGCAATACGTGCGGTCGCAAATACATCGCCTTTATGATGGCTCCCCTCAACAATCATCGCTAAGGTCTCTTTATTCATCGTGACAAATGCTTCGGCTCTCGCTTCACGGACTGTTTCAGCTTTTGCAGAAACATCCACCATATGCGCTTCACCCGACGCATTAATATGAGTCAGTTGGGACATATTTTCTCCTGAAAAATCAAAAATTCATTAACCGCCAATAACGGATAAATTCGGGGTGATGCCACTGTCGCCCATATGTAAAAAGTGCGTCTCTCGCTTAAATTGTAGACCACTTTGAATACGTGCTTTTAATGCTTCGTTTTGATTATCGTCACTTAACAAGTCACGTAGTGGGATACCATTTTCACCGAATAGGCACAGATGAAGATTCCCCAAAGAAGAAACGCGTAGTCGGTTACAACTTTGGCAGAAATCTTTTTCATAAGGCATGATAAGACCAATTTCCCCTTGGTAATCAGGGTGGCTAAAGACTTGGGCGGGGCCATCGCTACGAGAGCGTGGCACACTGTACCACCCCTCTTCAATAAGACGGTCGCGGATCGTTTCTCCCGAAATATGGAAACGATTAAAAAGGTCACTCCCTTCCCCCGTTTCCATTAATTCGATAAAGCGGAGTTGGATTGGACGATGTTTGATCCAATTTAAAAAGGATTTTAAAGCAATATCATTGACGTTTTTCATCAATACTGCGTTGACTTTGACCTTGTCGAATCCCGCTTCAAAGGCAGCATCAATGCCTTGCATCACTTGATAAAACTTGTCTTGCCCAGTAATTGCCGCAAATTGACGCGGGTCTAGGCTATCAACACTGACATTAATCGCTCCGAGTCCCGCCTCTTTCCATTTTTGTACATCACGAGCCATACGATAACCATTTGTCGTCACCGCAATTTTTTTGATCGCTTGATTTTCATGGATAGCGGCAATGATATCGGTAAAATCTTTACGCATGGTCGGCTCGCCGCCTGTGATGCGTACCTTTTCTGTGCCCAATTCTGCGAAAGCACGGCTAATGCGCTGAATTTCACTCAGTGAAAGGAATTCGTGACGACCACTTGGTTTATAACCATCGGGAAGGCAGTATGTGCAACGAAAGTTGCAAACATCTGTAATAGATAAACGGAGATAATAAAATTTCCGAGCAAATTGATCGACAAGCTGCTGCATAATGACACCTTTCCAAATACGGGAGATGCAGACATTTCTATCTTGCACCCTGGTGGCTCAGAGGCCACGGCCAAAGCATCATATTCGTTATCGCGAACTTAGACACAAAGGCTAGGAGTGATATTTATCAACAAGCCCACAAAGCCAGCATAGGTTAACAATCAAATTGCTCACTTTGTTCACTTAGTTTATGTGGGGATTTTAGCGTAAAAGAAAGGAAAAAGCGAATTTGAATTTCGATATATAATATATTATACAACGACTTAGGATTTAGTTATGCGTTTGTTAATTCAGTATAAATTTAATGTTCTAATTTGTATTATGTCACCTATTAAACCCAATATTAAGCGCATGTACAAAAAACATCCAGCCCCTATTTTTAATCGTTAATTAAGAGCAATCTTAGATTAGGTTTGCCCCAAATTTTGATCTTTTTTGGATAGTAAAAAACAGCCCTATGAGATAATTGCTGTTTAAACTGCCATCATTTTCAATTTTTATCTGTCAATGATGACGGTAAATGACCCCCAAACGGTGTTTTATGATAAATTAGCGCCGTTTTGTGATAGACGTGATAATCGCGTTTTAAATTGCATTTAACTGGCAATAACACTGTATAATAGCCTTGGCGCTGAAAAAATAACTGATATAGGAACACTATGCCGAATAGTAGTTTGACTGATTTTAGGCATGTTGTCGCCCTTGGCGGCGGACATGGGCTTGGTCGCGTAATGTCTTCGCTTTCCTCTTTAGGCTCTCGATTAACTGGAATTGTCACCACGACGGATAATGGTGGTTCTACTGGTCGTATTCGTCGAGCGGAAGGTGGGATTGCTTGGGGAGATATGCGCAACTGCCTCAATCAATTAATTACTGAGCCATCAATCGCATCGGCGATGTTTGAATACCGTTTTAGTGGCAACGGCGAACTTTCAGGCCATAATTTGGGTAATCTGATGCTAAAGTCATTAGATCACCTCAGTGTACGCCCTCTTGATGCCATTAATTTGATCCGCAATATGCTCAAAGTGGATGCCAAACTCATTCCTATGTCAGAATCTCCCGTCGACTTAATGGCGATTGATGAGATGGGTAATGAAGTGTATGGCGAGGTCAATGTTGATGCTCTGATTGAATTACCGAAAGAGTTACGACTCTACCCAACCGTAAAAGCCACAGCAGAAGCGATTGAAGCAATTCATCAAGCGGATTTAATTTTAATTGGTCCGGGTAGTTTCTTCACCAGCCTGATGCCACTGCTACTGTTGGAAGATATCACGGATGCTTTGCGCGAATGTAAAGCCCCGATGATCTATATCGGTAACCTAGGTAAAGAGCTAAGTACATCCGCAGCTAGCCTCACGTTACAAGAAAAGTTAACCATGATGGAGCAGCATATCGGCTGCAAAAAAATTGATGCCGTGATTGTTGGCCCTAGAACGAATATCGCGCCTATTCGCCATGAGCGGTTAGTCACTCAACGGGTGTTAGAGGCCGATGATATTCCTTATCGTCATGACCGTAAGCTACTCTTGCAAGCTATCGAAGAAACCGTGCGTTTGTTTTAAACCACCACGGGATATCACCACCAATCACGCCAAAGGTTAACAGCAAAAACTCACAGAGCCGTTAACCTTTGTAGCATCATGAATTAGCAATAAAACGCTCCCTTAGCTCTTGCAATTGATCCCTTACATTTGCCGCCGCTTCAAACTCTAAATCCTGAGCATGTTTATACATCTGCGCTTCAAGTTGCGAAATACGTTGCTCCAACTCTTTTGTTGATAATAATTGGATATCTTCACGTTTATCGATTTTGGCACTCTCTTTATTGCGACCTTTCGATTTGCCACCCACTTTGTGACCAATTTGCAAGATATCGCCAATTTTTTTGTTCAGGCCTTGCGGCACAATACCGTGTTGCTCATTAAAGGCTATCTGCTTAGCACGGCGGCGTTCCGTTTCTTTGATGGCCTTTTCCATTGAATTGGTGATTCTATCGCCATATAAAATTGCTTTACCATTAAGGTTACGCGCCGCACGACCAATTGTCTGAATGAGTGAACGTTCAGAGCGTAAAAAGCCTTCTTTATCGGCATCGAGAATAGCCACCAATGACACTTCTGGCATATCGAGACCCTCTCTCAGCAAGTTGATCCCCACCAGCACATCAAACTCACCTAAACGTAGGTCACGAATGATTTCAACCCGTTCTACCGTATCAATATCAGAGTGTAAATAACGAACCCGTTCACCATGCTCTTCAAGGTATTCCGTTAAATCTTCTGCCATTCGTTTTGTTAACGTTGTCACCAACACACGCTCGTTTTTCTGCGAACGAATACGAATTTCAGAAAGCAAATCATCAACTTGAGTGGCAACAGGCCGCACTTCAATCACAGGATCTAGCAAGCCTGTTGGTCGCACAACCTGCTCTATCACCTCTGAACCTGATTTTTCTATTTCATAATTACCCGGCGTCGCGGAAACATAGATAGTTTGTGGCGCAAGCGCCTCAAACTCTTCAAAACGTAATGGTCGATTATCAAGCGCAGACGGTAAACGGAATCCATACTCTACCAGTGTTTCTTTACGAGAGCGGTCACCTTTATACATCGCTCCGATCTGCGGGATAGTAACGTGCGACTCATCCACCACCAATAAACCATCAGCAGGTAGGTAATCAAACAGCGTCGGTGGCGGCTCTCCTGGCGCGCGACCAGACAAATAACGTGAATAGTTCTCAATACCTGAGCAATAACCCAGCTCATTCATCATTTCGAGATCAAATTGAGTACGTTGGGTGATACGTTGTTCTTCTAGCAATTTATTATTTTCGAGGAGCACCTTACGCCTATCCGCCAGTTCAACCTTAATTTGTTCCATCGCTTCTAAGATCCGCTCTCTCGGCGTCACATAGTGGGTTTTCGGATAAACTGTAAAGCGAGGAACACGATGCTGAATTTGCCCCGTTAATGGGTCGAACAAAGACAACCGTTCCACTTCTTCATCAAATAATTCGACACGTAACGCATATTCATCTGATTCTGCGGGGAAAATATCAATCACCTCGCCCCGTACGCGGAACGTACCTCGAGTAAAAGCTTGGTCGTTACGTGTATATTGCAGATCGGCTAAGCGCCGCAAAATAGCCCGCTGATCGATAATCATCCCATCGGTCAAATGCAGCATCATTTTTAAATAGCTATCAGGATCACCAAGACCATAAATAGCCGAAACAGAAGCCACAACTATCACATCACGCCGTTCAAGTAGTGCTTTTGTCGCTGACAGACGCATTTGCTCAATATGCTCGTTAACAGACGCATCTTTTTCGATAAAGGTATCTGAACTAGGCACATAGGCTTCTGGCTGATAATAATCATAATAAGAGACAAAGTATTCAACGGCATTGTCAGGGAAGAAGGCTTTCATCTCACTGTACAATTGTGCTGCCAACGTCTTATTGTGTGCCATTAACATGGTTGGGCGATTTTCTTTGGCGATGACATTGGCAATCGTAAAGGTTTTACCTGAGCCTGTTACCCCGAGTAAGGTTTGATGAGCAAGTCCATCTTCTAACCCTTCAGAAAGCTGACGAATTGCCTCGGGTTGATCCCCTCCAGGCTGAAAATCAGAATACAATTTAAATACTTTACTCATTACCCACGCCTCTTAACCGATCTCCCCCCTATGATACTGGATAAAAAACCAGCTTCAAGTGCTAAGTTTAAAAATTCTCCAGCAATTTTTTATTGTGGTTAAAACAAGGTTATCCCCAAAAATTTTTCTTGACCTAAAGTGATTTATATATTTTATGCTGATGCGACTTCTAGTCTTATCTCAAATAACAACCCATGTCTTGATTTTATTTAACTTATTGTATTTTAAAATTATTATTTATAAGTCTGAAATCACATCAAATAAAGGCAAAGCCGCTTGTCACCTTGGATTCGGTTGTTTTTTTAGATCTAATTCACAAGGTTATCCACAGAAATAGTGGATAACTCTGCAATCCCTTTCAGATAGTGCGTTTCCGTTCCACTCTAAAAACCACATAGCGCATATACATGACAAAAAAATGGCAATTCAGTGAAAATATTTTTACTCAGAATTTATCATAAAAACAGTATTTACTCTTTTTTAACGGATCCGAGTTGACAAAAATGACGGATTAACGATCCAAAATAGCCTTTTACACAGAATAAACAGGAACATAAAAAATTATCTAGTAAGATCCACTAGATAGGCACACTTTTCCGATCATAAATAACCAAACATTACACCCAATGTACCATGACTACGCCATCGTCCTTATCATTCGGTGTTAAAGGATATTTTTGCTGTTTAACAACGCTCAAGTTATAGCATCTACTTCAGGATATAAGATTATTGAATGCGCTCAGCCAGACGAGTCTGATAGTTATCGATACTCCCTGCCTATCTCCGTTTATTGCCTACCTGAATATTGAATTATTTAGAATATAAAAATTTAATATAGGGGCTTTACACACAAGTCCCTAATTAAGCCAAGTCGCCATGAAAAATGGGAAGGATGGCGTGAACTTGATGAATCAAGACATGTCATTTTATCGCTTGATAATTCAACGGAAGAGATAGGCGCAGGGTTACGTTTAGACTGAGCCGTTGCACAACAAAAGAGTTTTCGTTCAATACACCAGAGAGCGTGTTTATATTGAAAAACAAGCTCTCTGATAAAATAGACAATTAACCACTAAAAAATTAAATCGCTGTCACATCAACATACTGCCCTACATCGGCAAATTGTTCGGCATCTTGATGAGGAATGATACCAAGGCAAGGCGCATTGATCGAACGGTGCAATGTCTCTAAATATTCGGCCTGATAGGTTCCTGCTGGCTCGACTTCATTCGCCACCCACCCCACCAATTTTAGCCCTGCTTGGTTAATCGCTTGTGCGGTTAATAAGGCATGATTAATACAACCCAGTTTGATGCCAACCACCATAATCACTGGCAATTGTTGCTCAACCACCCAATCTGCATAACTTTGTTGTGCTGATAATGGCGTATACCAGCCGCCAGCACCTTCAACCAACACCCACTGCGCTTTTGACTGCAAATGTTTTAATCCGTTTGTCATCACTGAAAAATCAATTGGCAGCCCAACTTTTTCGCTAATAATATGTGGAGATGTTGGCGCTTCGAATACAATTGGATTCACTTCTTGGTAAGTTAACGGCAATGTGCTGTTTGTTTGTAAAAAAAGTGCATCACTGTTACGTAGCCCTTGTGCTGTTTGTTCGCTGCCTGAAGCAACCGGTTTATAACCCGCGGTTTGATAACCCAATTGTTTAGCCGCTTGCAGTAATGCGCAACTGACTACTGTTTTACCGACCTCAGTATCAGTGCCGGTCACAAAATAAGTTTTAGTCACGATAAATTATTCCAAATACAGTTTGATAAGTGAGCTCAAGACCGTTTGCTGACGTGGGATAAGCGCTCTCAAGTAGATGTAATCGCTGCCTTGTCATCAATCCACCACGCCGTCCTGCGGTGAGATGGGTCGCGCCAATGCCTTTCAATGAATTCAATAATCGAGCTAAATCCGGAAAATGTAGTGTATCGGTCTGAAGCAGCAATTGATGCTGCCATGGTTGGCAACTCGCGGTTATCTGTTCAAAACTTAAAAATTCATTCACATGCGAATAGCCATCTAACCTAGCCCAAGCTTGCGATAGCTCCGATAGAGAGCCTTTAGCAAGCGTGGTAAATACAATCACCCCACCATTTTTAGTCACTCGATGTAGTTCAGTCAGGGCCAGTGATAAGTCAGAGCACCATTGGATAGCCAAATTAGAAAAAACCACATTAAAAGTTTGGTCGGCAAAAGGCAGTGCTTCCATATCCGCACAGATATACTGTTCAGCCGCATTTTTTTGACGTGCAACCTCCAACATGCCGGACGATAAATCTAATGCGGTCACTTCAGCCCCTTGTGCTTTAATTATTTGGCTGAAAAAACCAGTGCCACAGCCAACATCAATCACTTTTTTAGCCGGTAAATTGACCCGTGCTGAAGCTAATAAATCCAGCAGTTGATGACCACTATTTTGTTGATAATAAGCTATCGAATCATAGCGTTTTGCTGCTTTACCAAAAGCCGAAGCGATTTTTTGTTTTTCATCACTTAATGGTAAAACCATTTAACGCCTCCAACAGTTGATCGATATCTTGTTGGTGATGAGCTGCACTCAAGGTAATGCGTAGCCGTGCACTGCCTGGTGGGACAGTCGGTGGACGTATCGCTTGTACCCATAGCCCTTTTTGTCGTAAATAATCAGAAAGCTGTAAGCTCACCTCATTATCACCCACAATGACGGGTTGAATTGCCATCTGTGAATCAGCTAATTGCAGATCACTAAATTGACTATTTTTTCTGAAATATTCAATATGTTGATTAAGCCGTTCCCTTGCATCATCGGCTGTACGGATCTGCTGTAACGCTGCTGATAGCGCAACTGCCTGAGCTGGTGGCATTGAGGTACTATAAATAAGGTGGCGAGCCGCTTGAATAAAGTAATCTGCGGTTGCTTCATCACACAGAACGGCAGCGCCACTCAAACCAAATGCTTTACCGAAGGTGACAATCAGTAATTCAGGTTTAATACCATGCACATCACAACTACCACGCCCTTCTCGCCCTCTCACGCCAATACCATGGGCATCATCGACCATTAACCAAGCGTGATGTTGTTCCGCGAGCTGTTTTAATTCCGCTAAAGGCGCACTGTCACCATCCATGCTAAACACCCCTTCGCTAATCACGAGTGTCTTTGCATCTAAAGTGCTGGTGAGCAATTTTTGTAATGATGCAGGGCTATTGTGAGCAAATCGCCGTAAATTAGCTTTTGAAAGCATTGATGCCTCTAAAATCGAAGCATGACTAAGTTTATCGGCTAAAATGCGATCCCCTTGCCCCATTAAAGCGGTGATCACCGCTTGATTCGCCGCAAAACCAGAAATAAATAATAGTGCCCTTGGATATCCCAACCATGCAGATAGCGCGTTTTCCAAATCATAATGGGCGCGAGTAAAACCAGTAATGTGCCCTGAACCGCCACTGCCGGTGCCATATAATGTGGCGCCTTGCTGCCAAGCCTCGACGACCTTGGGGTGATGGCTTAACCCTAAGTAATCATTTCCTGAAAAATTCAGGTAATTTTCCCCGTTAATTCGCAACTCACGACCTGTGCTGTAATCAATACAGGTTCTTTTACGCCAAGCCGCATTTTGTTTACGCTGCTCGAGTTGCGCTTGAATAAATGTTTGCCAACTCATTAGACAGCCGCGTTATAGAACTGTGAATTATCGGCTGTCAAAATAGACTCCGCTAATTGTGCCGCTTGTTGATTATCCCCTTCGCTCACTTCAATACGCTCTGGGTTAATATTCAATTTTTTAAACAAGGAGATATCTTTATTTTCATTCGGATTAGGAGCGGTTAACAGCTTACAACCATAAAATACGGAATTAGCGCCTGCCATAAAACAGAGTGCTTGGGTTTGCTCGTTCATATATTCGCGACCCGCCGATAAACGGACGTAAGAGGTCGGCATCATAATACGTGCTACTGCAATAGTTCGAATGAAATCAAAAGGATCGACATCTTCATTATCCGCCATCGGGGTGCCTTCCATTTTCATCAGCATATTGATCGGTACACTTTCTGGCGGTTTAGGTAAATTCGCAAGTTGAACCAACAGCGCTGCTCGATCGCTGATTTTTTCCCCTAAACCAAGAATCCCTCCAGAGCACACTTTGATACCCGCATTCCGCACATTATCCAATGTGTCTAAGCGGTCTTGATAAGTTCTGGTGGTAATGATGTTGCCATAGTATTCAGGGGAGGTATCAAGATTATGGTTGTAGTAATCAAGCCCCGCTTCGGCAAGGCGCTGAGCTTGGCTATCGTCAATCATTCCCAGTGTCATGCAGGTTTCCATGCCTAGCGATTTCACCTCTCGCACCATCATTTCGAGATAAGGCATATCGCGCTCACGAGGATTACGCCAAGCGGCTCCCATACAAAAACGCGTTGAGCCTGCTTGCTTCGCTTTTTTTGCAGATTCAAGAACTTGCTGAACTTCCATTAAACGTTCAGTTTCTAATCCGGTTTTATAACGAGCACTTTGTGCACAATATTTGCAATCTTCTGGACATGCCCCTGTTTTGATTGAAAGCAAAGTGCTGACCTGTACTTGCTGTGGGTCAAAATGCTGTCGATGAACTTGCTGAGCTTGGAACAAAAGCTCAAAGAAAGGCATAGAGAACAATTCATTAGCCTGTTTAGTTGTCCACTTTTTTAATTCGCTCACGGCAGATCTCCATCATAAAAAGTCGTTGCCAGTTTAAATATTGTGGTTATCATGTCAACCAAATTCATTTAAATAAGTTGACAACAAAGTAAAATGGACAGTTCTGATATTGCATTCGATGCCAAGCATATCTGGCATCCCTACACCTCGATGAGCCACCCGATCCCCGCCTATCCCATCGTTGAGGCTAAAGGCGCAGAGTTGATTATGGCTGATGGAAAAACACTTGTTGATGGAATGTCTTCTTGGTGGGCGGCGATCCACGGCTACAATCATCCCGTTCTCAATCAAGCCGCTACTGAGCAGCTACAAAAAATGTCTCATGTCATGTTTGGTGGCATCACTCACCCTTCCGCAGTGAATTTGTGCCGTCAACTCGTTGAGATCACTCCAGCGCCTTTAGAGTGTATTTTTCTTGCCGATTCAGGATCGGTGGCTGTGGAAGTGTCACTAAAGATGGCACTCCAGTATTGGCAGGCCAGAGGGGAAAAGCGCCAACGTATTTTAACTTTACGCCATGGTTATCATGGGGATACTTTTGGTGCGATGGCAGTATGTGATCCTGATAATTCAATGCATGGCCTATACAAAGGTTATCTACCTCCTCATATTTTTGTTGAGGCTCCACAATGTGGTTTTCATGATGAATGGAACAGTGATGATTTATTACCAATTAAGCAGGAACTTGCAGCAAAACATCGCGAAATTGCAGCAATTATACTCGAACCTATCGTACAAGGTGCGGGTGGAATGCGTATTTATCACCCCGAGTACCTAAAAGGCGTTCGTGAGCTTTGTGATCACTATGGCATATTACTGATAGCCGATGAAATCGCGACAGGATTTGGGCGCACAGGCCAATTATTTGCTTGTGACCATGCGGCTATTTCACCGGATATTATGTGCTTAGGCAAAGCCCTCACGGGGGGATATATGACACTATCAGCCACCTTAACAACGCGTCATGTTGCCGAAACGATTAGTAATGGCGAAGCGGGCTGTTTCATGCATGGGCCAACCTTTATGGGGAACCCATTAGCGTGCGCCGTCGCCAACGCAAGCCTAAAATTATTGCTTGAAAGCCCATGGCAACATACTGTCGCCAAGATTGAGCAGCAGCTCTTAGCTGAATTAGCACCTTTGTCCTCCCACGCAAGCGTCAAGCAGGTGCGCGTTTTAGGGGCGATTGGCGTGATTGAGATGCAGCAGCCAGTCAATACCGCTGAATTACAAAAAAAGTTTGTTGAGCAAGGGGTTTGGGTAAGGCCATTTGGTCGGCTGATTTATGTTATGCCACCTTACATTATTTCACCGGAACAACTGAGTAAAGTGACAAGTGCAATGAGAAACGTGATTGAGGGGTAAAGATCCCCTCAGTGCTTTGAGGAGATCTTAGTTTAGCAATTAACGCGCTAATACCGTCACCCACATTGGACCTTTGCCCACTGGGTAGCGACCAATCTGGGTGAGTTTACCTGTAATCGGGTCAATTTCTGAAACAGAAATACTGTCAGATTTTTGCCCGCTAGAAATCAAGAAGCGCCCTGTTGCATCAAGGTTAAAGCCCCTAGGCTGAGCTTCTGTTGGATAAATCCCTTCTAGGGTCAACTCGCGGCCATCATCAGATACTCGGAAATGGCTAATATAGCTATCTGAACGCTCACTCGCATACAGATGACGTCCATCAGGCGTGATATGAATATCTGCCGCCCAACGTTGGCTTTCACGACCTTCCGGGTATACGTTAATATGCTGAACTTGGCGATAGCGAGTAAATTTATGGTAAACGTTAATGGTTGAATCCAACTCATTAACACAATAAATAACTTTGTGCTGTGGATGGAATGCAAGGTGGCGGGGGCCTGCGCCTTTTGCTGAACTGATTTGATCAGCAGAAGCTTCGGTTAAATGACCATCGTCATGCAGATCAAATAAGCGAATATGATCTTCCCCCAAACACGGCACCCATAATTGTTGATTGTCAGCATCAACATGTGAAGAGTGTGGGTTTCGTAGCCCTTCGATCACTTGGCTCGCGGTTTGTGGTACACCTTCTTGGTTGATAGGTAAGACAGCCAAATTATGTTGATGGTATGACGGCACAAACAAATACTTACCAGTGTTATCTAATGATAAATGTACCGGTGTACTTGGAATTGCCGTCTCAGCTTTTAGTCTGAGAGTGCCCTTATCTTCAATTTGATAAGTGATTACTCGAAAATTGGGTCGGACACCAATATAAAGGTGCTTTTTATCATGGCTTAATACCATTGGCTGTACTTGGCCTGGTGTTGTCACCGTCTGTAATAACGTCAGTTCACCGGCTTCGTTCATAGACCAAACGTGGATCTGATGGCTTTCGGGGCTAGCAATATAGACAACCTGATTCATCCTGTCTCCTTATGATTCATGATAAAAATATCTTCTTCCATTATGACGGTTAATCTCAGGATAGACTAGCGAATAACAAGCAATCCCCCTCTTTTCAATACATCGCGCCACTAAATTATCTCAAAATGATTAAAACAACAGATTACCAATAACCTGACTCGATTCATTCTGCGCCACTTTAGTTAATCTGCAATATCCGCTAAGATGATAAAATTATTTTAGCACTGGATTATTATCAGGCTAACAGATCCCTTTCTGTTTAGCTGACAACGACAAAAACCATCATATGGCCACTCATTAAGGCATATGTAACCTCAAATCACGTGGAGCCGTTTATGTCATACCGCGTTATTGCGCTCGATCTTGATGGAACACTGCTTGATCCTCAAAAGAAAATTTTGCCCGAATCACTTGCTGCATTAAATGAAGCACGTCGCCAAGGCGTTAAAGTGTTGATTGTGACAGGGCGCCATCATGTTGCCATTCATCCTTTCTACCAAGAGCTTAACCTTGATACCCCTGCAATTTGCTGCAATGGTACTTATCTTTATGATTATTTAGGTAAAAAAGTTCTTTCTTCAGACCCTATGACACTCGAATCAGCAACACAAATGATTGAAAGGCTGCGTGGCACCGATATTCAACATTTAATGTATGTTGATGATGCCATGCTATACAACGCACCGACAGAAGGGATCAAAAGGACGCTAAGTTGGGCAGAAACCCTGCCAGTGGCTCAACGTCCTAATATTCAGTTTGTCGAAAACTATGCTGATGTCTTACATGATTATCAATCTATTTGGAAATTTGCCGTCAGTTCAGAAAATATCGATCAGCTCAAAGAGGTTGTTCGCGGTATTGAAGATGATTTTGGCTTGGAATGTGAATGGTCATGGGCTGATCAAGTCGACGTCGGCCGCAAAGGAAACAGCAAAGGCCAACGACTAAAACAGTGGGTTGAATCACAGGGTATGACCATGAATGATGTGGTTGCTTTTGGTGATAACTTTAACGATTTAAGCATGTTAACAACGGCTGGACTAGGTGTTGCTATGGGCCAAGCGGTCGATGAAATCAAACAACAAGCAAAACTGGTTACACGTGATAACACCCAACCGGGTATCGCTGAAGTGATCCATAAATACGTATTGTAATTTTATCTATTAGGGGGCCAATAATAAGCCCCCTAATTAACTCATTTTGCTACTTTATGCTGTTCACTCAAGCGGCATGACTTTAGATATCAGCTAACGTACTGTTATGATGTGTAATGGCGGCTTAATGAAACACTTTTAACCTGTGCATAAACTCGACGACCTTTGCGAATAGACAATTCGTCACGCGCCCAACGTGTGATACGCGCCCATAAATAATGCTGTTCGCCTAAATCAAGCTTCACATCCACCTGCTCGCCATCTTCAATCCATTCAACCACTTCCGCTGATAAAATATTACGGATACTGCTGACCTGTGGCTTTTCTAATACTAAAGACACATCAGAGGCATCAATGCGTAAACGCAACTGCCCACCTCTTTCTGTATCAATACGCGGGATCCATAATTTTTGACTGCCCACAATCACCGCAGTCATCTCATAGTCAGGGTGGTGACCATGACATATCACATTTAACACGCTACTTAATGTCTCTTGTTGGAGCCAAGGACGCAATGCACTGCTTGCCCACACCTCCTCTAATGCTCCAAAAGCTTTAACTTTACCTTGTGCCATCACAATCACTTTATCGGCAAGGCGTAAAATCTCATCTAAGCTATGGCTGACATATAAAATAGGGATTTTGACATCTTGAGACAGTTTTTCTAAATACGGTAGTAGCTCACGTTTACGCGGTAAATCAAGAGAAGCTAATGGCTCATCCATCAATAAAATTTCAGGTGCGGTTAACAGTGCGCGGCCAATAGCAACACGCTGTTTTTCCCCACCTGATAATGTAATAGGAAAACGATTTAGAAGTTTTTCAATGCCTAACAACGCCACAATTTCATCGAAGCGCCCTTTCATTTCGGGAGCCATACCATAACGTAAATTATTCTTGACTCGATAATGGGGAAATAGCCGTGCATCTTGGAAGACATAGCCAATATGGCGCTTTTCGGGCGGCAAGCAGATGCCTTTTTCGATATCGACCAGCGTCCGTCCATTGAGCACAATGCGCCCTCGATTAGGCTTGGTTAGCCCCCCTATCACATTAATTAATGAGGTCTTCCCTGCTCCAGATAACCCAAATATGGCAGTAATGCTCTCTGTCGGTAGCGAGGTATTCACTTCAAGCGCTAACTCACCAAGCTGCTGTGAAAAATCCAGCTCTAACATATCAGGCTACCCCCAATCGCTTTTTGCCCCAACGGGTCAGCCATTCTGAAACTAATAGTGAAATTAATGCCAAGATAATAGCAATCACACACAAGCGGGCTGCATCCACTTCCGCCCCCGGTGTTTCAATTAAGGTATACATCGCAAGTGGGATGGTTTGTGTTTCTCCGGGAATATTCGATACAAAGGTGATAGTCGCCCCAAACTCCCCTAATGAGCGTGCAAATGCTAATACCGTTCCCACAATAATACCGGGCAGTGATAATGGGATAGTTATCGTAAAAAAGACACGTAATGGCGTTGCGCCTAATGTTCGAGCCGCTTGCTCAAGTTTACGATCAACGGCTTCGAGCGCTAAACGGATCGCCCGCACCATCAATGGAAAAGCCACCACGGCGGAGGCCAATGCGGCACCGCGCCAGCTAAACGTAAAGCTAAACCCAAACCAGCTATACAGCCATTCCCCAATAAAACCGCGGCGTCCCATACTGATCAATAATAAATACCCCACTACCACTGGCGGTAACACCAATGGTAGATGGATAATACTATCCAGCAGTGTTTTGCCGGGGAAATGACAACGCACCAATACCCATGCAACCAAAATACCTAGTGGCAAACTAAACATGACTGCCACACTTGAAACTTTTAAGCTCAGGTAGATGGCTTCCCATTCATAAGCACTTAACATCTGCAATACTAAAATCCCTTAACGTGGGGTGAAACCGTAACGTTTGAATACTTCTGAAGCGGCTGGCGTTTTCAAATATTCATAAAAGTCACGAGTTGCTTGATTATCTTGGTCTTTCACAATAGCCATTGGATATTCAACGGGTTTGTGCGAGTCTGCTGGAAAAATACCAACGACTTTGACTTTTTGGCTAGCAACGGCATCGGAGCCATACACTATCCCTAAAGGCGCTTCATCGCGTTCAACCAAGGCCATACCACTACGCACATTATTGGTACGTGCTAATAACGGATTGACCGTATCCCATGCCCCTAAATAGCTCAATGCTTCTTTCGCATAAATCCCAACAGGAACATGCTCCGGATCGCCTACCGCCAGACGGCCGCCATCAAGCAGCTTTTTCCAATCCGTTTGTTTATTGATCTCCACCTTTTCAATTTTGGAATCTTTGGGTGCGATCAATACCAACTCATTACCTAATAAAGTGTAGCGCGTGTTTTCAACCATCAAATGCTTATCAATAGCATAATTCATCCATTGCTGATCGGCAGAAATAAATAGATTTGCAGGCGCTCCTTGCTCAATTTGACGAGCAAGTGTCGATGATGATGCATATGATGAGACAACTTCTACTTTGTTTTCTTTCTGATATTGTTCAGAAATTTCATTCATCGCATTTGTCAAAGAGGCGGCAGCAAAAACAGTTATTTTCTCTGCTGCAACCGTATGGCTTGCCATAGAAAGTGTTATCGTGACACCCGCCAACAACGTGATCAAATTTTTTTTCATTTCAGTCCACCCTAATATTAGTTATCACGCTATATATAACAGGATATAACGATAACTTAAAGTCATCGCGTGCAGAAAAGTGTGCTAGCGCAATGAATTGCATCAAAACTTATACCAGAAGCAGAAAAGTGAGGGAAGACTTGCTTTAAAAGCGTATCAACCAAAGACAAATAGATAGAGTTGCCTGTTTCTCAGTATACCACTAAAAAACAGGCGAACTTAAATAGGGAGGAGAGTTATTCCTTCTCTGTATGATGGTGCGGAACGTGAGCTTTAGATAGCAGATTAAAGAAAGCCCCGAGGCCGTAAATTAGCCCCATAATCAAAAACATCACAACGGGAACCATCAACAGGGCAAAGCCCATGCTTTTTAAAATTTCTAACATTAAAGCCTCTTCAGTGATACTGTGCCCACCAGCCAACTGATGCGCTGACGAGGGAAAATAAAGCTGAATTTAAATAATAACGTATATAATAGCGGGATAGCTGTCACTATTGTAGACAAATTCTATTTCTAACGACACACTAAACGTGCTTTTTTATTAAGCGTCGCGATGACAGTTTATTTATATACTCTCACTAATACAAAGTACAACTTGAGTATATTCAATCTGATAGGAAGGGTTATATTTATGCAAGCAGAAATCTTACTGACACTAAAGCTACAAGGGAGTTTATTTGCAGACCCTCGCCGAATTTCATTGCTCAAGCAAATCAAAGCAACAGGCTCTATTAGCCAAGGTGCTAAATTGGCTGGGATCAGCTATAAAAGTGCCTGGGATGCTATCAATGAAATGAACCAGCTTGCTGACGATATTTTAGTGGATAGAGCCACTGGCGGTAAAGGTGGTGGTGGCACAACATTGACCCACTATGGGGAAAGACTGCTACAGCTATACGACTTACTGGCACAAATTCAGCAAAAAGCCTTTGATGTTCTCAAAGAAGACACATTACCTCTTGATAGTCTTCTAGCCGCGATTTCCCGTTTTTCATTGCAAACCAGCGCGCGTAATCAGTTTTTTGGTACTCTGATTGCTCGTGACCATCACCAAGTTCAACAACATGTCCAAGTGTTATTGGCCGACAATAAAACCATCATTAATGCCGCTCTTACAGAACAGAGTGCCAACCGTCTACGCCTTACTGAAGGTAAGGAAGTACTCGCTCTGATTAAAGCACCTTGGATAAAATTGACGAAGCAACCAATAAAAAATAGTGAATTTGACAATCAACTCGCTGGGAAGATAACCGCACTTGAACGTGGTCAAGAAAACAGCGAAGTGATCGTGACCCTATTAGGTGGTGAGAGCCTATGCTCTACCCTCAGTAACCAAGAAGTCGATAGCCAACAATTGCAGCTCAACGATAATGTCACAGCGCTATTTAATGCCGATCAAGTGATTATTGCCACACTATGCTAACCACGTGCACTTATCTAAATACGCCATTTCCTCACCAATAGATAAGTGCAAGCTTGTTTTTTGTGCGCCTTTCTCCAGTGAATGATTGACTTTATCTGTAATCATGATTATTTGTTGAGGTGACAGGTAAATAACGACAAAAATAATGACAAAAATAAGGAAGTGGCATGAAAGCAATCACCCTTCGTCACAGCAGCTTTAAGCTCAGTGACACACAAACACTGGATATTCCTGAATTAGCCATTAATCAGCATGAAAGTTGGGCGTTTATTGGGGCCAATGGTAGTGGTAAGTCATCACTTGCAAAAGCGTTATCAGGGGAACTAAAACCACTCTCAGGTATTGTGGAAAATAGCTTTGTATCTCCCGTACGCCTCTCTTTCGAACAACTGCAAAACATGATTAATGAAGAGTGGCAGCGTAATAACACGGATCTGCTTAGTGAAGATGAAGACGATACCGGATATACCGCCGCTGAAATTATCCAACTCCACCACCGAGACAATGAATACTGTCTTGAACTGGCCACAAAATTTGGCATTCACGATCTGCTTTCTCGACGCTTTAAATATCTGTCAACAGGGGAAACACGCAAAGTTTTACTCTGCCAAACCCTTATGGGGGAACCTGATTTATTAGTGCTTGATGAGCCTTTTGATGGCCTTGATGTCTATTCACGAAATAATCTGAGCGAGTTACTTAGCAGCTTATCTGAAAAAGGGTTAACAATTGTATTGATCCTGAACCGATTTGATGAGTTACCCGACTTTATTGACAATATGGGCGTATTAGCCGACTGCAAACTGACTTTATCAGGCAGCCGTGAGTCAGTACTTGCTAACACGTTAATCACCCAGCTTCAACATAGCGAAAGCTTAAAACATCTCACTATCCCTGAAATGGAAGATCCAACGGCTGAAGCCCCACTTCCTAGCGATATTCCACGGGTTATTTTGAAAAACGGCGTGGTCAGCTATAACGACAAACCGATTTTGCATGGTTTGAACTGGCAGGTTAATCCCAGTGAGCATTGGCAAATTATCGGCGAAAACGGTGCAGGGAAATCCACGCTATTAAGCCTAATTACCGGTGATCATCCTCAAGGCTATAGTAATGATTTAACGCTATTTGGTCGTCGCAGAGGCACAGGTGAGACGATTTGGGATATCAAACGCCATATTGGTTATGTTAGTAACAGCATTCATCAAGAGTACCGCGTCGCGACTAGCGTGATTAATGTGATCATCTCTGGGTTCCACGACTCAATTGGTTTATATCAGACACCTTCTGATCGCCAAATTCAACTGGCTTATGAGTGGCTAGCCCTACTCGGTTTTCCCTCACAAACAGCACAACAACCTTTCCATAGCTTATCATGGGGTCAGCAACGACTTGTGCTTATCGCACGCGCCTTAGTCAAACATCCGGCTGTTTTGATTTTAGATGAGCCACTTCAAGGGCTAGATGGTTTAAACCGTTTATTAGTCCTACGTTTTATTGATGTAATGCTCAGCCAAGGCACGACTCAGCTTCTTTTTGTTACTCACCATCAAGAAGATGCGCCAACTTGCATTACCCATCGATTGAAGTTTGTTCCTGATAACGGCAAATATCGTTATGACATAGAAACTGTCGAGCAACAAACGGTCTAACCGCGCCATCATTGGGGTCGATAATGTTCGATTATCGACCTAAATTAATCTAATGATTAGTTCGCACACTTAATACTCAGCTATATAACCTGTTTATTTATATTAATTTTTTATCATTCCAGACCAATAGCTGTGCTTTTTCCTCGGAAAATAACTGAAAACAATTACACTGTGCCGCTTTAAATAATTCGAATAGATTTTAGGAACAACGTATGGCCAGTTGGTTTATTTTGGCGGCTTCACTCACAACACTTGCAACGCATCGATTTATTGCCACATTTTTACTCTTACTTGCGACAACAATAGCACTATTTACGGGTGTACTAAGTTGGCAAGCAATTCTCTTATTTGTCGCTATTACTGTCATTGGCGTGATAGGTTGGCGCTTTCAATATCATGTCTGGGTCAAAGTTATTAGCGAGGTCACGCTTGTTATCTGCGCTGTAGGCCTATTGATTCATTTTTTCCCAGGATTTCATAACCTCAAATACCTCGATAGCGTGATTGTTGGTGAGCAAAGCAGACCATTTACCATGTACTTTAACTTTGATAAGGCCTTGGTTCCTTTTGTTTTGTTATTTTGTCTCCCCAGCCTATTTTCAGCTCAAGCCCCCAAAACAGCAAAACCTTGGCAATGGTGGTTACTGATCATTGCCGTTCCTATGTTATTGGTTGTTGCTGCCATTGCGGGAGGACTAGGTTTTGAGTGGCATTTGCCGACTTGGTTACCTGCATTCATTATTTGCAATTTATTATTTGTCTCATTAGCCGAAGAAGCATTATTTCGTGGCTATCTCCAGCAGCGCCTCACTCAATGGTTTGGCTCCCCTTATCTTGCATTAATCGTGTGTGCCTTAGTGTTTGGGGCTGTGCATTTCGCGGGAGGCCCGTTGCTGATCCTTTTTGCGACCCTTGCAGGGATTATTTATGGACTAGCATGGATGTGGAGTGGCAAATTATGGCTTGCTGTATCGTTTCACTTCGGGTTAAATCTATTGCATCTGTTATTTTTTACTTACCCAGTCAAAATGGTTGCTGGATAAAAAACAAGCTGATTAAGGTACGATTTTTATCCAAATAACCGACTGACTATCACTTTTTTGATTTGGTTTGGGTAAAACATCAGTTGTGACTAGCGTTCGGATTGACTATCCCTATAATGTAAGTCAGCAATGATTCATTTTAATTTGAATGTACTGATAGGAGTTTAAGCTATGGCTGTAACTAAACTGGTTTTGGTAAGACACGGTGAGAGCGAGTGGAACAAAGAGAACCGTTTCACTGGCTGGACTGATGTTGAGCTGTCAGACAAAGGCCGTGAAGAAGCAAAAAATGCAGGCCAACTGCTGAAAGATGAAGGCTTTGTCTTTGATTTCGCCTATACCTCAGTTCTGAAACGTGCTATCCATACCTTATGGAACATCCTTGATCAGGTTGATCAGCAATGGCTGCCTGTTGAAAAGAGCTGGAAACTAAATGAGCGTCACTATGGTGCACTGCAAGGTCTAGATAAATCAGAAACTGCGGCTAAATATGGTGATGAGCAAGTTAAACTCTGGCGCCGTGGTTTTGCCATCACGCCACCTGAGCTAACAAAAGATGACGAACGTTTCCCAGGCCACGATCCACGCTATGCAAAACTGTCTAGCGAGGAACTGCCAGTAACAGAAAGCTTAGCAACAACCATTGAGCGTGTTGTGCCTTACTGGGAACAAGAGATCAAACCACGTGTTGCGGCGGGTGAAAAAGTGATTATTGCAGCTCACGGTAACTCACTGCGTGCGCTGGTAAAATACTTGGATAACATGGGCGAAGAAGAAATTCTTAACCTCAATATCCCAACAGCAGTGCCACTGGTTTATGAGTTTGATGAAAACATGAAACCAATCAAACATTACTATCTTGGCAACCAAGATGAAATCGCTGCAAAACAAGCAGCGGTTGCCAACCAAGGCAAAGCAAAATAATTAAAGTTAAATAAAGTAAAGGGTTGGCTAATCGCCAACCCTTTTTGTATGACATATTCCAATGAATAATAATACGTTAAAAATTAAAATAGATATCTAACGCCTAACACAAGCTCTTGTGACTTAAGGTGCGCTTTCATCTGCTCATCCTGTATGCCACGCGCATTGGCAAAACGATTCATACCGCTTTCGATTTTCCCTAAATCAATATAACGATATCCCAAGTCAAAATTTAATTTATCAATAGGCTCGTAACTTACACCAGCGCCAATCGAGTACGCTAAGTTAGTGTCAGTATTGCTACCATATTGACGTGCGGCATTACCTTGCCATCCCGATGATTTCACTTTTGCAACACCCAATCCCACGGTGCCATACACTGAAATCCCTTGGTAGATATCATAATCACGATAAACATTCAGCATTAAACGCTGCGATTCCGTTTTGTGATGATTAAAGCTGGTTGAAAAAGCGGTTGAGCCACTGGTGTACTCCGCTTTTTTATTAAAACTATACTCCCCTTCGGTACGCCAGCCATTACCATACTGATAACCCGCTGCAAGAGAAGCATTGTAGAAATCATCTTTATCATCACCAGAAACAAACTGGCCAATCCCTGGGCGGAGACTCGTATCCATACTATCCGCTTTTTGCCACACTTTAGAAAGTCGTGCGGAACCGTAATATCCCTCTTGGTTAGTTGACGCAAAAGCACTTCCCATCGTGCTGATTAATACAAATGTTAACGATGCAAGTTGTAACTTCCTCATTAATATTTCCCTTTAGTTATAATATCGAAAAGGGATTATTTACTTTAGCGACTATTAAAGAAAGAGAAGTTTTTTGAATGATTTGTTCATTTTTACTGAAAATAAAAAATATAAAACTAAGATAATAAAAATAAACAAACTATAATAACGAGTAAATACAGTGAATAGCTCGACAAGAAAAATCTTAAATATTGATTTTTCCTTGCATTATTTATTCATGAGCAGAAAGGCCACAAAAACCCCTTTTACAGGTATTTTTAGCGGATCGTGATTTAAGGTATTTTGGCGTTTTATTTTTGGTAGTGCGATTATGTTCATCATGAACTCATCCGAAAATAGCTCAACACAACCAAAAAGTAGGTTTAGATTGGTCTATCGCTATCCACACCATATCGGTCAATAGCTTTAGAGATTCTAATCTCATAATAAGTAATAGGAGAGTGGTATGCTGCCTGTCGGTTTACCAATCTAAAGAGTACGACTCTCCTATCTAATAACGTAAAAAAGCCAGAGCAACAAGACTCTGGCTTCCTATATGAAATACTATCGATTACTTCTGGCGACGAGCAATCACCGCATCAGACAATTGGCGCAATACTTTTTCTGTATCATCCCATCCGATACATGCGTCAGTGACACTTTTCCCATAAACCAGAGGCTCACCTGACTCTAGGCTTTGATTGCCTTCAACAAGGTGGCTTTCGATCATGACACCTGTAATAGAGCGATCACCTTGGCGTAATTGCTCACTGACGTCATCAGCAACTATCATTTGTCTTTCAAATTTCTTGTTACTGTTTGCGTGGCTAAAGTCAATCATAATGCTGGGGGTTAGACCTGCATTCACTAGCCCTTCGCGCACCGCCTTAACGTGTTCCGCACTGTAGTTTGGCTCTTTACCACCACGTAAAATAATGTGGCAATCTGGGTTCCCGCTAGTATTGACGATTGCAGAATGCCCCCATTTGGTGACCGATAAGAAACAATGCGGTGAACGTGCTGAATTAATCGCATCAATAGCGATCTTAATCGTGCCATCTGTTCCATTTTTAAAGCCAACTGGGCAAGAGAGACCAGAAGCCAATTCACGATGTACTTGCGATTCTGTTGTGCGTGCACCAATCGCCCCCCAGCTCATTAGGTCAGCGACATATTGAGGGCTGATCATATCGAGAAATTCACCTGCGGTCGGCAGGCCTTGGTCATTAATTTTCACCAATAGTTCACGGGCAATACGTAGCCCTTCATTGATATTAAAGCTATTGTCCATATTAGGGTCATTAATTAGCCCTTTCCAACCTACTGTGGTACGCGGTTTTTCAAAATACACACGCATCACAATTTCTAGCGAATCTTTGAGTTCTTCTCGTAACTTATTAAGGCGCTCGGCATATTCCAGAGCAGCTTTAGTATCATGAATAGAGCAAGGACCAATCACAACCACAAGGCGATCATCTTCGCCTGACAGTATATTATGGATGGCGAGACGTGCTTCATGAACGGTAAACGCCGCTTTGTCCGTCGCTGGAAACTTCTCCAACAACGCAATTGGTGGCAATAATTCTTTTATTTGTTTAATTCTGACGTCATCGTTCTGATAATTCATACCCGTTAATCCAATGTTTATTTTTTTATATAGATGATTTACATACCCTATGGATTCCAATAGCAGGCCGATGGTAAACACTTACTTTTAAGCGAAGAGAGATTCTCTTACCACTCACAATGCTGCAACTTGAAAGACGACAGGTATCGAAATTTTAATCTAACCGTTCAGCCGCCTTCTGTAAACAGGCAAGCTTAGTATGAAATAGTTAGTTTTAAGCTTTCAGATTATAAAATGAGGCTAAAGGCGATTAAACAGCACAATAGCCCCATATTTAGGGGGAATTTTAGAGTAAAAAACAATAAAAACGGCAAAACATCGATAATGTTACTTTAGCCGTTTTATTGTTAATTTTCGTCACCGTGGTTTATGAGAGGGGCACAGAGCCGTTTTGTTTTGCCGATTTCACCCAAAGCCTTGAACCATTCAGCGCGATACCCAGCAAAATGAGGTACTCTAATGACATCGCATATACCCCTTGCTTATAGAATACGATAATACTAATTACGTTGATGATCACCCATAAAAGCCAATTTTCAACGTACTTACGCGTCATCAGGATCATTGCAACCACAGATAATACTGTCATGGTCGAATCCCAGAATGGAAATGCATCGGGTTCTAACACAGGCATTGTTAGGTTAGCGCCAAACAGATTCAAAATGTTAATTGCCCATTCCGCCAATACCCCAAAGACCCAATCAATATTGTATGTTAGGTAAATGATCACAAATAAAGAGATGATCACTGTTATCGTCGCCTTAGGCAGGCTTAACCAACGAATTTTCAGTTCCGTTTGTTGCTGGTTATCCACTCGGCTCCACGCATACCAACCATAAATATTGGCGATAAAGAAAAATACCTGTAAAAGTAAATTAGCATACAGTTGGATTTGAAAAAAAATCACCCCAAACAGCGTCACATTGATTAAACCAAACAAGTAATTAATGGTTTTTTCAAGACTAGCTAGCAAAATACATAACAAACCAGCCACTGTTCCTACTGCTTCGATGTATGACAATTCATACACACTATCCCATAGAGGAATATTCACTAATACATTACTTGTGCTAAAGAAATCCATCCCAAAATCCTTCTCTCAACCCTATGTCATGCCACATTATGATTCCGCGTGGCCTCGATATAAACAATAGTGCTCTTTTATTTTAGACTCTCTGCAAAATCTAGCATTCTATTTAAAGGTAACATCGCTTTTTGACGTAGCGCTTCACTCACATAAATTTGATGTTGCTCCCCGTGACTCTCTAAGGCTTGTGCTATCGCTTTTAAACCATTCATCGCCATCCAAGGGCAATGGGCACAAGTACGGCATGTCGCACCTTCCCCCGCGGTCGGCGCGATATACAAAGACTTATCAGGGCACGCTTGCTGCATTTTATAAAAAATGCCTTTATCGGTCGCGACTATCATTGATGGATGAGGCAACGTTTGCGCCGCTTTGATTAATTGGCTTGTCGAGCCGACAGCATCAGCAAGCTCGACAACAGCTTGAGGAGACTCAGGGTGAACCAGCACCGCCGCTTCTGGATACAGCGCTTTCATTTTGCTCAGAGACTGGGTTTTAAATTCATCATGAACAATACAAGCGCCCTGCCAACACAAAATATCAGCCCCTGTTTGTTGTTGAACATAACGGCCAAGATGGCGGTCAGGCGCCCAAATAATTTTCTCGCCTAGGCTATCAAGATGCTCGATTAATTCTACCGCAATACTGGATGTCACCACCCAATCTGCTCGTGCTTTCACCGCCGCAGAGGTATTCGCATAAACCACCACTGTACGATCAGGGTGCTGATCGCAAAAACGCGCAAAATCCGCCTCTGGGCAGCCTAAATCAAGTGAACATTCGGCATCTAATGTTGGCATTAAAACGGTTTTTTCAGGGCTTAAGATTTTTGCTGTTTCCCCCATAAAACGTACCCCCGCGACTAGCAGGGTTGATGCACTATGACGGGCGCCAAAACGAGCCATTTCCAGAGAGTCAGCAACACATCCACCTGTTTCCTCAGCCAATGCTTGGATTTCAGGATCGGTATAATAATGTGCAACTATCACCGCATTTTTTTCCAGCAATAACGCTTTGATGCGCTCACGATAAAATGCTTTCTCTTCTGAGCTTAGCAATGCAGGTCTAGCAGGGAACGGATAAACCGACTGGTTAAAATCAATAAACTCGCTCATCTTGTGCCTCTGTTTAGCATAATGCAATTTTACATCTAAAATCGCCTATAAAATGGGGCGAAAACCACATTTTTGTTTTATATACTAAACAAGATACCCCAATTCATTGAGGAAGTCTTCTCGATTTTTGGTGATGATGGCGTGATTTCTCACTATTCACTAAATAATCATGATAATTATCGAGTTTTTTAGCATTTTAATCATTTTACAGGTATCTTAGCCACATCAATAAATTCGATGGGTTAGCTATGGAATCACCTGCATCTTTAATCAATAAAATTATTTCCGTTTCTTTGCTCGATCCTAGAATTGATGCCGTCATTTTGACTGGCTCAAGAGGTAGAGAACAACAAATTGATCATTATTCAGACATTGATATTGAATTAGTCGGTTCAGGTGTAACAGCACTTTTTCATGACCAACAATGGATACACCAATTTGGTCAGCCTCTAGTGGCTCTACATCTTACAAATGGTGGTGAAAATGAGCCTGAATGCCCGACTTGTTTAGCGATTTACGAGCAAGGAAGAAAAGTTGATTTTACCTTTGCTGAACCAAGTCGATTGCAAAAGATGAAGCAATATGGGCTTGATAATACTTATGCCCGTGGCTACACCATTTTACTCGATAAAAGCGGTATCACGGATAACCTTCCCGACAGTGATCAGGTACAACTTCCGCCTAAGCAACTCAGTCAAAACAAATTCACGTTTATTGTGAACGAATTTTGGTATGAATCACATCAAGTTGCGATTGCCCTTTCGCGTAATGAACTCTGGAGCGCTTGGTCAAGAGACGTTGATATGAAAAATGCCCTACTGACGATGTTAGAGTGCTATGTCTCAAACAAAAGTAAAGGGCAGCAAGATGTTTGGTATCACGGCAGAGCATATCAACAATGGATGCCAGAGCACATTATCCAAGCAATGGAAACCTTGTTTGATTACCGTAATGCGCAACAAGCTGCATACAGCTTACATCTGTTGATGAAATGCTTTGATGAAATCACGGTGGAAGTCGCCCAGCAGCTCAATTATACCATCGACCACACTCTTGGCCAGCGCATGCAAACACTGGTAGTTGGCATGTTGCAAGATAACAGTTTATTGCCTGAAGGGATCTGACGCGATTTTACCATATAAAACACAATAAAAAACCGCCCCTCTCGTTGTTACTGATGGGGCGGTATCGTTTTTAAGTAAAGCTATTTTTTCAGTTTAGCAAATTCGTCTTTGGCTTTTTGTAACTGTTTTTGGAATTCAGGGTTGGAGTGTAAAGTTGCTACCGCACCCGATGCAACGATACGAGCTGCATCAACATCACTTTGCCAATGGTAACCACAGATGACTCGGCTTTGGCCAAGTTCATAACCACGTTTTAAAATTTTATCTTGGTTTTCTGGGTTAATTTCTGACAATACGAGTGCAGATGCCCAGCCAATTGCGGTGTGTCCGGAAGGATAAGAGCCATTCTTAGATAATTTGTCCTGATCTTTCGTGTTACAGGTAGCAACACCGTAGAACGCAAATGGACGAATGCGCATGTATTTCTCTTTGGCTGAGCGAGTTGCTAAATCCCCCGCATCTTCAATCATATTCGTCAGCAATTTATGAATTTCAGGCGCATCCTTTTCGGTAATGGGATAACCAAAAGCTTCAGAAAATGCGTTCGCAACACCGCCCGCAGCCAGATCAGCATCCTTAGCGGCTTGTTCTCCACGCTCAGTATTTCGCAATAAACGGCCTTTTTCATACATCGCTTGGTCGTTTAAAAATAAGATGCTGCCCACTTCAGGTGGTGGCGGCAATAACGCTAAACTATCAATAGCCTGTGAGTTTTTTAAATAATAAAGATCGGGTTTAGTTGTCACATCATTGCCGGGAGGGATCGCCGCAAATACACTGGTTGAAACAAAAGCCCCTGCGCAGAATACTGCTAATAGTTTTTTCATCCGCTAGTCCTTTCCTAGTCTTTGCCATAGATAAAATAATTTATATTTTACAAGGTGATCAGTTATTGATGTTTTATTTAGACTAGTCCAAGTAGGTCAGTAATACCTTGCGTAAGTTCTCAAAAAAAGAAGTCAATACCCACACAATAACTCAGGCTGAATGGTTTTTGCTCAAGAGTTAGGTGATGATAGCCACAAGATCGCGACTAAATATCGACTTACTCATACGAAGAGGTTTGAAAATCGGCGTCTACACGGGTCCATTCCCAATGCCGCCCCTTACCCTAATACCGGTATAATTAATCGATTAGGAGAGGATACAGGCTCATTTCTGGAAATCATCGACACATACGAGCCATTGTGACCAATATAGCGCTATTTTGCTTGATGGGCTTTTAGATTGAATAACACAATTTAACTACGCTAGAAAATGGATGGATTTGAAGATAATGGTATTTCTATAGATGGTGGGTCGTGCAGGATTCGAACCTGCGACCAATTGATTAAAAGTCAACTGCTCTACCGACTGAGCTAACGACCCATCTAATATGACTGGATTTTGTTATCTTAAGATGGTGGGTCGTGCAGGATTCGAACCTGCGACCAATTGATTAAAAGTCAACTGCTCTACCGACTGAGCTAACGACCCATCTGATATAACTGATTTTTTTATTTTAAGATGGCGGTCGTGCAGGGTGACTCATTGTGTTTGAGGCCTAATACGAACAAGCGTTCAATGAGCTCTTGTTCTACCGACTAAATTAACTCACACATCTTAAAGCACACTAACGAAATAGAGGCTGTTAATGGTGGGTCGTGCAGGATTCGAACCTGCGACCAATTGATTAAAAGTCAACTGCTCTACCGACTGAGCTAACGACCCATTAAACTTAACAACTTATTCTTGCGTCAACGGCGGCTTATATTACTCATTTCTGACGATGGTGCAATGATTTTTTTGAAAAAAACGATTGAATGCACACTTATCATACGGTTAACCCCGAAATATTCGGTAATTACTTCTTCGGGGTTAATCATTAAAGTGAGCTAAGCTTTTTCTCTGCAAGTTTAGCACCAGCGCTATTCGGATACTGTTTCAGCACCTGTTGATAAACCGCTTTTGCTTTATCCTTCTGCCCTTTGTCTTGCATGATCAGGCCGACTTTATACAGAGCCTCACTGCTTTTTTGGGATTTAGGATATTCTTTCACAACAGTTGCAAAGTAGAATGCCGCATCATCTTTGCTACCTTTATTATAGTTAAGTTGCCCTAACCAATAGTTAGCATTAGATTGATAGCTGGATTTGGGATAGCTTTTAATAAAGCTTTGTAATGCACCGATGGCCTCATCGATTTGCGCTTTAGATTTGCTTTTCATCGCAAGCGCAACTGCAGCATTATAATCTTCCTTTTCGCCACCACCAGAAGCTTCTGGTGCAGGTGCTGAAGTGGAGGAGTCCGCTGCTGCCGATGAATTTGATGATTCTGTAGTACCGCCACTCACCTGACCTAATTGCATATACAAATCTTTTTGGCGCTCAACAATTTGATTCAGTTTATATTGATTTTCCTGAATCTGACCACGCAATGTATCGATATCGCGTTGGTTGTCAGCGATCTGTTGCTGGATTTGATATAAGATCTGGCCTTGAGAGTTAACTGCCGTCTCAAGCTGAGTAAGACGATCACCGGATGAACCGGATCCGACATTAATGATTGGCGCTTGGGCAATAGCGGCCCAAGGGGCCGCTACGCCAACCAATAACGACAGACCTACAAATAAATGTCTGAAGTTACTGTTCATAAGAGATAATTTCGCTTATCGATTAGTATGCAATAACTGCACGACGGTTTTTAGCGTAATCAGCTTCTGTGTGACCTAACACAGCTGGTTTTTCTTTACCGTAAGAAACCAGAGAAACTTGATCACCCGCTACACCTTTGCTTTGCAGGTACATTTTAACTGCATTAGCACGACGTTCACCCAGTGCGATGTTGTACTCAGGAGTACCACGCTCATCCGCATGACCTTCAACAACAACTTTAACAGATGGGTTGTTACGTAGGAAAGCTGCATGAGCATCTAACATATCAGCGTATTCTGGAGATACGTTGTATTTATCGAAACCGAAGTAAACGATATTGTTATTTTGCAGTTCTTGCATTTGCTGACGTGCCAGCTCTTCCGCAGACAGACCGCTGTTAGTTTGGTTCATTGAAGAATCCGCGCCATTTTGGTCATTGTTTTTGTTAGAGCTACAAGCTGCGACAGCCATGATTGGTAATGCGATCATCAGCCCTTTAAGCACTTTATTCAGTTGCATCGTTTTGATCCTTAATAGTTTGCCACACATTATTATTATGCATCACAGATACGGCGACCAAGCAGGAGATTTAACCTGTCCATCGGTTGCCGGAAGACGCGCTTTGAAACGCCCGTCGGTCGAAACTAGCTGCAATATAGTCCCCAAGCCTTGAGAGGAGCTATAAATAACCATAGTGCCGTTAGGTGCGATACTCGGCGTTTCATCTAGAAACGTTTTCGTTAAATATTCAACGTTACCCGTCGCCAGATCCTGTTTGGCGATATGCTGCTGACCACCGCCGGAGCTGACCATTACAATGAAAGATCCATCCGGGCTAACATCAGCGTCCTGATTTTGTGTACCTTCCCAGGTCACACGTTCAGGGCTACCGCCATTAATATTAATCTTGTAAATTTGCGGACGACCCGCTTGGTCAGATGTATAGACCAATGTTTGACTATCTGGCATCCAGCTTGGCTCTGTATTATTACTACGACCATCAGTCACTTGACGAATTTGGCCGCTCGCTAAATCCATAATATAAAGATTTAAGCTACCTGTTTTTGACAAAGCAAAAGCCAGTTTAGTCCCATCTGGAGAAAACGCTGGAGCACCATTATGACGAGGGAATGATGCAACCTGACGAACGGCGCCAGTCGATAGCGTCTGAATCACCAGTGCTGAACTGCCACTTTCAAACGTCACATACGCCAAACGCTCACCATCAGGTGACCAAGCTGGCGACATCAAAGGTTCCGGAGAACGATGAACCGTAAATTGGTTATAGCCATCGTAATCAGAAACACGTAATTCATAAGGGTATTGACCCCCTTTATTAGTCACAACATAGGCGATACGTGTACGGAATGCACCACGAATACCAGTCAGCTTTTCAAAAACTTCATCGCTTGCGGTATGGGCGGCATAACGTAACCACTCTTTAGTGACCTTATACTGGTTTTGAGATAAGACCGTGCCTGGGCTACCAGCAACATCAACTAATTGGTAGCTAACCACATAGCTGCCATCAGCCGCGGGTTGGATTTGACCGACAACAACGGCATTAATCCCCAATGCTGTCCAAGCCTCAGGAACTACTTCAGAAGCGGTCGCAGGTTGTTGAGGCATACGACTAGGCTCAATAGGGTTAAATTTGCCACTATTGCGTAAATCAGCACCAACAATTTGCCCGATTTCTTGTGGAGGTGTACCTGAGCCAGACCATTTAAAAGGAACAACCCCTATTGGCTGAGCACTATTAACACCTTCCGTGATCTCAATACGGATTTCAGCCTGAGCAACTGTTGCCCATAACATGAGGAACCCGAGAACTACTTTAAAAGCCTGCTTCATCCTTATCTCCCTTACTGTGGTATTCACTGCCACAATAATTCGCTGAATTTTAACAAAGGTATACTAACAAAACTAGATATTGTAAGAACTATTTATGCTATAGCAGACATAAATTCAATACAGACAGCTCCGACTTATCTTATTTTGGGCTAAATACAACTGTACTTCCTTGTTTTTTAAATGCTTCATACACATCCGCCGGTGGGCGTGGTAACGTTGCAAGGTTTGCAGCTCTGATTGCTGCACTACACAATGCTGGGTCATTAGAAGCATTATTTTTAGGGGTAATACTTACTAATAAGCCATCAGGTGCAATTTGTAACTTAAGTTCACACGTACGTCCACGGTAAGTATCTGAATCATAAAACTTACTCTGAATCGCGGCTTTTATTTTACTTGCATAATTTTCAACGTCTGCATTGGATGCCCCAGAACGTTTACCGCCACCTTGGCCTGCGGAAGCCGCTCCACCTTCACGACTTGGCCCTGTAGAGGTCAAATCACCGAGTAGATTATCAATCTCAGCGGAATTTTTTGCAGCCTCTGCTTTCTCTTTAGCTGCTTTGGCTTTTGCTTCCTTATCGGCTTTGGCCTTAGCTTCTTTAGCTGCTTTAGCTTTCGCTTCTTTCTCCGCTTTCTCTTTCGCCTCTTTTTCCGCTTTAGCTTTCGCTTCTTTCTCCGCTTTCGCCTTAGCATCAGCCGCTGCTTTCGCTTTTATCGCTTCAGCTTCTTTTTTCGCTTCGGCCTCTGCTTTTTCCTTCGCGGCAGCTTGTTCTTTAATCAAGCGTTCTTTTTCTGCTTTGGCTTTTGCCGCCGCTTCTTCCGCTATTTTTTGCTCTTCCTTCGCTTTTCTTGCCGCTTCAGCTGCTTGTTTTTGTTGCTGCTCAACTTGTTTTTGCCGCTCCTGCGCTTCTCGTTCACTTTGAATACGCTCTTGCTCAAGCTGTTGCAGACGTTTTTGTTCCTGCTCTTGCTTTTCCCTTAGCTCAGCTTCTTGTTTACGCTCTTTCTCTTTACGCTCTTTAGCTGCTTGTTTAGCGCTATTTTCTTGTTGTTGCATTTGGTTATATTGCTGAACAACCGCGCCGGGATCGACCATCACCGCATCGATGACAGTCCCCTCCTCCCCTCCGCCGCCAAGTTTGACAACGGAAACTAAGGAACCAATTATAATTAGGCCTATCAATAAAACGTGCAACGCAAGCGACGTTAGAAGAGAAAGCCTTAAATTATCTTTTTTCTCTTTTGTCTTTCCCACAATTGGTTTCCAAAAAAAGAATCATTACTCACTCAATTACATGGGTTGAGTCATTAAACCGACCGATTTGATCCCAGCTTGATGCAAAATATTCAATGCCTTAATCACTTCATCATAGGGCACTTCTTTTGCACCACCGATAAGGAAAATCGCCTTTGGATTTTTATCTAGCTGAGCTTTCGCTTCAGCCGCAATCTGTTCTGGTGGTAGTAGCTCTAAGCGCTCACCATCAATTAACATATTGTATTGACCAACTCCCGCAACCTCTAAAATAATCGGTGGATTATCGCTTGATGATACGGTCTGGCTCTCAGCGGCATCCGGCAGATCAACCTCCACGCTTTGTGAAATAATCGGTGCTGTCGCCATAAAAATTAGCAACAGTACCAACAAAACATCCAGCAATGGAACAATGTTGATTTCGGATTTTAGCTCACGTCTGCGACTATTGCGCGCCATTCGCTTATCTCCCCGTATTATTTCTTATCAGCAGAGAATGCTTGGCGATGTAAGATAGCCAGAAACTCTTCCATAAAGTTATCGTAGCTCTGTTCTAGCTTA
Source organism: Providencia sp. PROV189 (assembly GCF_028480065.1). Classification (NCBI taxonomy): domain Bacteria; kingdom Pseudomonadati; phylum Pseudomonadota; class Gammaproteobacteria; order Enterobacterales; family Morganellaceae; genus Providencia; species Providencia sp. PROV189. The sequence goes on from NZ_JAMPOG010000004.1 coordinate 249,553, forward strand.
TTGACTCGCTGATTTAATCGGTTATATGCCATTACCGCTGGGATTGCTGCAAACAAACCAATTGCTGTTGCAATCAACGCTTCAGCGATACCCGGCGCTACCATTTGTAGTGTTGCTTGTTTAACCGCGCCTAATGCAATAAAGGCATGCATAATTCCCCATACCGTACCAAAAAGACCAATATAAGGGCTAATAGAACCAACCGTCCCTAAAAATGGGATGTGCGCTTCTACGGATTCAAGCTCACGGTTCATCGAAATGCGCATAGCACGAGATGCCCCGGTGACAACAGCATCCGGTGCATGAATATTCGCTTGGTGTAAACGAACAAACTCTTTGAAACCTGCATGGAAAATTTGTTCTGCTCCACTTAGCGAGTCACGGCGAGCCTGACTTTCTTTGTATAAGCGAGATAACTCAATACCAGACCAAAACTTATCTTCAAACGCTTCCGCTTCTCGAGCTGCCGCATTTAAAATTTTTGTTCTCTGAATAATGATGGCCCAAGAAGCAATAGAGAAACCAATCAAAACGAACATAATGATCTGAACCAATAGGCTCGCTTTTAGGAATAAATCCACGATATTCATGTCAGTCACTGTTTAAACTCCGCGACAATAGACTTAGGAAGCGCTGTCGGCTTCATTTTTGATGTGTCCACACAAGCAATCAGGGCCGTAGCCCCGCAAAGCAGGTTACCTTGTGAATCAATTAACCTTTGTTGAAAGGTTAAAGAGGCACGCTTCATCTCAATGATTTGTGTCTCAATTTCCAATAAATCGTCCAGCCGAGCCGCTCTGACAAAGTCCGTTGTCATACTCCTGACAACAAACCCGATATTCTCAGCCAGTAAACTTTGTTGATTGATACCTTTATCCCGTAGCATCTCGGTCCTAGCCCGTTCAAAAAAAGCGAGATAACGTGCATGATAAACCACACCGCCCGCATCCGTATCTTCATAATAGACGCGAACAGGCCAACGAAATAACATAACAATCACTCCATCCTAGGTTAAATTAATTAACGGTGCCACTATACTCAAGACGGTGGCGCTTTGGAATGACCTAGGGGTAAAGTTATCAAAAAAAAATTATGGATCCGCAGACCCATAATTGACAATTAGATTAGCTGAAGACTTTAACCAAGCCCCAGATAAGGATAATGATGGCAGGTAAAGGATGGAAAAGTAGTCGCCAAATCAATTTATTAGGTCGAAATCCGACACCAAAAATCATGCCACTACAGGTTGCCCAAATAAGTAATAACCCTTGCCAGATAAGAAATGAGCTGGTTTTAGCCGCAAATTGGGTTGGATCCCACATGACACTCCCAGCAATCCCTAACGCTAATATAAGGATAAGGATCCGTACCGGACCCTTATCCAATAGCTGATAGCTTTTATCCACCAGCATTATTTATTACTCGCCATCTTTAGCAGCAGCTTTATCTTCCGCATGCTCTAAAGCTAGAGCTGCAATCACTGCAAAACTACAAGCTAACAGCGTGCCAAGAATCCAGGCAAAATACCACATATGTTATGCTCCTTAATACAGTGAATGCTTGTTGCCTTCGATGAAGTTTTTGTCCAAACGGCCAAACATTTTGTAGTAACACCACGCAGTGTAAGCCAATACAATTGGAACAAAAATAATCGCAACAACCGTCATAACTTGCAGAGTAAACAGGCTAGATGTTGCATCCCACATGGTCAAACTTGCATTTGGCATGATGTTTGATGGCATGATGAATGGGAACATTGCAACACCACAAGTTAAAATGATACAAGCGATAGTGAGAGATGAACTCACAAACGCTAACGCATTTTTGTCTGCTTTACTAAACAGCATAGTCAACAGTGGCAATACCACACCTAGAGCAGGTAATGCCCACAGCACAGGATAGTTGTTGAAATTAGTCAACCACGCACCTGAAGCAACTTCGACAGTTTTGTTCAGTGGGTTAGATACGCTTAATGTATCGATAGTTGAAGTCACAACGTAGCCATCGATACCCATAACCAACCAAGCACCTGCACCTGCGAAAGCCAGCAGAGTTAATAATGCTGTTACATAAGTTGCTTTACGAACACGTAGGTGTAGTTCACCAGTCGTACGCATTTGTAAGTATGTTGCACCTTGAGTCACAATCATCATTAAGCTAACAACACCAGCTAACAGACCATATGGGTTCAGTAGGCCGAACAAGTTACCTGTATAAGTCAGATATTGTTGGCTATCGATTTGGAATGGAACACCTAAAAGCAGGTTACCAAACGCAACACCGATAACTAATGGTGGAACGAAACCACCGATAAATAGACCCCAGTCCCACATGTTGCGCCATTTTGGATTCTCCAACTTAGAACGGTAGTCAAAACCGACTGGGCGGAAGAACAGTGCTGCAAGCACTAAAATCATCGCGACATAGAAACCTGAGAATGCCGCAGCATACACTTGTGGCCATGCTGCAAACATCGCACCACCTGCGGTGATCAACCAAACTTGGTTACCATCCCAGTGCGGCGCAACTGAGTTAATCATGATACGGCGATCAGTATCTGTTTTACCTAGAATTGGTAATAAGAAGCCGACGCCCATGTCAAAGCCATCCGTGACAGCGAAGCCAATCAGCAGAACGCCGATTAGAATCCACCACACAAATCGAAGAACTTCATAATCAAACATAAGTGGACTCCTGTTTACTGAACGTCTTGTGCAGAGTTGTTTTTCTGTTCAAAGTGGTAGCGGCCAGTTTTCAGGCTGCTTGGCCCTTTACGAGCGAATTTGAACATCAGGAACAATTCAGCAATTAAGAACAGTGTATACAGACCACAGATCAGAGCTAGAGAGAAAATCAGATCATGGGTTGTCAAGTTTGAGTGTGCAACGGAAACAGGGAGAACCTCACCGATAGCCCACGGCTGACGACCATATTCTGCAACGAACCAGCCTGATTCAATCGCAATCCACGGTAATGGAATACCGAACAATGCGGTACGTAGTAACCATTTGTTTTGACCAATACGGTTGCGTACCACTGACAGGAAGGATAGACCGATGATAATCAGCAGCAGGAAGCCTACGCCAACCATGATACGGAATGCCCAGAACAATGGACCTACATTCGGGATACTATCTTTAACCGCTTTTTGGATCTGTGCTTCTGTTGCATCAACAATATTTGGTGCGTATTGTTTCAGCAGAAGACCATAACCTAAATCTTTCTTGTTCGCTTCGAAAGATTTACGCAACTCAGGGTCTTTATTACCCGCAAGAAGTTGTTGTAACTCACCGTATGCAATCATACCGTTACGAATACGAACTTCGTGTTGCTTCATCAGATCTTTCAGACCTAGAACTGGTGTATCCAGTGAACGCGTTGTGATAAGACCCATCACCCATGGAATTTCAATTGCAAATTTGTTTTCCATTTTTTCGGTGTCAGGCCAAGCGATCAGGTTAAACGCTGCAGGTGGAGCATGCGTTTCCCACTCAGCTTCTACCGCGGCTAACTTGGTCTTCTGCACGTCACCCATTTCGTAGCCTGATTCATCACCAAGAACGATAACAGATAGTACAGCGGCAATACCGAAGCTTGCAGCGATTGCAAATGAACGTTTAGCAAACGCAAGGTCACGGCCCTTAAGCATATAGTAAGAGCTGATACCCAGAACAAACATCGCACCAGTACAATAACCAGCAGCAACTGTGTGAACGAATTTAACTTGTGCAACAGGGTTCAGGACCAGCTCAGAGAAGCTGACCATTTCCATACGCATTGTTTCGAAGTTAAAGTCTGCAGCGATAGGGTTTTGCATCCAACCGTTCGCAACGAGGATCCACAGCGCAGAGAAGTTAGAACCTAAAGCAACTAACCAAGTCACCGCAAGGTGTTGAGTTTTGCTTAAGCGATCCCAACCAAAGAAGAACAAACCAACAAACGTTGATTCAAGGAAGAATGCCATCAAACCTTCGATTGCCAGTGGTGCACCGAAGATATCTCCAACATAGTGGGCATAGTAAGACCAGTTAGTCCCGAATTGGAACTCCATAGTCAAACCAGTGGCAACACCTAGAGCAAAGTTAATACCAAATAACTTGCCCCAGAATTTAGTCATATCTTTATAAATTTGCTTACCAGACAGCACATATACCGTTTCCATGATCGCAAGCAAAAACGCCATACCAAGCGTTAGTGGTACGAACAGGAAGTGATACATCGCAGTTAAGGCAAACTGTAATCTTGACAGTTCGACAATATCAAACATCTTGACTCCTTGCTCCTAGCAGGAAGACACCGACTTGCGGCAACCCAGCTTCCAATACAATTAAAGAAAGCCTCTTAACTACCAGCAAAAAATGCCTCAAAACAACAAATAATTAACAAAATCAAAAACTCTAACGACACTATAATAATAGTACGCTTATCTTCACATACAATAAACTTCTTTTGCGTGATTCAGATTTGAATTCTGAATATATATCAATAATTATACCCTATAATAGAAAAATGAGTATTTGATCGCACACCAATTTAAGCAAATTATAAAAATAATGCTAGTACTAATGAATTGATTTGCGTCAACTTTTTTGATTGTTGTTAAGCGATTATCCTTATCATCAATTAATGGTTATTTAAATGTTAATTGTCTGTTATTGATAATAGTACAAATATTCTTAATTTTCTAAAAGAGAGCCTAAAAAATTAACTTTTTATTTAAAACTTCATAAAAAGATAATTTAATTTATAATATTAGCCTATTTGGTTTTTATTATGAATTTTATTAATTACTAAATAATCTCTGCTTATTTGACTATTTTAGATTTATTAATTAAGACTAAGCATCCGTTATTAAAAATGGCACTTTAGTAGTATATTTAATCACATTGAGTGAAAAACACCCAACTTAAGACTAGAGTACAACATTTAAGCAGTATAAATAACCGTCAAACGGCGATAATTGGAACCCGTTAGAGGGTAGTTGCATAGTACAATTAAATCTAAAAAAACTAGGCCGCCAAAAAGAGTACGACACTCCATCTCACGTATCCACACTGCGATAATCCGCTAATTTATCGATAACAGCACCTGTGTTATCCCTCTGTGTCTAGCGCTCCACGCACAACAAAAAAGGCCCGTATTCTTTTGGAATACGAGCCTCACTGTTTTAAATGTTTATGCTAAGCGAGAGCTTATTTTGCCAACATTGATTTCACAGCATCGCCAATGTCTGCCAAGCTACGTACTGTTTTCACGCCCGCAGCTTCTAATGCAGCAAATTTCTCGTCAGCTGTACCTTTACCGCCAGCGATAATCGCACCAGCGTGGCCCATACGCTTACCTTTAGGCGCTGTTACACCTGCAATGTAACCAACAACTGGCTTAGTTACGTGCTCTTTGATGTAAGCAGCCGCTTCTTCTTCTGCGTTACCACCGATTTCACCGATCATGACGATTGCTTCGGTTTGTGGGTCTTCTTGGAACATCTTCAGGATGTCAATGAAGTTTGAACCTGGGATTGGGTCACCACCGATACCAACACAAGTTGATTGGCCAAGACCTGCATCTGTCGTTTGTTTTACCGCTTCATAAGTCAGCGTACCTGAACGTGAAACGATACCGACTTTACCTGGCATATGGATATGACCTGGTTGGATACCAATTTTACATTCACCCGGCGTGATAACACCTGGGCAGTTTGGACCGATCATGCGTACGCCAGCTTCATCTAATTTCACTTTCACAGTCAGCATATCCAGCGTTGGGATACCTTCAGTAATAGTGATAATCAGTTTAATGCCTGCATCAATTGCTTCTAAGATAGAATCTTTACAAAATGGTGCTGGAACATAGATAACAGAAGCGGTTGCGCCTGTCGCTTCTACAGCTTCACGAACAGTATTAAATACAGGTAGGCCTAAGTGAGTTGTGCCACCTTTACCCGGAGTCACACCACCAACCATTTTAGTACCGTAAGCAATCGCTTGTTCGGAGTGGAAAGTACCTTGACCGCCAGTGAAACCTTGGCAAATTACTTTGGTGTTTTTATCGATTAAAATAGACATTATTTGGCCTCCGCCGCTGCTACTGCTTTCTTAGCTGCATCCGTCAGGCTGTTTGCTGCGATAATATTCAGACCGCTATCAGCCAGTTTCTTCGCACCTAACTCTGCATTGTTACCTTCTAAACGAACCACTACTGGTACATTCACGCCAACTTCTTCTACTGCACCAATGATGCCGTCTGCAATCAGGTCACAGCGAACGATACCACCAAAAATGTTAACGAAAACAGCTTTAACGCTCTTATCTGAAAGGATAATTTTAAATGCTTCAGTTACGCGTTCTTTAGTTGCGCCACCACCAACGTCTAAGAAGTTAGCTGGTGCACCGCCGTGCAGTTTAACGATATCCATGGTTCCCATTGCAAGACCTGCACCGTTAACCATACAACCGATGTTGCCATCAAGTGCAACATAGTTCAGTTCCCACTGTGCAGCTTGTGCTTCGCGCGCATCTTCTTGAGATGGGTCATGCATTTCACGCATTTCTGCTTGGCGATATAGTGCGTTGCTATCAACACCTAATTTACCATCCAAACAAACTAGGTCGCCTTCAGTATTGATAACTAATGGGTTGACTTCGATTAGAGCAAGGTCACGCTCTAAGAACATAGTCGCTAGGCCCATGAAGATCTTAGCGAATTGGCTAACTTGTTTACCCGTTAAGCCTAATTTAAATGCTAATTCACGGCCTTGGAAAGGCATAGGACCTGTTAATGGGTCGATAACTGCTTTGTGGATCAGTTCTGGCGTTTCTTCAGCAACTTTCTCAATCTCAACACCACCTTCGGTAGAAGCCATAAACACAACACGACGTGTGCCACGGTCAACTACTGCACCCAAATACAGCTCTTTAGCAATATCTGTCGCATGTTCAACAAGAATTTGGTTAACAGGCTGACCATTTGCATCTGTTTGGTAAGTAACAAGGTTTTTACCTAACCATTTTTCAGCAAATTCTTTGATATCGTTGATATTGCTTGTGACTTTAACGCCGCCAGCTTTACCACGTCCACCTGCGTGAACTTGGCATTTAACAACCCATGGGCCGTTTCCGATTTTTTTAGCCGCTTCTACAGCTTCATCTGCTGATGAGCAGGCATAACCCGTTGGTGCTGGCAAACCGTAGCGTGTAAAAAGCTGTTTTGCCTGATACTCGTGTAAATTCATGATGTTCTATCCATAATTGAGTCTGAAGAGGCGTTTATTCGCCTCCTGCAATTGTTACTGATTTAGCAACCGGCGGGAGCCGGTTGCATCGGTTACTTCAGACCGGACAGGTATGCCCCTGCCCTGTTATGTTGCTATACGTCCAGCAGTAAACGAGTTGGATCTTCCAGCATATCTTTGATAGCCACTAAGAAGCCAACTGACTCTTTACCATCAATTAGGCGGTGGTCATAAGATAATGCAAGGTACATCATTGGAAGAATTTCGACCTTACCGTTAACCGCCATAGGGCGATCTTTAATAGCATGCATGCCTAAGATTGCACTTTGTGGTGGGTTAATGATAGGTGTGGACATGAGAGAACCAAATACGCCGCCATTAGTGATAGTGAAGTTACCACCAGTTAAGTCTTCAACCGTTAATTTACCGTCGCGACCTTTAACAGCCAGTTCTTTAATTGTCTTCTCGATATCAGCCATGCTCATCGCATCAACGTCACGCAATACTGGTGTTACCAGACCACGAGGTGTCGATACCGCAATACTGATGTCGAAATAGTTGTGGTAAACCACATCTGTACCGTCAATAGAAGCATTCACTTCTGGATAACGTTTCAGTGCTTCGACCGCTGCTTTAATGTAGAAAGACATAAAGCCTAAACGCACACCGTGACGTTTTTCGAACGCTTCACCATATTGCTTACGCAGATCTTTGATTGGCTGCATGTTAACTTCGTTAAAGGTTGTTAACATCGCAGTGCTGTTTTTCGCTTCTAACAGACGCTCAGCAATACGTTTACGCAGACGTGTCATTGGTACACGTTTTTCGCTACGATGTGCCAGTGGCGCTTGTGGAGCAGCAGGTGCTTGTGCTTTAGCAGCAGGCGCTGATTTGTTCGCTGCTAAATGTTTTTCAACATCTTCGCGAGTCAGACGACCACCAACACCCGTGCCTTTAATATCTGCTGGGTTAAGATCATGCTCTGCAACTAAGCGACGGATCGCTGGAGACAGTGCATCATTGCTCTCTTCTTCCAAGCTCGCCGTTTGACGTTGTGCAGGTGCAGCTTCTTGAGCAGGTTTCACATCCGCTGGCATGCCAGTGCTATCACCCAAACGAATACGGCCTAACAGTTGTTTAGATAACACTGTTGCACCTTCGTCTTCAACGATAGCTTCTAGTACACCCGCTTCACTTGCAGGAACTTCTAGTACAACTTTATCCGTTTCGATTTCAACCAGCACTTCGTCACGTTCAACGCTATCACCTGGTTTTTTATGCCATGTGGCAACCGTAGCATCAGCAACGGATTCAGGAAGATCTGGAACAAGAATTTCTACACTACTCATTTTCTATCCTTTAATTATTCAATGTTCAACGCGTCATTAACCAGAGCTTGTTGCTGCTCTTGGTGAACGGACGTATAACCAACTGCTGGAGATGAAGAAGCAGCACGACCTGCATAACGTAAAGTCGCCCCTGCTGGGATAGCTTCACGGAAGTTGTGTTGGCTGCAATACCAAGCGCCTTGGTTCAATGGCTCTTCTTGACACCATACGAAATCCTTAACATGCGCATATTGCGCCAGCGCTTGCTGAATATCTTCGTGTGGGAACGGATATAGCTGCTCAATACGCACGATAGCAACATCTGTTTGTTCATTCTTACGACGCTGTTCTAACAGATCGTAATAAACTTTACCTGAACACAGAATGACGCGTTTCACGTTTTTCGGATTGATTTCATCTATTTCACCGATTACTGGCAGGAATTTACCATTCGCCAGCTCTTCCATGCTTGATACCGCTAATGGATGACGCAGCAGTGATTTAGGTGACATCACAATCAGAGGACGACGCATATCGCGTAGTGCCTGACGGCGTAACATGTGATAAACCTGAGCAGGCGTTGACGGCACACACACTTGCATGTTTTGGTCTGCGCACAGTTGCAGATAACGCTCTAAACGTGCAGAGGAGTGCTCTGGGCCTTGGCCTTCATAACCGTGTGGTAAAAGCATTACCAAGCCACACATACGACCCCATTTTTGCTCACCTGAGCTAATAAATTGGTCGATAACCACTTGTGCACAGTTTGCGAAGTCACCAAATTGAGCTTCCCAAATCGTCAGAGCGCGTGGTTCTGTCGTCGCGTAACCATATTCGAATGCCAACACCGCGTTTTCTGTCAGAACTGAGTCCCAAACATTAAACACGCCTTGCCCGTTATGGATATTTTGCAGCGGTACATATACTGAACCGTTCGTTTGATTATGAACAACAGCATGACGGTGGAAGAACGTACCACGGCCAGCATCTTCACCAGATAGACGAACAGGAATACCTTCATCAACCAAGGTTGCATATGCCAATGTTTCTGCTGCGCCCCAATCAAGAGGTTTTTCGCCTTTTGCCATTTCAGCACGGTCAGAGTAAATTTTCTCAACACGAGACTGAGTGACAACTTCAGCAGGGATAGTACTGGTTTTAACCGCAAGCTCTTGCAAGCGTTTTAAATCAAATGTGGATTTGTATTCTTCATTCCATTCATGGTTCAGGTACGGTTCCCATGTATAAGAATGTAGCCCCATTTCACGCCACTCTTCAACGACACAGTCGCCTCTATCTAGCGCGTCACGGTACAAATTAACCATCTCAGTGACTTCATCAGCAGTCACAACACCACTTTCAATTAGACGGTCAGCATAGATTTTACGTGGGGTCGGATGTTTTTTGATTTTTTGATACATAATTGGCTGAGTTGCATTTGGCTCATCAGCTTCGTTATGACCATGACGACGATAACAAACGAGGTCAATCATCACATCACGTTTAAAGGTATTACGGAAATCTAGTGCTAAGCGAGTGACAAATGCTACCGCTTCTGGATCATCAGCGTTCACGTGGAAGATAGGTGCTTGGACCATCTTCGCGATGTCAGTACAATACTCTGTTGAACGAGTATCTTTCGGGTTAGACGTTGTGAAACCGATTTGGTTGTTAATGACGATACGTACAGTACCACCAACTTCATAACCACGCGCTTGAGACATGTTCAGTGTTTCTTGAACAACGCCTTGGCCTGCTACCGCAGAGTCACCATGGATGGTGATTGGTAGCACCATATTGCTACGGCCTTCATCAAGACGGTCACGACGAGCACGGACAGAGCCAATAACAACTGGGCTAACTATCTCAAGGTGAGATGGGTTAAATGCCAATGCTAAGTGAACACGTGAGCCTTCGGTTTGGAAATCAGAAGAGAAGCCTTGGTGATATTTAACGTCACCAGCACTTGAGTGGTCTTTGTGTTTACCTGCGAACTCATCGAATAGTTCAGCCGGTTTTTTACCTAAAATGTTGATAAGAACGTTAAGGCGACCACGGTGAGCCATACCTAGTACAACTTCACGCGTATCTTGTTTACCCGCATGGTGAATCAAATCTTTCAGCATTGGGATCAGTGAATCACCACCTTCCAATGAGAAACGTTTTGCACCTGGGAATTTAGCGCCTAAATAACGCTCTAGCCCTTCTGCTGCTGTTAATTCAGCTAAGAAGCGACGTTTTTCTTCTTTCGTAAATTGCTCAGCGACATTCACAGACTCGAGGCGTTGCTGGATCCAGCGTTTTTCCTCAGTATTTGTGATATGCATGTATTCAGCACCAATAGAACCGCAATAAATACGTTTCAGTGCATCATACAGGTCGCTAAGTTTCATGGTCTCTTTGCCAATCGCAAAAGAACCCACATTGAATGTTTCGTCGAAATCTTCTTTCGTTAGATTATGGAATGCTGGATCTAAATCGGGAACAGATTCACGTTTCCATAAACCTAATGGGTCAAGATTTGCATTTTGATGCCCGCGGAAGCGGAATGCGTTAATCAACTGCAAAACTTTTACTTGTTTTGCGTCGATTGCAGGATCGCTAACAGAGGTATGATAACGAGTCGAGTCTTTTGCTAAGCGACGGAAATATTCGCGTGCTTGTGAGTGGAATTGCTCAGCGTTGGTGCCTGCTCCAGGCAGTTGCTGGAAGATTTCTCTCCAGCCAGCATCAACAGAATTGGGGTCAGTTAGATAATCTTCATAGAGTTGTTCTATGTAAGCCTGGTTCGCGCCTGCCAGAAAGCTCGAATCCAGCCAGTCCTTCATTACGCCGTTCTGCATTGTGATCCCTTAAGCTTTTACAGCTTTAGTTTTCGCCGTGGTTAACTAATTGCCGCGTTTAAGCGGCCTCGATAAAGGTTCTTCTGGACGTGCTTTATGCATGTTCTCACTTTGGGTTTCCCTTTATCACTCCGGGCTCCCCTTTTAAGGAACCTTTAAAAACTGACTGCAGTTTTTAAAGGTTCCTCGAGTTTGCTCGCGTCTTCATCATTTGCAGTTTGGCTTATTACTTTCACTTTTTTGCTTTTACTTTTTACTATTTAATAACCTACGGTACTTTCGTACCGCAGGTTAAATCGGTTTTATGCACTATGTTTTAGTAACATAGATTTAATATGCCCGATAGCTTTCGTTGGATTTAGTCCTTTAGGACATACATTGACACAATTCATGATGCTATGACAGCGGAAAACACTAAAAGCGTCGTTCAGATCATCTAATCGAGCATCTGTTTCAGTATCTCTACTATCAATTAGGAACCTGTATGCAGCTAAAAGACCTGCTGGACCAATAAATTTGTCCGGGTTCCACCAGAACGATGGGCAAGAAGTTGAGCAACATGCACACAAAATACACTCATATAATCCATCGAGTTTTTCACGCTGTGCCGGTGACTGTAAATTCTCACGCGCCGGTGGGTTCTTATTATCATTAATAAGATACGGACGAATTTTTTCGTATTGAGTATAGAACTGGCTCATGTCGATAATCAGGTCACGAATAACAGGCAGACCTGGTAATGGACGGATCACAATTTTCTTTCCGCTACGAGTCAACGCAGACAGGGGTGTGATACAAGCCAGACCATTTTTACCATTCATGTTAACGCCGTCAGAGCCACATACACCTTCACGGCAAGAACGACGGAATGACAATGTTGGATCTTTCTCTTTCAGTTGGATCAACGCATCCAGCAACATCATGTCACGCCCTTCAGGCACTTCGAGCGTGTAATCTTGCATACGTGGCGCGTTATCTACGTCCGGATTATAGCGATAAATCGAAAATTCAAGTTTCATAGTTCATTTCTCCGCAACTGGATTAACACCACGCATTAATAAGTACGTACTTTCGGCGGGAAGGGTTCACGCAACTTAGGTTGCATGTTCACTTCACGACGCGTCATCGTTTCAGATTGCGGTAAATACAATGAGTGACACAGCCAATTAACGTCATCACGATCTGGATAGTCGAAACGGCTATGCGCTCCGCGACTTTCAGTACGGAAGTTTGCAGCTTGTGCTGTTGCATAAGCTGTTTCCATCAAGTTATCCAGCTCTAAACATTCAATACGTTGAGTGTTGAACTCGGTCGATGTGTCATCAAGACGTGCATTTTTCAAACGCTCGCGGATGACTTTCAGCTCTTCTAAACCTTTCGCCATTGCATCACCTTCACGGAATACCGAGAAGTTATGTTGCATGCAGGTTTGCAGCGCTTTACGGATTTCAACAGGATCTTCACCCGTACGTGCATTTTCCCAGCGGTTAAAGCGAGCCATTGCAGCATCAATGTCAGATTCAGATGCTTCACGCATTGAACCTTGCTCCATCAGTGACTCTTTCAGGTGTAGACCCGCAGAACGACCAAATACCACTAAGTCGAGCAATGAGTTACCACCAAGGCGGTTAGCACCGTGTACAGATACACACGCAATTTCACCCACAGCGAACAGACCTGGAATGACTTCATCCTCGCCTTTTTCGTTATAACGAATCGCTTGACCTGTAACCTTAGTTGGGATACCGCCCATCATATAGTGACACGTTGGGATAACTGGGATTGGCTCTTTGATTGGGTCAACGTGAGCAAAGGTACGAGATAACTCAAGAATACCCGGTAGGCGTGATTCCAGAACTTCTTTACCCAAGTGATCCAATTTCAATTTCGCGTGAGGTCCCCAAGGGCCATCACAGCCACGGCCTTCACGAATTTCAATCATAATTGAACGAGCAACAACGTCACGACCAGCAAGGTCTTTCGCGTTAGGCGCATAACGCTCCATGAAACGCTCGCCGTCTTTATTCAATAGGTATCCACCTTCACCACGGCAGCCTTCTGTTACCAGAACCCCTGCACCTGCGATACCTGTTGGGTGGAATTGCCACATTTCCATATCTTGTAGTGGCACACCCGCACGGGCAGCCATACCAACACCGTCACCCGTATTGATGTGAGCGTTTGTTGTGGATTGATAGATGCGGCCTGCACCACCTGTTGCAAGGATCGTTGCTTTAGCTTTGAAGTAAACTAGCTCGCCAGTTTCCATACAAATTGCCGTACAACCAACGATATCGCCATCTTGGTTTTTAACTAAATCAAGGGCATACCACTCAGAAAAAATAGTGGTGTGGTTTTTCAGGTTTTGTTGATACAACGTATGCAACAGAGCATGACCAGTACGGTCAGCAGCAGCAGCGGTACGAGCCGCTTGCTCACCACCGAAGTTTTTAGACTGACCACCGAATGGACGCTGATAAATACGACCGTCGTCCAAACGAGAGAATGGTAAGCCCATATGTTCTAATTCAAGAATCGCTTCTGGACCCGTTTTACACATGTATTCGATGGCATCTTGGTCACCGATATAGTCAGACCCTTTTACGGTGTCATACATGTGCCACTCCCAGTTATCTGGGTGAGTGTTACCTAGTGCAACAGTGATACCACCTTGCGCTGATACCGTATGAGAACGGGTTGGAAAAACTTTTGACAACAAGGCGCAAGATAAGCCAAGTTGCGAAATTTGCAATGCAGCGCGCATACCTGCGCCACCTGCACCGATAACGATAGCGTCAAATTCTCTTATTGGCAGATTCATTTATGCACCCCACACCACAATTGTTCCGTAAATTAAGTAAGCCAGCAGCGCAACAACAATAACAAGCTGCAACACTAAACGTAGTGCCAATGGCTTAACATAGTCAGTGAGCACCTGCCATAAACCAATCCAGGCATGCACTAAAATCGAGAACAATGTGAGGATAGTAAATACTTTCGTCACAGAAGATGCGAAGAAACCACGCCATGTTTCATAAGTGATATCGTTGATGGCAATAAAGCCAACAAGATACAGTACGTAGAGTACGATAACGATCGCTGAACCACGGATTAACAGCCAGTCCTGAATACCAGTGCGGCCTAAAGCTGAAGCATTACTTACCATACTAATATCCCCGCCAGAATTGCCAGAACGACAGTAATAACAAACGTGATTTTTGCAGATGAGTTACCTGCGGCTAGTGTTTCATCAACCCAGCCGAAGTCCATCAGCATATGACGAATACCACCACAAATGTGGTAAGCCAATGCTGTTAGAATTCCCCAAAGAATGAACTTAGCAAAAAAGCCGGTCATTATTTCGGATACGTATTGAAAGCCTTCTGGAGAGGAGAGAGATGTCCCTAACAACCAAAGCAGAATACCAACTGCGATGAAAGTAATGACGCCAGAGACACGGTGCAAGATCGAAGAGATTGCAGTGATCGGGAAGTGGATCGTCTGCAGATCAAGATTGACAGGTCTTTGTTTTTTCACAATTTTGCCCACACAGCTCTTTATTATTTTCCTTCCTCCGGACCTGGGGCGGAAATGGACAGCGACAGGGGTACAAAATGCAACTTAAGCTAAACGTTAGTCCATCATGTTCAAGTAGAGTTGCATACTGATTACGCTGGAACTCCTACATCAGGGTAATCCGGAGACCTGCTGCCAGTATAAAGTCTTCACATTGCTATTACAATTCCCACACAAAATGTTTGGTGACATTTAGCCCGAACAGTGAGAGGGATCACGATTTAAACATTTTATATAAATGTGCTTATCTTATTTGACAATGATTCAACATTTATCTTACATATATGGCTGGTAGAATTATCTGAACGTCGCCAATATCTCAATCGGCGTGAAAGAAAACTGAAAAGTTATGAAACTAGTTTCCCTTACTAAAAATAATGATATTGTAGGGAAAACAACAAAAAGAACATAACATCTACACACTCGTAAACAACCTAAAAGACATTGTCATCGGTAGTCAGATTTCAGGATTTAATGTGATAGCTAGCTGATTTCCACAACACACCGGTAGAACAATGTGTAAAGACGCAGTATAACGCTGAGTTCTGGTTGTTGGGTGTTGATTATCAAGCGCTAAGGAGACCGTAAATGGCTGATAACAAAGCTAAGCTAACGACTGAGAGTGCAAGTACAATTGAACTAGACATTCTAACCCCAACTCTCGGTCAAGACGTTATCGATGTCCGAACTTTAGGTTCAAAAGGGTATTTCACCTACGACCCTGGATTTACCTCTACTGCTTCATGTGAATCAAAAATCACTTACATTGATGGTGATAAAGGCATTCTGCTGCACCGCGGTTTTCCAATTGACCAATTGGCAACCGAAGCCTCTTACTTAGAGGTTTGCTACATCCTGTTATACGGCGAAGCGCCAACGCAAGAACAATACAATACCTTTAAGAATACGGTAACTCGCCATACCATGATCCATGAGCAAATTACCCGTATGCTTACAGGCTTCCGCCGCGACTCACACCCTATGGCAGTATTGTGTGGTGTGACAGGTGCGCTAGCAGCCTTCTATCACGATGCGCTGGATGTTAACAACCCTCGCCACCGTGAAATCACTGCGTATCGTCTGCTGTCTAAGATGCCAACGGTTGCGGCGATGTGCTACAAGTACTCCATCGGTCAACCTTTCGTCTACCCTCGTAATGACCTGTCTTATGCAGGTAATTTCTTGTACATGATGTTCTCTACACCATGTGAAGAGTATGTGGTTAACCCAGTGCTTGAGCGCGCAATGGATCGTATTTTAATCCTACACGCCGACCACGAACAAAACGCTTCAACGTCAACCGTACGTACTGCTGGCTCTTCCGGTGCAAACCCATTTGCATGTATTGCTGCGGGTATCGCTTCGCTATGGGGACCTGCTCATGGTGGTGCTAACGAAGCTTGTCTACGTATGTTGGAAGAGATTCAAACTGTTGAACACATTCCAGCATTCATTGAGCGTGCGAAAGATAAAAATGACTCTTTCCGTCTGATGGGCTTTGGTCACCGTGTTTATAAAAACCATGACCCACGCGCGACTGTTATGCGTGAAACCTGCCATGAAGTTCTAAATGAGCTTGGCCTGAACGATAGCCTACTCGAAGTGGCGATGGAACTGGAGCGTATTGCACTAAACGACCCATACTTCATTGAGAAAAAACTGTATCCTAACGTTGACTTCTATTCAGGTATCATCCTGAAAGCAATGGGTATTCCATCATCTATGTTCACCGTGATCTTTGCTATTGCACGGACTATCGGCTGGATTGCACACTGGAACGAAATGCATGATGATGGTCTGAAAATCGCACGTCCTCGCCAGCTATATACTGGCTACGGGAAACGTGAGTTTAACTCTAACCTATCAAAAAAATAATATTCTCACTAAAACGATTCGATTCCCTACATACCAAAGCCCCGAAAATCGGGGCTTTTCTATCGCATGATTTAGCTAGTTGATTGGTATTCTTTTGGTGTAACACCACTCATTTTTTTAAAAAAACTAATAAATGCGCTATCACTCGTTAGCCCTAATTCTTGAGTGATAAAATGGTAGGGCTTCCCTTGAGCAAGAAGCTCTACAGCCTTTATAAAACGCCATTGTTGGCGCCAAACCTGATAACTCATGCCTGTTTCACGCAAAAAAATACGTGTAATCGTTTTTTCACTTGCTCCAACAGTTTGGGCCAGCGCGACTAATGGTGGAGGAAGCTGCTCCATATTGACATGTTTCAGTCTGCGATCTTGCGGTATAGCGATAAACATCGGCTCTTTACTCGCATTTTGCAATTCATCGATAAACACAGGTAATAAATTGGCTAACCGCCCTGTTTGCCACTGGCTATCAAAAGGTGCAATAGCAATACGTTCAAGAAGCTCTCTCAATAGCGGTGTTACCGTTAACACCATGACTTCACTACCAATTTGCTGAGCAAACTGTTGGCTTAGATAAACGGAGCGATAGCCAACAGACGCCCGCATTTGCGCACGATGAACAACCTGTGCGGGGATCCAAGCCACTCTGCCAGGAGGAAGTAATGATAAGCAGTTTTCCAATGAAATACGGATACAACCTTGCTGCGTAAACAGTAATTGCCCCATATCGTGAGCATGAAAGCCTGAGTCGTGTTGCCCCATCTCCGCTGCAATCCCTAATATCGGAGCTTGATACCAATGTGTCTCAAACTTATCTTGCTGATTAAGCCATGCCATAACATGTCCTATTTTTGATGTTTATTGTCTTTATTATTGTAATAAGACAGTAAAAATACAACTAAACTGCTCGCCATCAGTGACAGATATAGGATTATTAATATGAAACGCCCTCTTTCATTATGGCTGGCTGTTGCCTTAATGATGTTTCCACAAATCGTTGAAACCATATACAGCCCAGCATTAACGGGGATTGCTATCGCTTTCCATGTTAATGCAGAACAAGCTTCACAGACGCTTTCACTCTATTTCTTTGCATTTGCATTCGGCGTCGTATTTTGGGGAAGAATGTGTGACACACTAGGCCGCCGCCCAACAATACTTGCAGGGCTTTTATTGTATGGAGTTGCCTCGATTGGAGCCTTATTTGTAACGCATTTTTATTTATTATTGCTTATGCGCATGTTATCCGCTTTTGGTGCAGCTGTAGGCTCTATTGGCACCCAAACAGCCATGCGTGATTGTTATCAAGGCCATGAATTATCTAAAGTATTCTCTATTATGGGGATCGCTCTAGCCATTAGCCCAGCAATGGGTATGTTAGCAGGTTCATTATTAGTCAGTAGTGGCGGTTATCAAGCCGTTTTTATTGGCTTAGCGGTTTTAGCTATTGGGTTATTGTTGTGGTCTTGTTATCGACTTCCAGAAACTCGACCAGCAAATGTGATACACAGCCCATTTTTAACCACTTTATTCACCATGATTAGGGATAAAGAAATTGTCAGAAATGTGATATTGATAGCATTTTTCAACATTAATTTATTCAGTTATTACCAACTGGCGCCCTTTCATTTTGAACAATTAGGGCTATCTCAACAACAATTTGGCCTAACTGGGATCTTATTAGCGTTAGGTGTAGGAATTGGTTCGACGTTAAATCGCCATTTATTGGGTAAAAATTGGTCACCAGAAAAATTAGTTAAGCTATCAAGCTTTGTTTCACTAATAAGTGGTTGCCTAGTTTTTATCCTAATGCATTCAGTGTGGTTTATCGCGCCTGTAATAGGGGTCGTCATTGGCTATGGTATTGCAATCCCTAATATTCTAGCTCATGCACTTAGCCGCTATTCCGACAATAAAGGCACTGCGGGTGCCATTTTAGGGCTATTTTATTATATAGGACTTGCGGTAGGTTTGATGGTGGCAGGCTGGAGCCAACATTTAGGTGGGGTTTTGGTAATAGGCAGCATTATTCTCAGCCTATCATCCCTTCGCTATCGCACACAGTAAATTCAACTCACTGTCTATGTGCAGCGCCAATATTGATTGGGCTGCACATGTTTATTTTAAATAACGCTTAAGCAGGATTATCAATATCAATGAATACCGCATCTAGCCCGTGGTTATCTACCAGCCACTGAGTAAGTGCTTTGATCCCATAACGCTCAGTCGCATGATGCCCCGCTGAGTAAAAATGGATCCCCATTTCTCTTGCAATGTGGATCGTCTGCTCAGATACTTCCCCTGTTACAAAAGCATCTACACCAAATTCCGCGGCTTGCAAAATAAAGCCTTGTCCCCCCCCTGTGCACCATGCAATTTGGCGAATTTCTTGTTTCCCCGTATCACCACAATGGAGTGCTTTACGCCCAAGATGCGTTTCCAGTCGTTCTGTTAATTCAGCAGGCGTAATCGGCTGATCAAAGTAACCAAATGGCATTAATGGCTCAATATGACCATCAATTTTAACCCCCATGATATGCGCCAACTGGGTATTATTTCCTAAGTGAGGATGTGCGTCTAAAGGTAAATGATAGCCATATAAGTTAATATCGTTTTCGAGGAGCGTTTTTAGACGCTTTCTTTTCATCCCTTTGATCACAACGGGTTCATTTTTCCAAAAGTAACCATGATGAACAATGACAGCATCCGCATTCATTTCAACGGCTTTATCAAGTAATGCTTGGCAGGCAGTGACTCCCGTTACAATTTTTTGTACATGTGAACGCCCTTCGACTTGTAAACCGTTCGGCGCATAGTCTTGGAATTCGCTGACTTTCAGCTCATTATTAATAAGTTCTTCCAACGCTAAGTTACGCATAATATTGTCCTTTTACTGCATCGGTTTTGCCTGTTCTAGCAAAAATGGTTGGTTTTGTGACAAGCTATCTAGAGTGTCTAGCTTTTGACATCCTCCCCACCCTAAAGGGTAAGATCCCTACTATATTCATAATGGTCGTGAGGATCAGCCATGAAGCCATTTTTGTATACAGGATATCGTTTTTCCTGCCTCATGGTTTTCATTTTGGAGCGCTAAGGAGGCGTGGTTGAAAAAAGCAACAAGCCCTGCAAAGTGCGCTATGTCATGCCATTACTGACTATTGAGTCTTAATTGAAATTTAAAGGCGCGCCGTCGCTTCATAGTTGGCATTATACTTTGGTCCATGAAAAAGGAAAAGTGATGCGCTAATGAGCGCCTCATCGGCATAGAAAAAGAGGGAATGGTGGAGATAGATCAGGTTAAATAATCTAGCATTTGAAATTAATATTCCCCCCCACAACCTAGTGTTGCGGGGAGCGGGATCGCCAATTAGCGATGAGTATTCATGGTCATTTCTGAGCGCTCAAGCCAAACAGGCTTATCACTTGTTTTAGCCCACACTTTATAAAGGTAGCTATAAAACTTTGCGCGTTGTGGATGAAAAACCATAACCGGAAATGCAAGTATGCCAGCGGTTAACGCTGCTGTGCGGCGTAAAAGCACCTGATTCCGGGAGTATTCGTGATATGCGGACATCGATATCCTCCTGTCAGTAGCCACATTATTTGCCGATTTTAGTTTGCCCCTAACTTACACATAGTACCCATTCAAGAGTGACCAAAATCGTACAGATAGTATGAAAGATAAATTAACTGCCTTAATAATACTCTTCTATTGGTAATTTTACTACTGATCTGACCACTTAAAAGATAAAAAAATCGTCAATTTTGAGAAAAAATGTAGGTTTATTACAATAATTAACAGCAAAATGAATAAAAACAACAAAACGATCACAATAAATTAACAACATCGATTAACAAAGCGTCACACTGCCGCTTTTTATTGCGATTTTTATACTTTTTTTACACCCCTAACTGACTTTTTATCAGCTTCTTTACAACGTAATCCTTACCCTACTCCTATGGAAATAATAAGGAGAAACGACTGTGTCATTACTTTCCATTATTGGGGCAGTTTTCGTTGTTTTACTGCTGGTTTATCTCATTTATGCCCTGCTTAACGCGGAGGATTTCTAAGATGGCCACAAGTGCATTACTACTTATTGCCAGTTTTTTACTGGTGCTATTTGTACTCGCGAAACCACTCGGACTATTTATTGCCCGATTAATAGAAGGCGATATGCCACACTTTATCGCCAAAACTGAGACGATCATTTGGCGTTTCAGTGGGCTAAAACAGCCAGGTCGAGAAATGGCAGAGATGAATTGGTCACGTTACGCATTCGCCATTTTGCTGTTTAACACATTGGGCTTTGCGTTACTTTTTATTCTGCTGCTATTTCAAGGCAACCTCCCTCTTAACCCACAAAAATTTCAAGGGATGAATTGGGATCTCGCTTTTAATACTGCAATTAGTTTTGTAACCAATACCAACTGGCAATCTTACAGTGGTGAAAGCAGCTTAAGTTACCTGAGCCAAATGGCTGGATTAACCGTACAAAACTTCTTATCCGCAGCAACAGGCATCGCAGTCGTGTTCGCTCTGATCCGTGCTTTTGCACGCCACAGCAGTAAGACGCTGGGTAATGCTTGGGTGGATCTCACGCGTATTACGCTCTATTTACTCTTACCGTTAGCGGTTATTTTTGCGCTCTTTTTTGTTAGCCAAGGTGTGATCCAGAATTTCTCGCCTTATGTCTTAAGCAATAATCTAGATAGTTCAGCTCAACTCATTCCAATGGGGCCTGTGGCATCTCAAGAAGCGATAAAACTCTTGGGCACAAATGGAGGCGGATTTTTCGCCGCAAACTCTTCTCATCCCTTTGAGAATCCAACGGCGTTGACTAACTTCGTACAGATGTTAGCGATCTTTTTGATCCCAACAGCCTTATGTTTTGCCTTTGGTCGCTCCGTGGGGGATAACAAACAAGGAAATGCCCTGTTGTGGGTCATGGCGATTATTTTTGTCATCGCGGCTACAACGGTGATTTATGCCGAGTATGTTGGCAACCCTTTTTTAGCTGATTTTGCGGCAAATAGCTCAATCAATATGGAAGGAAAAGAGAGCCGATTTGGGATCCTTGGCTCAGCATTATACGCCGTTGTGACTACCGCAGCGTCATGCGGTGCCGTCAATGCCATGCATGACTCTTTTACTGCGTTAGGCGGTATGGTGCCAATGTGGCTAATGCAGATTGGTGAAGTGGTATTTGGTGGCGTCGGCTCCGGTCTGTATGGCATGTTGCTCTTTGTTTTACTTGCCGTATTTATTGCCGGTTTAATGATTGGCCGTACTCCCGAATATTTGGGTAAAAAAATTGAAGTGAGAGAAATGAAAATGGTGGCTATTGCTATTTTAGTTACACCGACATTAGTACTTTACGGTACTACACTCGCTTTAATGACAGATGTGGGCCGCGCTGCCATTTTTAACCCTGGTGCTCATGGTTTTAGTGAAGTGCTATACGCTTTCTCTTCTGCTGCCAACAACAACGGAAGTGCTTTTGCAGGGCTTAGTGCAAACACACCGTTCTACAATGTTGCACTGGCAATCACCATGCTCTTAGGCCGCTTTGGTGTCATCTTCCCTGTTCTTGCTATCGCGGGTTCATTAGCAATGAAAAAACCTCAAATGGCAAGTACCGCCAGTTTACCGACGTATGGGCCTGTTTTTATTGGCTTATTAATTTTAACCATTTTACTCATCGGTGCTCTAACTTTCGTGCCCGCACTTGCGCTGGGTCCGATAGCAGAACATTTGCAAATTGGGTTAGCAGCATAATGAGGGAAATAAAATGAACAGTAAAAAAACTCAGCTTTTTGACCGTAAACTCGTTCGTCAATCGATTATTGATGCGATAAAAAAATGTACACCGCAAGCTCAATGGCGAAACCCCGTCATGTTTGTGGTCTATATCGGTAGTCTTATTACCACGCTGTTATGGCTAGCGATGCTCACCCATTATAGTACTGGGGATGCTTGGTTTAGTGGCATGATAACCTTATGGTTATGGTTTACTGTCTTATTTGCTAATTTTGCTGAAGCGCTCGCAGAAGGGCGCAGCAAAGCACAAGCGGCTAGTCTCAAAGGGGTTAAGAAACTCAGCAGTGCGGTACGTCTTGCTAACCCTAGCTTGGATGCCCCGCAAGAAACCGTCAATTCAGACCAGCTACGCAAAGGTGATATCGTTTTGATCCGTGCGGGTGAAACCATTCCTTGTGACGGTGAAGTGCTTGAAGGCGGTGCCTCCGTCGATGAAAGTGCAATTACGGGGGAATCAGCACCCGTGATCCGTGAATCTGGTGGGGATTTCTCCTCAGTGACGGGGGGCACCCGTGTATTGTCAGACTGGCTGATCGTTGAGTGTACCGTTAATCCCGGTGAAACTTTTCTTGACCGAATGATCTCCATGGTTGAGGGAGCGCAACGTCGCAAAACACCTAATGAAATCGCACTGACTATTCTATTGACCGCGCTTACCATTATTTTCTTGCTCGCCTGCGCAACCCTGTATCCCTTTACTCTCTTTGCAGCAGAATATGCAGGTGCTGGCAATGCAGTTTCTATTTTAGTGCTGATTGCGCTATTAATTTGTTTGATCCCAACCACCATTGGTGGATTACTCTCCTCTATTGGTGTTGCAGGGATGAGCCGCATGTTAGGTGCGAATGTCATCGCCACCAGCGGGCGTGCGGTTGAAGCTGCTGGGGATGTTGATGTGCTATTACTGGATAAAACAGGCACAATCACATTAGGTAATCGCCAAGCCTCTGCCTTTTTACCGTTATCAGGTGTCACTGAACAACAATTAGCTGACGCAGCTCAACTCTCATCGTTAGCCGATGAAACACCTGAAGGTCGCAGCATTGTAGTACTCGCGAAACAAAAATTTAATTTACGTGAAAGAGATATTCACGCCTTAAATGCCACTTTTGTTCCTTTTTCGGCAATGACCCGTATGAGCGGCGTCAATGTTGGTGACAGGATGATCCGCAAAGGTTCAGCCGATGCCATTCGCCGTTATGTTGAAGCTAATCATGGCAAATTCCCACTCGAAGCAGACAAGTTAGTCGAACAAGTTGCTCATCAAGGGGGAACTCCATTGGTCGTCGTAGATAACCAAACTGTTCTTGGTGTCGTTGCCTTAAAAGATATTGTAAAAGGTGGCATCAAAGAGCGTTTTGCTCAAATGCGTAGCATGGGGATCAAAACGGTAATGATCACTGGGGATAACCACCTAACGGCAGCCGCTATCGCTGCAGAAGCGGGTGTTGATGATTTCTTAGCAGAAGCGACGCCAGAAGCCAAATTAGCCTTAATTCGACAATATCAATCGGAAGGCCGTTTGGTTGCCATGACAGGCGACGGCACCAATGATGCCCCTGCCCTTGCACAAGCCGATGTCGCCGTTGCCATGAACTCTGGTACACAGGCCGCGAAAGAAGCGGGTAACATGGTGGATTTAGATTCAAACCCAACCAAACTGATTGAAGTGGTGCACATAGGCAAACAGATGTTGATGACTCGGGGATCGCTCACCACATTTAGTATTGCAAACGACATTGCCAAATATTTTGCCATTATTCCAGCCGCCTTTGCGGTAACTTGGCCACAACTTAATGCCCTCAACGTCATGCAGCTCCATTCACCAGCTTCCGCATTATTATCGGCGGTGATCTTTAATGCCTTGATCATTGTGTTTCTGATCCCATTGGCATTAAAAGGGGTCAATTATCGCCCTATGAGCTCACAATCGTTATTACAACGCAACCTTGGTATTTACGGCCTTGGCGGTCTGATCGTTCCTTTTGTTGGCATCAAACTTATTGACATGGTCATTAGCCTCTTTGGTTTATAAGGAATCAATTATGAACACGATCCGTTCATCCATTGTGGTATTAATTTTATTGGCGATTATAACGGGTGTCGCTTATCCTCTATTGGTTACTGGGCTCGCGAATGTTCTATTTCCTTGGCAAGCCCAAGGTTCGCTCATCCAGCAAGAAGAGCGTGTTATTGGATCTACTTTGATTGGTCAAAATTACCAATCTGACCGCTATTTTTTCGGCCGACCTTCAGCGACGGCTGATTATCCTTACAATGCGTTAGCCTCAAGTGGGAGTAATCTTGCAATAAGTAACCCACTTTTAAACGAAGATTTCGCACAGCGTAGTCAACAGTTGAGGATGCAAAATCCAGATGCGGGACAAGCTATCCCTGTCGATCTACTCACCGCCTCTGCCAGTGGCTTAGATCCACAAATTTCTGTTGCGGCAGCACTCTATCAAGCACCGCGTATCGCAAAGAACAGACAGATCCCACTAAAAGCAGTAGAATCATTGATAGCGGCACAAACAGAAAAGCCACTCCTTGCCTTTATGGGGGAACCCGTTGTGAACGTGTTGCAACTGAACGTGGCATTGGATGAGTTTAAGCAGCAGGCCAATCTCCCTACTTACTGAGGTTAGTTATGGACAATCAAGATCCTGTACGTCCAAATCCAGATGAATTGCTGGCAAAAGCCAATGAAAGTGGTCGTGGCAAACTCAAAATATTTTTCGGCGCCTGTGCAGGCGTCGGAAAAACTTATGCGATGCTACAGGAGGCACAGCGCCTGCGGGCACAAGGCCTAGATGTCTTAGTGGGGGTCGTCGAAACCCATGAAAGGGAAGAAACCGCCGCGCTCCTTGATGGTTTATCTCAGTTACCGCCGCGCCGCTTAAACCATCGAGGCCGTCGTATGAGTGCTTTTGATATTGATGCTGCTATTGCAAGGCACCCTGCTATCATTTTGATGGATGAGTTGGCATTTAGTAACCCAGCAGGTAGCCGCCATCCGAAACGGTGGCAAGACGTTGAAGAGCTTCTTGATGCGGGTATTGATGTTTTAACGACTATCAATGTGCAACATATTGAAAGTTTGAATGATATTGTGGGTAGCATTACAGGGATCCACGTACGTGAAACGGTTCCCGATCACATATTCGATGCCGCCGATGAAATCGTTTTAGTCGACCTTCCCCCAGACGATCTCCGCCAGCGCCTAAAAGAAGGTAAGGTCTATATCCCCGCACAAGCCGAGCGTGCGATCGAACATTTTTTCCGTAAAGGTAATTTGATAGCCCTTAGAGAGTTGGCTTTACGCCGTACTGCCGACCGAGTCGATGACCAAATGCGAGAGTTTCGCGATGGTAAAGGGCACGTTCCTGTTTGGCATACTCGAGATGGTTTACTGTTATGTATTGGTCACCATAATGGCAACGAAAAACTGGTGCGAGCGGCAGCAAGGTTAGCGGCAAAACTAGGCTCTGTTTGGCACGCCATTTATGTCGAAACACCAAAGTTACATCGCCTTCCTGAAGGGCACCGTAGGGCTATCCTTAAAGCGCTCCGCTTGGCTCAGGACTTGGGAGCCGAGACAACAACGTTATCCGATCCTTACGAAGAAAAAGCGGTTTTACGCTATGCGCGCGAACACAATCTAGGCAAAATATTGGTAGGTCGGCGCACGAAGCGTCGCCGCTGGCTAGACTTTGGTACTCATACAAACTTTGCTGAACGTTTAGGCGCATTAGGCCCAGATCTTGATTTAGTTATTGTTGCACTCGAAGAGAGAAATGATTGGGTTAAGGAGCCTGAACGTAAGCCTTTTTCTGAAAAATGGCGGAGTGATGTTAATGGGTTTTTAGTGGCTATCGCTATCTGTACGGTGATTACCCTGTTTTCACGTACTTTTTTGCTGGCTCTCGATAAAGCCAACCTTGTTACGCTGTATTTACTGGGTGTTGTATTAGTCGCGCTTTTTTATGGACGTCGCCCATCCATCTTTGCTGCGCTAATCAATGTAATTAGCTTTGACCTCTTTTTTGTACAACCCCATTTTTCACTCGCCATTATGGATATGCAGTACTTGGTCACCTTTACCGTCATGCTAATTGTCGGTGTCGTGGTCGGGAATCTAACTGCGGGTATGCGATATCAAGCGAGGATCGCGCGCTACCGTGAGCAACGAACTCGTCATCTATATGAAATGACAAAAGAATTAAGCCGAGCACTCACAGAGCAAGATATTGGTAAAACTGGCTATCACTTTATCAATAATGCCTTTCAAGCAAAAACCTGTTTATTGTTACCAGATGAAAACAATCAGCTCTCCCCTTTGTTATGTGAAGGTCATAGCCCTATGCAAATTGATCAGGCTATTGCTAAATGGAGTTTCGAGAAGCGGCAACCTGCTGGTGCGGGGACAGATACCCTCCCAAGTGTACCTTATCAATTACAACCCATTACAACCGCCGATCAAACACTGGCTGTACTCGCCATTGAACCCAACAATCTCCGTCAGTTGCTGATCCCTGAACAGCAGCGCATGTTGCAAACTTTTACAGGGCTGATTGCTAGCGCTTTAGCGCGTTTGCAATTGTCAAAGCAAGCGGAAAGTGCAAAATTAGATATTGAGCGTGAGCAGTTACGAAATTCGTTATTAGCCGCATTATCTCATGATCTTAAAACCCCCTTGACGGTGCTGTTTGGCCAGGCGGAAATTTTGACCTTGAATCTGAGCGCTGAAAATTCTCCTTATACTGAGCAAGTGAATCAAATGCGCCAGCAGATACTGAGCACCTCACGTTTAGTTAACAATTTATTAGATATGGCACGGCTGCAATCCGGCAGTATTCAACCTAATTTTGAGTGGCAATCACTGCAAGAGATCACAGGCAGTGCGGTTAGAACCCTTGATTACACCTTGCATAGCCACCCTCTATCTATTGATATTCCTGCCAACTTATTGCTCTATTGCGATGGCAATTTAATCGAGCGCGTATTAATTAACTTACTGGAGAATGCGACTAAATACAGTGATAAAGATACCCCGATGGGAATTTGTGCTCAAATAGAGGATAATCAAGTACATATTGAAGTTTGGGATGCGAGCAACGCTATCCCTGATGGGCAGGAAAAAATCATTTTCGATAAATTTTCTCGCGCCCAAAAAGAGTCGGCTATTCCCGGTGTAGGCCTTGGGTTAGCAATTTGTCGAGCCATTATTCAATTGCATGATGGCAACATTTGGGCCGAAAATAATAAAAAAGGTGGAGCTAGCTTCCACTTTGTTCTACCTTTTAAACAACTTCCAGATATTGAAGAGCTAGATAATTATTGTGAATCCCCATCAAATACTGATCATTGAAGATGAAAAAGAGATCCGTCGCTTTGTCCGATTAGCTTTGGAGGGGGAAGGCTGGAAAGTTTTTGAGGCGGAAAACCGTCATCGGGGGTTAATTGAAGCGGGAACTCGCCAACCTGATCTGTTAATACTGGATCTTGGCTTACCGGATGGTGATGGCTTAGATCTGATCCGTGATCTGCGCCAATGGAGTAGTATCCCGATCATCGTTCTCTCCGCTCGCGAGGAGGAGTCACAGAAAGTCGCGGCATTAGATGCCGGAGCAGATGATTACCTGACTAAACCTTTTGGTGTTAGCGAATTACTTGCAAGGGTCAGAGTCGCTTTACGTCGCTTCGGTAAAGTCACTCAAGAAAACGCAATATTCCAATTTGGTGATGTCACAATTGATTTTATCAATCGTCTCGTCACCAAACAAAATGAAGAGTTACATCTCACCCCTATTGAGTTTCGCTTGCTCAGTGAACTCGTAGCAAACAGTGGCAAAGTTCTAACGCAACGCCACCTATTGTTACAAGTTTGGGGGCCTAATTATGTTGAACATAATCATTACTTACGTATTTATATGGGGCATTTACGCCAAAAACTGGAAAATGATCCCGCTCGCCCTATTCATTTATTAACGGAAACGGGGATTGGCTACCGATTTATGCCATAACCTCTTATTCTCAGATTATTTCCTCTAGCTGCTGTAAAGTGACTCGCTATAATCTTCCTTATATCAAATTAAGGAGAGCAAATTTTGCAATCAAACATGACTTATCTAGTCCGCCGTTTTTCTACTGTTTTCGTTTTATTATTAGGTCTGTTTGTGGCCACACAAGCACTGGCACTAAGCCCTGAAGAACGCACGCGCACAGAAGCACTGTTAACTGAACTAGGTAAACAGCAGAATTTAACCTTTACCCGTAATGGCTCTGAGCACAGTGCAACCGATGCGGAGTCTCATCTACGCTTAAAGTTAAGCAAAACACACAAACGCTTGAGCACCACTGAACAATTTATTGATAACGTCGCGTCCAAATCCTCTATCACAGGTGAAGAGTATCAGGTCAAAGACAGCGAAGGGAAAGTCACTTCCGCGAATCAATATTTACATCAATTACTAAAAGAAAAAGTGGATACCCAAAAGCCTTAGTCTTGGTGATATCGGCTATTCTCCCATAAAAAAAGCTTCAGTGGCTGAATATAGCCCTGAAGCTTTTTTATTATACCTAACGTGTTCTCGCATCGAGCCATAGGAAAACCCTATAGACTCGACACACACAAGGGGGCAATTATTGTTTCTCTATCTTCGCCCAAGTATCGCGCAAGCCTACCGTACGGTTAAACACCAGTTTATCTGCGCTGCTTAAACGATTATCTGCACAGAAATAGCCTTCTCGTTCAAACTGATATGGCTTATCTGTTGCAGCTTCACGCAAGCTCGGCTCAACAAACCCGTGTCGAATAACCAATGATTCTGGGTTAATGACCGATAAGAAATCTTCTTCCGCCGCTGGGTTTGGTACGGTGAATAAACGGTCATATAAACGAATTTCAGCAGGTAGTGCGTGCGCTGCGCTAACCCAATGAATAACGCCTTTCACCTTACGACCATCGGCAGGGTCTTTATTTAGGGTTTGTGGATCATAGGTGCAGTAAATCGTTGTGATGTTCCCTTCTGCATCTTTTTCCACGCGCTCTGCTTTAATAATATAAGCATTACGTAGGCGAACTTCTTTACCTAACACTAAACGTTTGTATTGACGGTTAGCCTCTTCGCGAAAATCTGCGCGATCAATATACAACTCGTTGCTAAACGGCACTTCACGAGTTCCCATCTCAGGTTTATTTGGATGGTTAGGTGCGGTCAAGATCTCTTCGCCTTCTGGCATATTTTCAATGACTAGGCGTACAGGATCGATCACCGCCATCGCACGCGGCGCGTTTTCGTTAAGATCATCACGAATACATGATTCCAGCGACGCCATTTCCACGTTATTATCTTGCTTAGTCACGCCAATACGCTGACAGAATTCGCGAATAGATGCAGCGGTGTAACCACGGCGACGCAAACCCGAAATTGTCGGCATACGCGGGTCATCCCAACCATCAACTAATTTATCTGTCACTAATTGGTTCAACTTACGCTTAGACATGACCGTATATTCAAGGTTTAAGCGTGAAAACTCATATTGACGTGGATGACAGTCAATCGTGATGTTATCAAGCACCCAATCATATAAACGGCGGTTGTCTTGGAATTCCAATGTACACAGTGAATGTGTAATGCCTTCTAATGCATCGGAAATACAATGCGTGAAGTCATACATTGGGTAAATACACCATTTATTACCTGACTGGTGGTGCTCTGCAAATTTAATACGATACAAAACGGGATCACGCATAACGATAAAAGGTGATGCCATATCGATTTTTGCACGTAAGCAAGCTTTACCTTCTTCAAAGCCACCCGCACGCATTTTTTCAAATAGCGCTAAGTTCTCTTCAATACTACGGTCACGATAAGGGCTATTTTTACCCGGCTCTTTTAGAGTGCCACGATATTCACGAATTTGCTCTGGGCTCAGTTCATCCACATACGCTAAGCCTTTGTTGATAAGCTCAATAGCGTATTGATATAGAATATCGAAATAATCAGAAGAGTAGTGAACCTTACCGCTCCATTGGAAACCTAGCCACTGAACGTCTTCTTGAATCGAGTTGACATATTCAACATCTTCTTTGACTGGGTTGGTGTCGTCAAAACGTAAGTTACACTGACCCTGATAATCCTGCGCTATACCAAAATTCAGGCAAATTGATTTTGCATGACCAATGTGTAAATAGCCATTCGGTTCAGGTGGGAAACGTGTATGCACCGAAGTGTGTTTCCCGCTCGCCAGATCTTCATCAATGATCTGACGGATAAAATTTGTTGGGCGAGTCTCTGCCTCATTCATTGTCATCATTCCTCAATGCCAAAAGCGCGTAATAGCAAAATATATTCTACCATAATCTGTCAAGAAACAACCGTTTGATCAACTATGTATTGATTAAACACATATTGCCCTGTATTTCGCACCTGAAACAATGATATTAAAGCAATATATTAGGTTAATAGCATAACACTTAACACAATAAGAAGGAGCAGTGGATAACTTTGAGCATGGCGCTTATCGCTCAAGTATGGCATCAATAAACTGGCAAAACGAATTCCTAGCCATGATGTCACAATCAGAATTAATGCCCCCTTGATATAAACCATCCCAATAAAGCCAGCACCTAATTGAACATGTTCCGTTAACGCAAAATAAAAGTAGGTCAACGTTCCTGTTATCGCCATCGGTAATGTTAGTGGGTTTGCAAACGCAGCAGCTTGGATCATCGTCGCCCCACGACGTCGCATTAGTGGCACCGTCATCACACTCCCCCCCACACCGAGAAATGCAGCAACCGCCCCTATGACTAAACCAATAGGTATATCAGCAAAAACACCGCCGCCTGAAGGCGTTATGCCCTCAGTGTGTGTTTTCATAAACCCGGGTCTTATCAGGCAATCTAAAATCGTAATAACAAGATAGCCAATAAAGAGCCAACGGATCCATTCACTATCAACAGAGAGCGCAATAAAAGCCCCCAAAATACCGCCTAAAGAGATAGGAATAATAAACGGGCGAATAATGCTCCAATTTAAATGACCTTTCCGATAATGCGCCCTACTTGATAGTGAGGCAGAGAAAATCATCACGCAGGTTGAAGTTGCGACGGCAATTTGCATCGCAACTGCACTTGCTTCGCTCTCTGGCCCCCACACCAAGGTAATGAGCGCATAGAGTAGAGGAACCGTAATAAAGCCCCCACCGAAACCAAAAAGTGCCGTCGTGATCCCAGAAATAAAACCAAAAAGACAAAGTAGTAGAGTCACCAATACATCTCCATTCAAGATAACGTTGTTATCTTATTGTGAAGAGCCGTGATTAACTTACGCATAACGGACAATGTGTTTTGAAATTTCGCCAAATTTAAGGGAATAAAAAAGGGAGGCTTACGCCTTAATGTTGATCAGTTAAGAACTAAATAATGGATTGAATGATCCTACAGTTCTGCAAAAATACGTAATCATCCGAAGATTACAGATTTTTTATGTTACTTAGCCAAGCTTTCGAGACTGTTCTGGCTTTCTCGCCAAAAGAATTTACAGCCCTTTCTGACCTCCTTTCCGCAGAACTCATTGACGAATGTCTCTTTTTCGTTCTCTTTCCATGGCTCAACTCGTTTTTCATCTCGATATTGTTTTACCGAGCAACCGACCTTACGTTGCACCAAGTGCCGTTGTTCAGGCTCGGCAACGGTTAGGGGAAGATGCCGTTCGCAAAGTATTTGAAAAAACAAGCCAGCTCTGGCTTGATAAACTGCCATTATCACACTGGAACGGATTAACCTTGATGGCTGTCGATGGCACATTATGGCGGATACCAGATCCCCGCTATGGGTATCTGATGCTGCATGGTTTGCTCAGAGGTGAAGGCCGAGTCCAGAACCGTAAACGTACATATCGCCTCTACATCGAGGAAGGCTTGCAGGTCAGGACGAAGAAGCGCAAGAAGCTAACCCAGTCAAAGCAGCCCATGGAAGTACCAACGGCTCCCAATTAACGTTGGTCTATGGCCTTTGTTTCAGACCAACTCAGCAATGGTCGGTGCTTTCGGGTACTGAATGTCGTGGATGATTATTCGCGGGAAATGGTCGGTCAATTAGTCTCTGTGGCCATCAGTGGCAGGCAGGTCGCCAGATCCTTGGACCAATTGATGGAAGAACGAGGCAAACCCAACAAGGTTACCTGCGATAATGGGACCGAATTTACCAGCAAAGCGATGTTTTTTTGGAGCAAGGAAACCGGTATAACATTGGGCTTTATCCAGCCAGAAAACCCCACGCAAAACGCCTTTGCGGAAAGCCTGAATGGTAAATTCAGGAATAAATGTCTGAACCCTCATGGGTTCAGAACCTTAGACGAAGCCAGATACGAAATCGAGCTATGGCGTGAACACTACAACCATGTTCGCCCATATAGTTCACTGAACGATATGCCGCCTGTTGCGTATGCCAAGCAAGTCACTTCACAAGCTTATTCGCGGTTGGGATATATTTATCAAGAAGGAATTGGCGTAAAGCGTAACCTCGGAATATCAGGACAATATTTTATTCAGGCAAATGTAACGAATACGCTTAATTCATTAAAAGGAAATAAATTTGACTGTGATATTTAAAAAAATTGAGAATTCACAATAATTTGAATACTTCTAAATGTTTTTATGTGAGTCCAAAATCCTCAATGGTTTTAGATTCAGACTCACACTATTCACACTATGGCTTCGTTACATTGGTTTTCTGGTTTATATACATTTCCTTTTCTGAAAGAAAAATCAATACAATAAAATAAATGAATGAAATAACACCGATAACAATCGAAATCCAATTTAATCCAACTAGTGTATAAAAGTAATTAGATACTCTATTCAGTAAGAACATAATGAAACAGATAGCGATAGGATACCGATAGCCAATACTGCGCAATCGCTGGATTTCCAGTAATGAAAAAGTACAATAAGCGAGACCATAAATGATCAGAATAACCAAACCATAGGCAAATGAAATAGAAAACCCCAAATCCAAGTCAATACTTTTTGATAGGGCCTCATGAGTGTATCGATAATTAGCGCTTACAAATAAAGAATTAACCACCTTAATTGATAATGTCAATAAAATTGCAGTTAAAATATAATAACAAAAAAATGAAAGTGACTTTCTTTTAGTATATAAAAATGCGGTACCTATTTTTCCTTCAGTCATAACTTCCTTATAATATTGATTGAGTGTGAAATTTTAAAATTTAGGCCACCCAGTGAATATAAAATCATTACCAACATACAGTGGTGGCTCTGGAGGTGTATTTACTTCAGGTTCATCTGGCGGAAAATCCCCAGAGAGTGGTTCCATTAAACGAATATAAAAATAGTGATAATTTATTCCCTCTGCGCGCTGTATATCGTGGACAAACCAACTATAGAGCTCATTTGAAACAGGAACATATGATATCGGAAATGGCATATTATCATATCCCGCCGTGCCACAGTCGATATAGTATTGTGCCCGACGTTTAGCGGGCCAGTATATTTTATCAAAAATTTCAGGTGGAACAGGGCTAAGCTTTCGTGTTTTGACTTGCCATGCCATTTTTGCTACTTCAGATAACCACCCCCAATCTTTCTTCAATAACGCCATTTTTTCAGAAGCACCGAACGCAGCTTGTCTAGACTTAGCTGAAATATTAAAACCACCTTGATGTGAACCTGCGGATAATAATTCGGCTTTCTCTTGATCCTCTAATTTTCGTAGCTCATTTTTATATTCATAATGCTTCTGGCCTAACCACGCAAAATAACTGTCGAGGTGAGCATTCAAGGCCGTAAATGTCAATTTTTTTAATGGAATGCCTGATTGATAATAATCTACCCATTCTGTTGCCTTTTTTCCTTCCACCTTTTGTTCATATTGGAAATAGAGCCACGTATCAAAATCCATTTCGCGCAATGCATCGAGTTCAGGAAATGGAACTCCAGCATGAAATGCGGCTAAATGCATTTTATTTAAGGCGACTTTAGCGAGTTCTTCATTGGGCTTTTGTTCATTATTTCTTAATCCCCCGCCAATATCCTCACTGCAACCGGGTAATAGCTCTTCCTGATGATGTTCCCCACTTCTGCCCGTTAAATAGAGACAACGCCATTTGCGTTTTTCATGGGCAGCTATCAAATGTAAAGACTTTTTAACTATTGTAGGCAGCGGTGTCATATGGTCAATGTATTTACGCCCTGCAACCATAGTAATTAATGAGTCAATAGCAACTTCCGTTACCTTATTACTTTTTGCCGGAAGTGTTAGTATATTTAATCCATAATCTAATCCGTTATCCTCACTTTCAGGCGTGTCACGAGAGCAATCGAATAGGCCCACAAAAGGAATGTCAACCCAAGCACCACCGTGAACGCCCCCGTAAAAATAGAGACCCGTATCATAATCTTTTTGGCAAATTTGGTTAATTAAAACGCCAATAAAGTATCGCGCTAATGTCGCGCCCATATCAAAGCCAAACACAGAAACTGATATGCGATGAAGTGGAATGTCACCAGTATTTTTCGCTTCTTGGTAAGCCCTTTTTATGACCTCTTTTAAATCATTAATCCGCGTTTCAACACCAGTCACAAAATTATAAGCAATAAACTCGTTATCTCTTAAAAAAGGTGTTCCTCAATGCCTTTTTTGCTTATTTTGGCTGTATAATCGATAAGAGTCTCTCCCATCAATTTCATTTGACCTTTGGGAGACAATAATTCTTCAATATCTTTAACACCACCTTCCCCAAATAAAGAATCAATGCCAATATCTTTAAACGCATCAATCTCAGCACTGATAATTTCATCCAATGCCTCATCTTTAAAATCACTATAGATTTCCGATGCGACTTGACTGGCTTTTTTACCCGCTAGAGCTTGATAAGGAGTCCCTAGACCGGAAATATAATATTTATGGAATATTTCAGTGTCAATTTTATACGCGCTATCCTTAAAAGTCCGAAATAGTTTAGCAATATTACTCATTTTTTCTTTAGGCTGATCTTGATCTATATTTTTTCCAACACCATCAAAAAATAAAGCTATATGTAATGTTTTTGAGCAATTACCTAACTTCCCTTCTCTTTGCTGTTTCGCCCGACTGGTACCCGCTATGATAGCATCTGGGCTAGCTTGTTCCTTCTGATGATAACTTGAATTTTCGCTCATAATT
The DNA here is from genome assembly GCF_028480065.1 of Providencia sp. PROV189. NCBI lineage: Bacteria > Pseudomonadati > Pseudomonadota > Gammaproteobacteria > Enterobacterales > Morganellaceae > Providencia > Providencia sp. PROV189. Next base: position 285,424 of record NZ_JAMPOG010000004.1, read on the forward strand.
TTATATTCCATATAACCATTTATATTTTATTTTTCAAAAGGTGATTTAAAAATGTAACTGCTCCATTTCAATGAAACTCTATTCTCTGGTAGAAAAAGAACGTGAAGGTTGTTTTCACCTTTTTTTCTTTCTGGTAATAATATTTCAACTTTTCTTTTTTCTGGGCGCATTCCAGCATCATATTGAGAGCCTTTTACGCTTAATGTCCATTTAACTACGGCTATATCACCTTTAATAATTCCGCAGCATGTGACAGCACCGCCACCATAAGCTGAAGCATTTCCTCCGTGAACACCATTTACACTAAATCCAGATATTGGCCTATCTATCTGACTATGAATAATTAATCGAACTTCTTCATCTTCAATAGATGTCTCTGCGCTAGCCGTTGAGTGAAATACGCTCCATATCCCAATCGCTATCACAAAGGGTAACCATAGAAACCATAATGATTTTTCATTATTTCGTTTAATCCACTGCATTAAATAACCGCCTTATTTTTGCGTTGAAATTCTTTTATTGCCTGGGCTAGAGAGTATTTCCCTTGCTGAATATTCTCGTAAAAATTTTAATGGTAGCGCAATTACATTGTTCATGTTAGTTCTCTGGTTATAATAATTCGATTTATCGTTCCCCTTCAAAATAAATGAGTTAATGCATACAGCCTAACGCGCTTTCTTTATCACAATCAAGAATGTTGAATAATTCATCTAATTTATCGACCTTTATTTTATTGCAATCAAAATTATATTCTTTATTAACACTCAAGTCTGTCACTTGTAACCCGCTATTATATTGGCCATCTTCGTAATTTTTATATATTGCGTAACCCATATTGTTATTTGAGTAAGTAACCCTGTAATACTCAGTATTATACCTAGAATAATAATTATATGAGAAGCCCTTACTCTCCAATAATTTAGAAGACTGCTCAATAAAAATAGAATCGTTATTTTTCATTGTTAACTTTAAATTTTCACCAACTAACGCCAAGTTAATTGAGCCATTTTCAGTCGCACATTGAAAGAATATTTTATTATTTGAGAAAGCACTTAAAGGCAGCAACATCATAAGAAACATTTTTTTAAATTTCATGACTATTATCACTTAGTTTTCTACTAAGTCAGTAATATCAAAGCATAATCACCATTAAGTTTAATTGATAAAATGTTGTATTTTTTTATCATCACGGCATTGTTTGATATTAAGCAGATCAAAAGAGTATATCTTTATAATTGTTTTTGATTTATTATCAACCTCTACAGATAAACAGGCACACCTGACACCATAATTACCGTTAGTGTAAATTATTTCTGAAGGGTCAATAGAATTATCAATAATTTTTTCAATTCCTTCCGATTCACGCCCTCCTTGCTGAGATATACTCCACTCAGCATCACGATCGATAAGCCAAAGATTTCCTGGTGTAGGATTATCTAACCAGCCACAACGAATTTCTTGCCCATGTACAGAAAATTGTATAAATAGAAGGAGACATATAAAATAATTTTTTTTCATGCTAATAAGCCATTATTTAGTTTTTCCAAGTAATCCTCTGCAAAGCCTTTTATTTGATCTGCTTGATCTAATCCATTGATACACTTTCTTGCATTATAAAAATCAGTTTTAGACTCATTAATATAATCGGTTATTTTCTTACCTGTAAATTCACCATATTTAAAACCATCAATTAAAATAAACAATGAATACTCTGGATTTAATGCTAAATCTGGTTCATTAACCATGTCGACATTTAGTTTTTGTGAGTATTTCTCATAATTGTATTTCCATGTTATCTGTACATAACCTCTACCATAATATGGGTAATACCTGAATTTTTTCTTTCTATATTCATCACTAACCGTTCTTCCTCCGTAATTTCCTTCTCGTACAGGCTGAAATGCATCCCCCGTCTCTCTTTTTACAGTTGCTAAAATGTATGCTATTTGTGTGTTTAAAGAAATTCCCTGATTTTTACACTCACTAATAATTGCATGGATCGTGCCTTCTTTAGTTGAAAAATCATACTTTTTACTATGGAATGAATCCAAAAACACTAACGGATGCATATGCCACACTTCAGGACCTAATTTTTCTTTAGTCACATCCTGCATCCAAACCATGCTATCAAGGAACTCTTCGCTGTAAGAACGCCATAAGGGAGCCTCTTCACTCAGCATGTTTAGAAAATTTTGCCATACACTATCGTTTTTTTTGTAATACCAATCACTAGGGTGTTTGACAATAGTTTTATTCACGATATGGGAAAACATGGGGTTATGGAAAGCGCGACGGTATTCTTCTGGATTGTAGTGCTCCGTTGCACTGCCTTTGATTTTATTAATTAAACGTTGATAATTATGGGCAATAATCCCTTTTTCAGGGCGTGGTGACACTTTAGCTTCAGCCAAAATAGTATCAAATATCGCACTGATATAAGTGGCTTTGGGTTGAATGTACCCGTTTAAATAATCAAACGTTGTTGTTTCACTGGTTAAGGCCCTAAAGCCTATTTTCTCTAAATCATAACGCGACAGAAAAAGCGCATGTTGGGTAATATTTTGGTATTCCGCTTGTTTTGTTTCATCGGCTTGAATTTCTTCAACACGCTTTATCAGTGAGCCGATTTTATCTTTATCTGTGTCACTGATATCAATCTGTTTGGGAAAATACCCTAGATGCTCAGGTAAAAAATAGTATTTTTGCTGTTGTTTGTCTGTTTCTATTTTTAATTCACTTAATTTATGCAGACTTTCCCATTTTGTTATCCGTTCTGTTTTAACAAATTCATTTTCACCTTTTTTTTTCCCACAACATTAATCCAGGTAAGCATTTTAAATAGTATGGGTCATTAATACCAACGGCGTCAGGATTTTTTAAAAACTGCGGGAGATTGTCATCATGACTAATACATTCAATATGCACTTGATAGCGTGACTCAATCCCCTGCTCTTTGGGTGCTTGATAAAAGCCCATATGACCGATACTGTCCCCCGCTTTAATTGCTATCGGTGTGTTCAAACTGACGACTTTATCAAATTCCATCACATCCTGTGCGGGTGCCAAACGAAAACCCTTCCACCAAGACGGCGTAATATCATTTTCATCATGACGAGCAATGTTGTTGTTATCCACTAAAATCCAGACTTGCTGACGACTGCCTTCATTCGATTTAACGGTAACGAGTCCATACTCTCGTGATTGATTTTTTTTCGTAATGGTTAATTTGGTTTCACTTTTTTCTGGCGACCACTCTACCAGTGAGCCTTTCGCTAACGTAGTTGAACGCGGTGTTTTAGGTTGTTCTCGCCAGACAGCTGGGTAGGCATTAAGAGTATTTTGTAGCTTCCAAACTGGCGTTGTTTCTTCTTTTTGATACGCACTATGAGGCGCTAAGTGCATATACAACGTATAAAATCGCAATCGGCTACGTTCACTATCCCCTAACTGAAGCGTATGACGAACCAGTACAAACGAAGCAGATAATTGAAGTATAAAGTTTTTCCATGGGATTGTTTGATACTCTTTATTGATTCGATAAGCAATAATTTCACCGTCAGCCATACAACGTATCGATTGTTCTCCTGTATAGGCTCCCGCAAACACACTGCGTTCTTCAAACTTTTTAGCACTTAAGGCACACCAAGGGGTCGTCGCATTGGTAATATGGATACCGCTATGCCATATTCCATTACGGCCCAGTAAATAACTCCCCGTTGATTCACCATTGAGATGCGCCATAATGTCATCTAAATTTGAGAATTCTTGACCACGCTCATTTTTAGGAATGGGATACACAATTTTAATTAACTTGGCACCTGTTTTTTCTTCTTTTTTTTCGTCTGCGGGTTGATTGCCAGCGTAGCGATATAATACAAATGGAGTACTCTCATCTCGATACTCTTGGTTTGGATAAAAGCCTCTTTGTTGCACAAAATCAGAAACCCAATGTTTTCCATCAAACATAGCCATGTGTCCATGGATGCTTCTAGCATTTTTTGGGTTTTTAAGCCGCTCAATAATAACAACATCACCTTTTTGCTGACCTAAAACTGAATAACTTATGCCTTCTTTTTGTGCTTCAGCGCCGGGAACAGGGGTAAACCCATTTTCAATTAACCAAGGGCCGTAGTCTTTAGCTGAGTTTATACCTGAATTTTTTATTGATGCCCCTCCATGAATTAGTGCTTTTTTTACATAAGATGCGCATTGGCCAAGGCTGAGGGTTCTGCATTATTCTTGATGTACTCAACTGATTTATTTTGATCCCACATAGCAATTACTTATCCCCCTGATCATATGTATTTATTACTTTATTTATTTTCCATTCATTTTTATCCTTCTTTAGTTCAATAAGAAGGTATCTATTCTCATCTGAACCATCTCCTAAAATAGAGAAAACATAAGCTAGATTTTTATTTTCTGAAATAGGGAACACATTAATATTCTTCTGCCACGATAAAGAATCGTCCTGTGACTTTAAAAAATAGTTAACATCAGTTTCAATCCACGTTCCCTGCCAGTTACAAATAGTATTTCCATTATTCACCTTACATTCTCTGTCTTTTTTACATATTTTTTTTAATTCATCTTTAGATCTATCTGAATCATAATTACAATCAGTCGAATCCGTCAGTTTCATTTCCAACTCTGATGTCATATATTCTTTTTGTAGTTTGAATAGGCTACCACTATTACCTGCTAGATATTTAGAGTAAAACTCAAAAACTGTACTCTCTGGAGACGTACTGCTTTTTCCTTGCACGGTAGAAACAAAGAAAATAGAAATCATTATTATCAATAAGTTGCTGATATGTTTGTTCACATTAATATTCCTATCTTTAATCATGCAATGCACGATTAGACACTAACTTCTGTGTTTCAATATCCGTCACATCGAACTGCAACGTTTCGCATGCGATATCGGCCCCCGAGCCTGGCACCACATAATTTGCGGCTTTGATGATGTAATCGCCTGATGAACCATGTTCAACACCTTGTCCGCTCAGTTTTAGGTATGAGCCGCCGCCGTTAAGGGTTAGCGTGTGGGGTGTTGATATCACAATTTCATCTTCGCTGCTGGTGATAGTGATTTGCTGCTGGGCAAATAAATCCATCGTATTATGTTGAGCACTGATTTCGACAGCACCTTGATTCGCTATCACTTTCACTTCGTCTTTGTGTGCAAATAACCCTAAGGCTTTTTCAACAGCGACGGATAAGTTTTGCATCGCGCCCATATCAAGATGTTGCCCTGCGTTAACCATCGTGTTACCTAAACTATTTAATTGAAGGTGTTCACCGGACGTTAATGCAATCCCTTGCGGCGCACTGGCAAGTAACACGGCAGATTGCAACTGCTGTAAGCGAAAGTCTAAGAGCTCAATTTGCGATTGAATATCAGCTGCGAGTGCACCGGCTTTTTCCGCTGTTTGTGACAACGTTTGCATCTGTTGGTTAGCTTGCTGGATTTGCTGCACGGCTTGGGTCATGTCCAGCACTTCCCCTTGCGCTTTTGGTTGCTCATCTGCACTGATAAATAACCCTTTTCCTGCGCGAATTGCACCGTGTTCGTCAGTACGTAATTCAAACCCTGCTCCGCGCTGTTCTCGCTGTGCATTAACCAAGTGGCCTAGATTAAGTTGAGTTTTGCCATACTCCGTCGCCAGCTTGATATGCTCTTCTTGACGCTTATCTTCCATGCGCAGCTTATTATTGGCAGGCGTACGCAACACATTTCGGGTATGGTTATCTCGTGTCACGTGATCGGGATGTTCAGAGTCATGCTGCGCATAAGCAATATATGGTCGGTCAAGGTCACCACCGTCAAATTGCACCGAAACTTCAGTTCCATCCAGCAGTGGTGCATGCCAACCGTAAGCCTCCCCGGCATAGGGCTTTGCTAAACGTAGCCATAAATAGGCGAAACCGGCCTCAGACGACTCTCTATCAAAATCCAACTTCACACGATAGCGTCCGAATTCATCGAGCCACGCATAGGTATCGCCTTTTTCACTGCTTTCCACTCGTGCGGGCAACGTACCGGCAATGATAGGTCGAGGGAGTAAAGGGGGTCTGAAACAGAAGGTTTCACGGTAGAGTTGCCCGGTAAATTGCACCTGAAGGCTAGAATCCCGAGCGCCACGATGGTGAACATGGGTGATTAACACACCGTCTTTCGCCAGCTGAGGAAAACCTCCGCTCATTTCTAAGACTTGCCCTGGACCCAGTATCGGGCAGATCGATTGCCCAGATACCAAAGATTGGCTATTGAGTAGGCGTTCATGGCGTAGCTGGGCAAAAAAGGCCCCACTCTCTGGGGTATCAATATCACCGACATTCAAGAAAGGTTCCGCGTAGTGGTACACTTCCCCTGTAGTGACTCCTTCAAACCCTGAAATCGCTTCGGTACTGTCCTGTGGTGTTAATGCCTGACGGTAGTTATAATCACGGGTTGCGACGCCCTTACTGACCACCTGATGCGAAATTTGCAATCCCCACACACTATCTTGACCACTGTCACTCATGCCAGACTCATGGCGATAAGGAAGTGAGACCCCAAACTGATAGTGCTCTTGTGCGTCATGGAATATCACTTTATCCAACTCTAATTGAGTGTCCATTTCCATTCGCCAATAGATACCAATTTCGGCGAGAAGCCGTTGAATAAAGGCTAAATCCGTTTCCCGCCACTGCGTAATCAGTTCTCTAACTGGATATTCACGAGAAAGCTGAAACTCAAAGTCGGCACCTTCCAAACCATGACGGCGCAGTACCTTTTCAACCACTTCTGTCACCGATTGATTTAAATACACTTCACTGCGTTTGGTGTACTGAAGTAAGGCAACACGCGGAACTAATATCAAGCTGTACCAAGTTTCATCCGCAGACGTTTTCAAGTGTTTGAATTCACAGATAACTCCATACACCGTTCGTATCGATTGATTAGGAAAACCGGGCAATAATGGCGTTTGATAGGTAAATGTTCCCGACTTCAGTAGCATCTGCTCGGGAGTAATATGCGCATTTATACACGTTAATGTCACTTCATATCGCCAAGGTTGGCTGAGGGCCTCTTCAGACTCAAAGCTGAGTACATCTAAGAAATCAGGACAGTCTTGAACCGTTAAGTGATAACGGGCATGAGAAACTGCGTTCTTCACAGTTTGTGTTAATGCATTGATGACTGAATTAGGCATATTCTATTCCCTCAGAAATGGATAAGAAGTGAAATCGATGGACGAAGCGGTTACATCACAGAAAGCAATTGATTGAGCCATGTTTGACCGCCCCAAGTGATGACGGCAATACCAATAAGCAACAACGCGCTCCAAAACCCGAAAGAGCGTATTAATTTCAGGCTGGATTTTTGCTGATGTTGGATAACTAATGGCAAAGTAGACTCCGGCGGTGAAATCTGTGCAAAGAGTTTATCCATCAATACTTTCTGCTCGGAACTTAGCGTTTCAGTTGTTGCCTCATGGGCGCTAAAACCGAGCATCAAGACGCGGTGAAAACAGGTTAATACGGTATCGTCCGGTTGAGACTGTCCCAACACTGACCGGATACGATCCCATAACGCTTCCCCTGCATCCAGCGATGAAAAATAGCGCGTTTGCAAGGGCGCAACTCGCCAAGCGTAGAATGCTTCCCCCTCTTCATCACCTTGAGCCAATAGTTCCATCGCCGTTTTATCCAATAATGCACATTGCGCGTAAATAATGTGTTCAACATCTTCGGGAGCCAACTTTGTTTGTCCCAATGCACTTTTTACGACCTCAATTTGTTGACAACACGTATCGTAAAGGGACTCTGAATCGTGGTCATACCGACCGTATTTTAGCTGGGTCACCATCAGCCAGGTTTTTGCCATGAGTTTATCGATATCAATGTATTGGCTCATGAGCGTAATACCGCAAACAGTTCTAACTCTAAGAAACCAAATAAAGATGGCACATACAGCATACAGACGCCTTCTTCCAACATTTCACGCATCTCCGGCGCCTCCATATCCAGCGCAAAGTATTGGTTTTCCATGCGCACAGGCAGTGCCGCAGGCACGCGATCAACCGGGGTGAGTGGGATACCATTTAAGGCTTTGCTGTAAAGTGTGTTAACAGTATCGGGCGCACCAATTTTGCATAGCGTTGGGAATTTTTCGGCAATTTCCCACGCCGTTTTATCTGAACGGACAGACAGGTAAAAGTCCGCTTCCTCTCTGAGTCGGAGGTCATGCAATGAAGCTCGCCAAGTTTGTGGATCTGGGCGCGTCATTTCAAGTGCAATCACACGAGACGGCAAGCTGGTTTCTAACAAGGTGCTCAGCAAGTCAAACAACGGTGGAAACGTATTTTCGAGGTCGTCATGGACATAGGCAAGAATGGTCGCGAGATCATGCTCTAACGAAAAGGTTAATAAACTCCCCGCCAAACGGGTCAATTCAGCCCAAATGATTTCAGGGTGGCGCTGTGGGTAGCGTTCATAACTCATGAGGACATTAGCATGGGAGTTTAAGGCGTTTAACAACCAAAATAAGGAAACATCGGCGACGGCAAAATCAGCTAAACGTTCATTGCTCTCACGGCGCATGGACATCAGTCGTTGGCAACGGGAGCGTATTTGGCGATTCAGCAAGGCTAATCGCTCTTATAATTCTCGGCTTGCTGAAAATTGCGTCATGGAGGGGAATAAATGTTCTATCTATTGCCCAGCCACCTTGACCATCACGAGTTAGGCGTGCAATAGGACACGTTTGCCACGCATCATTATTTTCATGCTGAAAACGGACAGCAATATTAAAACGGGCAACTGCCATGGATTCATCATCCTGACCAAACACATCCGGCACATTCACCCACTCTTCCTGATAACGAAGGGAACGTTCAGAAAAGCCCCCTTTTTTCTGAACATTGATGATCCCTTGTTGAAGGAGTGGCAAGGCCAGCACCAGCACAATGCTGTCAGTTTGAGATAACGCGGTGGAATTTAACTCTCGGGGCTCTGGAGTGATATCACTGACTTGGGTATCTATTAACGCCCCATCCGGCAACCATGCCCTTAGTTGATGAACTTGTAAACGACCGGACGACAAAAATGACTCATCCAGTTCAACTTTTCACTCCCCAGTTAAAGGGAGAGAATAAACCGGAAACACCTTGGTTAGTGAAAGCCTCCCATTGCGCTTGCTGTTGAAATTGTTGCGGAGAGAGCAATGCGACTTCATTCCATAATGGGCGGTAAATTTTCATTCGATGATCCTTTTATTTAAGCAAAAGCAATTGGCATTGTGATTCATTTTCCCGAAACAATTCGGCGGCGAGGTGATGTATTCACTCAAATTTGGAAAGTAAAGCATTTCTGATATTTTGATACGCTACCGCCCTTAGCCGTCACCCAAGGCTCATAAGGTTAAAATACGCTAATACTGTCCTGACAAATCAATCCAAATTAATAAAAAATGGCACTTAAAAATAACCCGTGGCCCATCAAATGATGAATGCAATTGATGGACCGCTTGAATCCAAACGTCCATATCCTAAATATAGTGCTCAAATTATAGGAATTAAGGATTAAGTCAGCAATTATTTTTATCAATTTCTCTTATGTAGTCACAAATACGCATAATGAGCATTATTCACTAGCCGAATTAGACATAAAATGTATTGTAAGGTAACAGAATGAAATAATTTGGAGTGAAGACGGACTTAAGAAGCCATGTTGGCGCATTCAAGGCTGTGTTGTATGTTATCAATTAGAAAAGTAATGTAAGGAAATTTAATGGTTGATACCTATTTTATGTGTGAAAAATGTTTCTTTCCGGTTTGTCACTGCGATGCTGACTGTCATGAGTAGTCTCATTGTCACGTGAAGAGCATAAGAATAGTTGGGATATTATTCTTATGCCAAATCAAGCCGCCAATTTGCAGTATGGTTTCGGCTATACTTTATTGTTATAGATAAATTAGTTGTTAATTATCCATAACTTAGTGATTTTATCTTGAATTAATGACCATAAGGCCACTTTGCGATGATGTTTTGCATGGAGCATTGAAAAATAGCTCAATGCTTCTGTTATCGATTCTTCTGTGTTTATTGCGATACTGTAATCAAAACTTTTCTTTAAATCCGAAATCGCATACGCATAATAGCAACTTTGCGCGGTGAGTATCGCCCCTTCAGTAAGGCAACGACGAAGTATAGTGGCAGCCCTTATATAGCCCTGAGTATATAAATAAAAAAGGGAGGCTTACGCCTCCCTTTGACTCTGTCAATAACTGATTAGCAAACCACTATTTTAGCACGTTGTAGATCACGGTTTCACCCGCGGTCACATTTCCGTTAGCTAAAATTTCAACACCAGCAAAATCATCGATATTACTGATAATAACAGGGCTGATCATCGATTTAGCGTTAGCTTCTAGGAAAGCGATATCCAACTTCAGAATTGGTGTACCGGCTTTCACTTCACTGCCTTCTTCCACTAAACGCGCACAACCTTCACCTTTTAGAGCAACAGTATCGATACCCATGTGAACAATTAACTCAACACCATTTTCTGTTTCTAAACAGAACGCATGGTTAGTTTCGAAAATTTTCACGACGGTTCCTGATGCTGGTGCAAGCACCTCATCACTGGTTGGTTTAATGGCAATACCATCGCCAACGATACGACTAGAAAAAGCTTCATCTGGCACATCATCAAGGGAGTACACTTCACCACTGACAGGTGCTACCAGTGAAAGAATTGTTTCACCTTTTGTTTTCACAGGCTCGGCTATCTTGGCTTTTTCAGTTTCTGTTGCTGAAGCAGAAGCTGCAATTGGGCCTTTCGCAATCACTTCTTTCATCGCCGATGCGACCAGTTCAGCACGTGTACCTACAATGACTTGCACGCTTTGTTTATTCAAACGAATAACCCCTGAAGCACCAAGGCGTTTAGCCATCGCATCATTAACAATACTGGAATCTTTCACATTCAAGCGAAGACGAGTAATACATGCGTCGATACCTGTAATATTGTCACTTCCGCCGACAGCTGCGACATATTGACGGGCTTCTTTCTGAATATCACTATCTGTGCTATCAGCTGAGCTCAAGTTTTCATCATAACCGTCAATTGTTTCATCACCTGCACTCACTTCACGACCTGGCGTTAACAGTTTGAACTTGGTGATCATAAAACGGAAAACAACATAGTAAATACAGAAGAAAACGAGACCTTGAACAATCAACATCCACCATTGCAGCGCAAGAGGGTTACGTGATTGCAGTAACATATCCACTAAACCTGCACTAAAGCCGAATCCTGAGATCCACTCCATTGTGGCAGAGATATAGATAGAAATACCGGTTAATAAGGCGTGGATCACATACAGTACAGGCGCCACAAACATGAATGAGAATTCAAGTGGCTCTGTAATACCTGTAAAGAAGGCAGCAAAAGCACCCGCAAGCATAATACCTGCAACTTTGGCTTTATTTTCAGGACGAGCGCAATGGTAGATAGCCAAAGCAGCGCCTGGTAGACCAAACATCATAATAGGGAAGAAACCAGCTTGATAACGTCCTGTGATGCCTGGCGTCGCTAAACCTTCTTCAATTGACTTCGCGCCACCGAGGAAGTTAGGAATATCGTTAATACCTGCAACGTCAAACCAGAATACAGAGTTCAAGGCATGGTGCAGACCAACTGGGATTAATAAACGGTTAAAGAAGGCATAGATACCTGCGCCCACTGAACCTAAATCTTTGATACTTTCACCGAATGAGACTAATGCATTATAAACGACTGGCCATACGTACATTAGAATGAAAGCAAGGATAATCATTAAGAAAGAAGTCAGGATTGGAACCAGACGACGTCCACTAAAGAATGATAACGCTTTAGGTAATTCCACCCCGCTATAACGGTTATACAGCTCAGCCGAGAGCACACCGACCAGAATACCCACAAACTGGTTATTAATCTTATTGAAGGCAGCAGGAACGTTTTCAAGCGGAACATTCATAATCATGGAGTAAGAAGCTGGTGAACACAGCGTTGTCACCACTAAGAACCCCACAAACCCTGTCAGCGCCGCTGCACCATCTTTATCTTTCGACATACCATAGGCAATACCAATGGCAAACAGCACAGACATATTATCAATAATAGCTGCGCCTGATTTAATAAGTAACGCTGCGATTGCACTATTGGCGCCCCACCCATCTGGGTCAATCCAATATCCAATCCCCATAAGGATTGCGGCGGCTGGCAGTACAGCCACAGGCACCATCAATGCCCTGCCGATCCGCTGTAAGTAGCTAAGAATATTCACGAACTCCCCCTTTAAAGCCCTATTATTGCCCCATTCACAGGATCTTATTGTTCATACACCATAATAATAATTTAGGTGTCTGAGTGTAGCAATTTCATAGTCTAGATGAATTTTTTCGCGATACAAAATAAATAGGTTCGATTTGTGATAAATGTCAATGATAATTTTCATTATCCACCTAAATTAGTGGCTATTATTGAAAACTTATTTTATGATTAAAAATAACTTATCTACTGGATTTAGCTGTATAGCTAATAGAGAATCGATACTCCCTGAAATTTCCTATAGTTAGTTAATAAAAAGTCAGGGGCATAGCAACTCAAAATAGCAAAGTTACATGCTGGCGATTGAGTACAATCGCTGATTTGCAACAAATGTCATGTAACTTAAGCCATAAAGAGTATGGCGATCTTTCAGATTTCATAGAATTAACAGACTGTTACTAGAGGTAAAGTATCATGAGGCTTCTCCCACTAAAAACTGCTCACGACGTTGGGATTTGGTCTGCACAATATATTGCAGATAAAATCAACGCTTTTAACCCAACAGCCGAGCGCCCTTTTGTTTTAGGTTTGCCGACCGGTGGAACTCCGCTTGCGACATACAAAGCGCTTATCGCGTTGTATCAAGCAGGCAAAGTGAGCTTTAAACATGTTGTAACGTTCAACATGGACGAATATGTGGGTATCCCAGAAGATCATCCGCAAAGTTACCATACTTTTATGCATGAAAACTTCTTTAACCATATTGATATTCAAAAAGAAAATATCAATTTGCTAAATGGTAACGCATCGGATGTGGATGCTGAATGCCAACGCTACGAAGATAAAATTAAGTCTTATGGCAAAATTAATCTATTTATGGGTGGTGTCGGTAATGATGGTCATATTGCCTTTAATGAACCCGGCTCATCATTACGCTCTCGTACTCGTATCAAAACATTAACCCCCGAGACGCGCATCGCTAACTCACGTTTCTTTGATAATGATGTCAATCAAGTACCGAAGTTTGCCCTTACTGTAGGTGTCGCAACATTAATGGATGCGGAAGAGCTGATGGTATTGGCAACGGGTGCCAACAAAGCCAACGCCGTTCAAGCTGCGGTTGAAGGTTCAGTCAATCATTTATGGACTATCAGTTGTGTGCAAATGCACCAAAAAGCATTGATCGTCTGTGATGAACCCGCAACGCTTGAGCTAAAAGTAAAAACACTCAAATATTTTACGCAGCTAGAATCTGACATTATCGAAAAATTTAACTCATAATCATTCGATCACCCGACCTGTTGAAGCAGGTCGGTGACCCGATGTTTTATCTCTCCAGAAGTCAGGAGCCAAATACCATGTACGCATTAACCCATTGTATTATTTATACAGGTCATGAAAGATTAGATAACCATGCTGTCATCATAGATGGTGCTCTTATTAAAGATATCTGCCCATTAGATGAACTTCCCTCTGATATCGAGCAGCACGATTTACAAGGTGCTATTCTTTCTCCCGGCTTTATTGATTTACAAGTCAATGGCTGTGGTGGCGTCCAATTCAATGATAACAAAGAAAATGTGACATTGAAGCATCTGGAGATAATGCAAAAAGCCAATGAGCGTTCTGGGTGCACAAGTTTTCTACCAACCTTAATTACCTGTTCCGATGAACTGATGAAGCATGGTGTAGAAGTGATGACGGAGTACTTAAAAACACATCGTCATCAAGCGCTCGGCCTACACTTAGAAGGCCCTTACATCAACATCGTGAAAAAAGGCACGCATAATCCTGAATTCATTCGTCAGCCTTCTGCGCAAATGATTGATTATTTAGCCGCTCATGCAGATGCGATTACCAAGGTCACCTTAGCACCGGAAATCGTGGGTGAGTCTTATATTCGCCAATTGACCAATGCTGGCATTATCGTTTCTGCGGGCCATTCAAATTCAACTTACGAAGAAGCGCGCCTCGGCTTTAAAGCGGGTATCCGTTTCTCAACCCATCTCTTTAATGCCATGCCATATATTTCAGGTCGCGGACCTGGTTTAGTAGGGGCAATTTATGATACTCCAGAAGTGTACGCTGGCATTATCGCAGATGGTCTTCATGTACAATGGGCAAATATTCGTAACAGTAAACGGTTGAAAGGTGATAAATTAGTTTTAGTTACGGACGCTACCGCGCCTGCTGGTATTGATCCTCAAACTGGTGAAATGGATCATTTTATCTTTGCAGGCAAAACCATATACTACCGGAATGGATTATGTGTTGATGAGAACGGAACCCTCAGTGGATCGTCACTAACCATGATTGAAGCAGTTAAAAATACGGTAGAACATGTCGGTATCGCATTAGATGAAACATTAAGAATGGCAACACTTTACCCCGCTAGAGCGATTGGCGTCGAATCCCACTTAGGGTCTATCGCGCCGGGTAAAGTTGCGAACTTAACTGCGTTTAACCACGACTTCCAAATCCTTTCAACCTATGTCAACGGAGAGGAAGTCTACAAAAAATGAGTATATAGCTGATGAACCATAGTCACTCGCTAAAGCAAATTGGTAATATTGATCTGGTAAAACAACTCAACGGTGCCGTGGTATATAGCCTCATTGACCAACATGGTCCTATATCTCGCATCCAAATTGCAGAGCAGAGCCAACTTGCCCCCGCAAGTGTCACTAAAATTACTCGTCAGCTACTCGAGCGCGGCCTCATTAAAGAAGTCGACCAGCAAGCCTCTACAGGGGGGCGACGTGCCATATCTATCGTATCAGAGCATAAAAACTTTCATACGATAGGTGTGCGCTTAGGTCGTTATGATGCCACTATCGCCCTTTATGATTTAAGCGGCAAGCTACTTGTCGATGCCCACTATCCAATCTCAGCGCCTTCTCAGCAAGCAGTAGAGCAAAAACTGATTGAAGCGATAGAAGACTTTATTGCGCTCAATCAACGCCGTCTTAAAGAGCTTATAGCCATCTCAGTCATTTTACCCGGCCTCGTTAGCCCACACAGCGGCATTGTTCACTATATGCCACACATTAAAGTGGATAACTGGCACCTTATTGATAATTTGCAGGCTCATTTCAAAATTACCTGCTATGTTGGGCACGACATCCGTAGCCTTGCCTTAGCAGAAAGCTACTTTGGAGCCACAAAAGATTGCAAAGACTCGCTACTTGTTCGGATCCACCGCGGTGCAGGTGCTGGACTGGTCATTGATAATGAAATCTTACTAAATCACCGTGGTAACCTCGGTGAAATCGGTCATATCCAAGTGGACCCTCTAGGTGATTTGTGCCATTGCGGTAATTTTGGTTGCCTCGAAACTATCGCCTCAAATCAAGCTATTGAAAACCGTGTTCAACAGCGCCTAGAACAAGGTTTTACTAGCTCACTCACACTAGAACGTTGCTCTATACAGCATATCTGCCAAGCTGCAAATAAAAATGACCCTCTGGCGACAGAGGTGATACAGCATGTCGGCCGCCAAATCGGTAAAGCCATTGCTATCGCAATCAACCTGTTTAACCCTGAAAAGGTGGTTATTGCAGGTGATATTACGGAAGCCGAGCAAGTCCTACTGCCAGCTATCCAAAGTTGTATCGATACCCAAACACTCAAAGAGTTCCGTGAAAACTTACCGGTAGTTACCTCACAATTAGTGCATACCTCGGCAATCGGCGCCTTCGCCTTAACAAAACGCGCTATGCTCAATGGGGAATTGCTCCAAAAACTCCTTGATAACTGATCTCACAATCCCACCAGCAAAAACCAGAAACTGTTGCTCCATTTCTGGTTTTTGCTCTGGATTAGATTCTTTTTCCTTAACGCCAAAAACAGGCAAATCGTGCGTTGATAGATCTTTTGGATCACCATTTCACTGTTAGTTTGGCATCCCAACATATTAAGATGGATACAATTACTCTCATGTGACATGTCACAGTTTTTTCGATGAATGACTTGTTTTTTGCTGTCTTTATCGACAAAATGATTATTCATCAAACAAACGGACGCATTTTCACAAAAATAGTGAAAAAAGCAGTTGACTGTCTTAGCTGTAATTAGCATAATGCGCCCCGCAACGCCGATGAAGGTAATGCAAAAAAGATGGCTATGTAGCTCAGCTGGTTAGAGCACAACACTCATAATGTTGGGGTCACAGGTTCGAATCCCGTCATAGCCACCATGTTTGCGGGAGTGGCGAAATTGGTAGACGCACCAGATTTAGGTTCTGGCGCCGCGAGGTGTGCGAGTTCAAGTCTCGCCTCCCGCACCATTTCCTTCTCGGTTATTGAATTTAAGATTGGGGTATCGCCAAGCGGTAAGGCACCAGGTTTTGATCCTGGCATTCCCAGGTTCGAATCCTGGTACCCCAGCCATCTTAAATTAACGAATTTAGAAGACATCCTCGGATGGGGTATCGCCAAGCGGTAAGGCACCAGGTTTTGATCCTGGCATTCCCAGGTTCGAATCCTGGTACCCCAGCCATCTTCTCCTCTTCGTAGGTTGTCTTGAATCCCATGCAGTGAAGTTAAAAAAGCAGTTTTACTGTATGACATGGCTATGTAGCTCAGCTGGTTAGAGCACAACACTCATAATGTTGGGGTCACAGGTTCGAATCCCGTCATAGCCACCATGTTTTGCGGGAGTGGCGAAATTGGTAGACGCACCAGATTTAGGTTCTGGCGCCGCAAGGTGTGCGAGTTCAAGTCTCGCCTCCCGCACCATCCCTAACTAGGGATAAAAAATCTGATATATTGGGGTATCGCCAAGCGGTAAGGCACCAGGTTTTGATCCTGGCATTCCCAGGTTCGAATCCTGGTACCCCAGCCATCCCTCCCCCTACTCCACTTCAAAGTAAAATTTTCACCTAATATACCTTTGGGCCATCCCTTATACTTTCTCAAAAGAGACAACTTCATTTATCACTCAAGCTCAGTTACAGGTTTGCATCATCTATTTTTCTGAGCCTTAAGTAGACCAATGTACAGCCATTTCAGATACTATTTTCGTTCCGTATACCCACTTAGTGTTCGTCAGCGGCAAAACGATGAACAGCACCTATCGTATAGATGACCTTGAGATATTTTCAGAGAAACAAAAATAATCAGACAGTGTATCCATTACAGTGTCATCCCTATAACCAAATCTTATTGCCTGATTTATTCTCCTGTTCATCTAGCTCAATAAACAGGTTTCAAACCTACCATAAACACATCGTAGTGTTTTAAGCGGCATAGTGCTTTGCTTGAGGATAGAGGCTATTTGATGCTTCAAGAAAGCCCATTAGCCCATCGACACGAGCAATAAGGAGATCGCTTACCCCGAGAATTTGCCGTTTAATCACCACAGAAAGCCATAAATTACCACTCCACTTTCATAGAGGTAGAGCTGCTTATCTTTTAAATTTGAAACGAGAGCAGTTTAAGCAGCCTTCTTCACATCGCCGCCGTCTTCTTTCACTTTATATAGGATGGGGCGTATAAAGCGTTTCTTGTGGCTTCTGTTGCCACTGCTTTGGCGCACGCGGATAGTCGCGGCTGAGTCGCTTATTCTTAGAGCAAAAAGATGCTTAATTTTGTTTGATAGCCCTCAGCGCTTATTGGCTAGCTAAGCTAACTAGGGAGCCATTGATTCACCAGACTATCAGGTACAATAGTTTTGACTTACTCTAACGCCTTTTGCTGTATATCAAACACCAGAGAGAAATCATCTAACAGCAAAACCCTGTAGCCATTCCCTTTGGTATGTCAGCATTTTTCGCAGAAAACAAAAATATCTATATTTTATCCGCATACCTATCAGGTAATAACAAGGTAGCATTATTGACACGTTTTAATGAGAAATCATTGACTCATTCCAAAATTGTTTCTCCCGTGATATCTCACGATCTTTGATTTATCTTAATAATTTTCCGTTAAGAATTAACACTGATGATATTAATACTTAGTTCGTAGGGCTAGCTCAAAACTGAGTTAGCCCAATTAACATTTCTATTAAAAATTTATTATTTTGTTATTAATGAATTATAATCCTTTATCAAGGATTCATAGTTTATAAAAATCGTATCAATATCATTCGACACATTCTTGCCTTCCTTAGCTTTTTTCTCTAACACTTTTAATTCGATAACAATTTGTTGATATTTTCTTAAATATTCTTTAACTGCATAATCTGAGCTTTTTATGTTTTCTTTATTGAGTAACACTTCATTGCCGAATAATTTTTCTAACTCGACTGACTCAGCTTCAATTTTAGCAATTTCATCAGAAAGTACTTTCAAATCAATTTTCTCTGGCTCCATTGACTCAATAGTATTAGACAGTAGATCCAATGAGTTCATAATTTGAAAACGAATAATTAAGCCTTTTTCCTTCACTAATTTAAGCTCTTCAACATGCATATCTTGATAATAATTTTCATATGCATTTTCTAATTTTTCTTTTTCATCAATAAGTTTGATGTAGGCTTTTTTAGCATCGTCGTATAACACTTGCATTTGCGCATAATCATCTAAACGATATGTTTTTTTGATAATGGCATAATCACCTAATTTTATCATTTTTTCATATAAATCAACATAACTTTTACCATAAGCAATACCTGCAGCGTCTAATTCAGGGATCTCTGGGGAAAGCGTCGCCATATAATCAAATGCTTCTTTGATATTATTTAGTTCTGAATTATTGAAATGCATTGAAAAAGTAATGTCCAATGACAGTAAGCTTCCACTTATTTCTGCCCTATTTTTTAGATCCGTTTTGTTATCAATTGCTTTAAAAGCCGGAAGGTTAAGTGTCATATTTTTATCAGAACTGAATGAATCTAATACACTTTTTGTATTATTTAAAATATTAGGATTTAAACCACCTGATATCACTGATGTTTCTTTCCTTATTATATTGCCAAATTCCTCCTCAATGGCATATGTCCATAAATTACCTTTTTCAATCTTTTGGGCCAATTTAGCTTCATTGAAGTTAGTGTTTTTCTGTTTTGACTCAGATTGTTCTGCTTTATTTTTCTGAGATGGAGTGGTATTTGAGCTTTCATTAGAATCATTACACCCCGTAACTGATATTAATAAAAGGCTTAATATCGAAACTAATATTTTCTTTTTCATAATCCCTCTGCATATTATTAGTTTTTTACTTCCAAGTAATTATCATAACTCTTTTTTACGAGTAAAAAAACAATGAGCTTAACACTATCCTTCACACTCCTATTTTTTAATAACAAAGAAGATTAACATTTACGGTATTACATTTGACAATATTTCACAGTAATACATTAAAGATAAAAAAGAGCCGATCAGTATTCTCAATTTTTCAGTAACTATTTGAATGGCTTGTGCCGAAAATAAAAGAAGTGTGTGCTCGTAGTCAATTTTATTCAATATCTTAGTTTGGTGCTTTCTCACTTGTTGAGACTCGAAAGCAGCCTTATGTCACATGAGGTCTTTACTCCAACATTCCCCATATGAGCTTCACTAGGCTTGTTATTCGAGGGGTTCCGCAGATAATGTGGCGTCATTGCGTTATTTAATCAATGAAGTCAAAATACTATCCTCTTAAAATACTTTTAGGATTTTACCGAAAATGAAAGATTGTGCCATGCATCATTCCTTTTTAATGTGTTTACTGAAATGACACAAAATATCTATCACACCTGAAAAAAGTATATTATAAAAGATATTTCAAATTGCTCGAACGGTATGCCCGAGCAGCTCTACAACTTCTTAGTGATACCAATCCAGTTTCGCGCATAGGTAAACGAACAAGTAGAAGAGAAAAACGAATATTACAATCTGGAAAAGTGCAATTAACTTTTATTTTACTCTCATTCTAATTAGCACTTTTCTCATTTTCATGTTTTCAATAAGAGATGTGAATTATGCCGTTAAATCGGGCTTATTACGCGATTAAGATAGCAGCCATTGCAAAACAACTGCGTCATGCTGGATTAATTGACCATACACTGAATTTGCCCATTATTTACCTACCAGGTATTTTAGGAAGTCAGTTATACGATAGGCAGAAAAAAACCTTAATTTGGGGAGACTATCGTAGCTTAATTCGACAGAATCATTATCAATATACGGACTCCGCTGCTCATATTGGTGTCCAACAACTACACAGCTTCTCAGTTATTCCTGGTTTAATCGAGAATTTAATCACCGCACCGTTAAAGCAGCTCTTAGAAAAAGCATTAGGCTATCGCGATGGTATTGACCTATTTTTCCTTGCATATGATTGGCGCGCAGATCACCGCCATTTAGCCGCTCAACTTGACGCCAAAATCCATCAAGTAAAACAACGTTATGGGGAGCAGCAAAAAATATTACTGATTGCTCATTCATCATCAAACTGTGCGATCCGCTACTATCTACAACTATCGGCAACACAAAAAAATCGCGACAGCATTGCTAAATGGTATGCTTTTGGTCCTCCTTGGGTTGGAACATTTCAATCTTTAGCCTTGATTCAATCGGGGTATTACCCAGCAGGGAAACTCTTTCATGGGTTTTCTGCTGATGATATTGCCAGTTGCCCTAGTGCCTACCAGCTGCTTCCTAGCTCTCCTCAAGTCATAGATAAAAAAGGTAATCTAGTCGAAGAATTTGATATTTATGATGAAGAATGCTGGAAAAGCTTCTCTCTCGGCCCTTATCGCTCACCCACAGCCAATATCTCTGCCTCCACGGAACACCTACGTGAAGAGCTAGCAAATAACCTAATGAATGCAAAAGCCTTTAGTCAATGTGTGTCTGTACGCCATGCCGCCGAACAGTCAGTTCCTCAAACCTGGTTTTTGAGTGATAACCATCAAACAGTCAAATGCGCCGTCTATGACCAAGGGCAACTATTTTTGAACGCAAAAGCGATACAAAAGCACTACCCTAATTTAGTTGAACAGGCGCTCACCAAAGGCGATGACCACCTTCCGATCGATGGTTTACTTAAAGGATGGGAGCACCCCATTTTATGTGAAACAGAAACACCGCCATTAGGTGAAAATTATGTGTTTATTAATCAAGCTCGTACTCACCGAGGATTAGTTGGACATATTCCTAATTTACGCACGCTCGCTTTTGATATTGCGACATTAAATCAAAAAGCGTGCTGATTAAGATGGCTTTCCGTTCGGACTTATCTCAAATATGTATTAAGTGAGCTCATATATAACTTTATCCGTAGATAAACATACATAATGATAAACAGCTAAACACTTATGATGTCGCAATTTAATGTGACACTGGCAAGATTGATTATTCGAATTTTATGTGTGTTTTTCAGGTATACACAAAGGTAAAAAAGTCTCATGGGTCAAAATAAAGAAGTACCTTTAGTTCTTGCAGGGAAGCCATTGCCCCTTTATTACCGCATAGTTTCATCAACTATTCGTCGCATATACTACCCAAATTGTTCCCTTGTCGGTCATGTGCCACTACAGCAAACTAATAAACCAACTCTCTTTTTGTGTAGTCATCGCAACAGTGCCTTTGATGGCTATTTAACCTTAAAAGTCTCTCCACTGGGGCAAGCACTCGCATCCATCCAACTGCTCAATAGCTTTATCATGCGCCTTTATTTCACGGGTATTCCCGTCGTACGCAAAAAAGATAAAGAACGTTTAGGGATCAGTGCAAGCAGCTTCGAAAACCCGGTTGATGCGGGTGTTGAGCATCTCAAAGCAGGAGGCTCACTGTTTCTCTTCCCAGAGGGAAGTAGTGAATGGGGCCACCGACCATTGCCTTATCAACGTGGTGCAGCACGGATCATTCGCACTTTACTCTCTCAACAGATTGAATTTAATATCGTGCCATTAGGGCTGTTTTATGCCATGCCCGACCGCTTTGCGAGTCATGCCGAAATCTATGTTGGCAAACCAATCCAGATTACTGCCCAAGAAAATGAAGAGTCCGATCGCGAATGGGAAAAACGCATCCATACTCAAATCTCACAATCTCTGGATGATGTTTCCGTTAATTGCCCTGATGAAGAAACCTTTAAACACGCTGAACAGTATGCTAGCCACGCTTTCATGCAAGGCGATTCCTATGCAGAGGCATTTTTACGTTACCAACACAACCCAACACCCCAATTACTTCCCGACGCTCGCCCCTCAACTCACAGTACAACTTGGCGTTGGCTTGGCTTCTTTTTAATGTTTATCTTTATTCCTATTTTACTGGCCTCTCGGTTTGCAGCGACTTATGCCGATGCACGTAACACCATCACTTTTTTTAAAATATTAGGAGGAGGATTAGCCAGTTTAGTTTGGTTACCCTTACTTGCTTGTTTTACCTTCATCTGGCCTACGGTACTTATTCCGAGTTTTATCAGTGCCTTTATTGGTTATAAAATTATTCAATACAAAGGCTCTGCTCCATGCTAAAAACACACTATCTACATTTATTTAATCGGCTATTTGCCATTCAATTATTTATTATCTGGCTTTTAGGGTGCATTGGGGTTTTTGGCTCAGATCTGACAGAGACTCTTTGGCCATCGGTACTCACTGGCGGCATCTTTTGGATCCTATTAGTCGCCTGTAGCAAACTTCCCAAATGGCAATCCCCGCGTTTCTATTGGGTAGGTTTATTACAACTTATCGCTTGCTGGTCCATCTTCCCACTGTTTAAAGCCATTCGAATTCATTTTTATTCATGGAGCGCGGATCATCTCTTATACACCATAGACAGTTATCTTTGGCTTAATAAAAGCCTTCCAGAGCATATGATCGCTCTTCAAGCCCCATGGTTCAGTGAGTTAATTGCTTTTTGTTATTTCAGCTTTTACTTTTTAGTTATTGGTAGTGCTCTATTTTTCTTTTTACAACGCAAAAAAAACACCTCTGAGCATTACTTTTTGGGCTTAATGTTGATGTATTTTTTTGGATTTATTGGCTATTTCATTTTGCCTGCTGTCGGGCCATACGGTGCTTTCCCAACATTATTTACTTACCCTGTCCACAATGGTGCAATGACCCTTTTTCTGACGGGTATGGTGGAAAAAGGGATCACTGGAATGGATGTTTTCCCAAGCTTACACACAGGGATCACCCTGTATATCGTTGGTTTTTTATTCAAAACAGGCTACCGAAAAATCGCATGGTGCCTAACCCCTTTAGCAGCAGGTCTCATTGTTGCAACGGTTTATCTTCACTACCACTACGGTATCGACGTCATTGTTGGTGCTTTGTTGGCATTACTTGTACTGCATTTCCTATTTAAGAAAAAGAAGGTGGAAAATGGAACTCATCTATAGTCTAAATGATACTCAAGCGGCAGATATTGCTATCAGTGGTGGTAAAGGGGCTAGTTTGGCAAAAACAATCCAAGCCCTCCCTGTTCCTGACGGCTTAATCCTCTCTTGCGAAGCCTACAAGCAATTCATTTCCCCTTTATTTGGACAAATTAGTTCACTCCTTGCTCAACACCCTGACAATGAACAAAATGCCAGCGAATCTATCCGACAACTCATACTCTCGGCGCCATTGCCTGATAGCCTGACCACCCTGTTATCAACCCGCTTACATGATAGTCAATTAACTCATGTTCCTCTGGCTGTACGCTCTTCAGGGACACTAGAGGATATGCCAGGAGCCGCATTTGCAGGCCAACACGATACTATTTTAGGCGTACGCGATCTCCCGTCGCTTCATGATGCGATCCGCCAATGCTATGCTTCCCTTTGGCATACCCATGTCATGCTTTATCGACAACATTTACAGTTACCCCATCAACATGCCGCGATGGCGGTTGTATTACAGCGTATGGTAGACGTACGTGAAAATGAAGCCGCCGGGGTTGCCTTCTCAATTGATCCTGTACGGGGTAATTTATCATCTGTACTGATTAACGCTGCCTTTGGATTAGGAGAAACCGTTGTTGGTGGTGAAGAGCCTATTGATGAATACCAAGTTGATCGCGATTCCTTGCAAATCGTTCACCAAGAAATCGCCGAGAAGCAGCGTGCAATTGTTATGACCGATAAGGGAACGGAAATACTCCCTTTAGTGAGCCCAGCCAAAAATCAAACAACACTAACTTCTGAACAGTGCCAAGCAGTCGCCGAGCTCGCCATTCGTGCAGAGCAATATTTTCAGTTCCCTCAAGATATTGAGTGGGCATTTCATGACCAACAATTATGGTTATTACAATCACGTAATGTGACTCAAATTGCCCCAATTTGGACACGCGACGAGTCGGCAGAACGTTTCCCTAATCCAATCACACCTTTGACATGGGATATGTGTGAGGCGGGTTTCCATGCCTCTTTGAACTACAGTTTAAATTTAATGGGGCTACCTTCCTTTAATGGTAAATGGTTCACGATGAAAGATTATTATATTTATGGTAACCAAAACGCCGTTGCGCTTTACCATAACCGTCTTCCTACATCAATGATGAATGATTTACCCACTCTCTTATCTTCATTGCCTGAAATTGCCCGTAAATTTGCATGGGTACAAGAGCTACCTATTACTTGGATGCGAGACCTCGACCGATATTTGATTGGAATTGGCGCCCTTAACCAAGAGCCTCTCCAAGAGAAAAAATTGAGTGAACTGTGGGATTACATACAAAGGATCAATAAATTAGGCTCTGATTACTTTTTACCGAACATTGCGATTTCACTTACTCAACGCTCATTATACGCAGCCTTAATCGCCTTACTGAAAATGCTTTATCAAGGGGATGAACAGTTAGCTCATAAGACACTTGATAGTCTAATTGCAATGTCAGAGACCAAAACAGGGCAAGTGAATAACGAATTATGGAGCTTATCACGCCTTGTTCGCCATGATGCGAAATTATTTGCGCTATTAAAAGCTATCGATGCAGATTCAATTATGGATACATTGAAGCAAGCGCATCCCGACTTTTTCACTGAATTTACCGCATTTTTAACTAACCATGGTCATCGTGAAATGGACTTTGATGCCTACCACCCTACATGGCTAGATGCCCCTCATATTGTTCTTACACAAATAAGCGCAATGGCGGATTTAGAAAATGATGGACAAACCAGCGATGCGTTAAGTAAAAAAATTGCTCAGTCAAAAACCGAATTTGAGATCATTTCGCAAACGCCAGAAGAGTTGCGTTATTTTATGCAAGAGTTAATTAGGTTGGCACGGGTATACACTGCATTAGATGATTTAGAGCATTACCAAACCACTCGCCTGGCTTTACCTATGCGCAGGGGCTTACATGCCCTAGGTGAGCGCTTGGTGATCCGCGGTGTCATTGATCAAGCCTCGGATATCTATTTTGCGAAAGAACAGCAGTTAGCAGACGCTATTAACGCTGAAACTACTCAAGCATTTAGCGAATTACGCCAACATATAAGCAGCAACAAAGCAGGCTATGAACAGGCTAGAAGTACAACACCACAATGGGTTTATGGCGAAATATCAGAAGAAACCGAAGACGATGGGTCATCCCTAAAAGGGTTAGCTGGCAGCGCTGGCACCGTTGAAGGTGAAGTCTTTTTAGTTCATGGGCCTGAAGATTTTGCCCAATTCCCTCAAGGCGCGATTTTGGTTGCTCGTACCACCAATCCTGCATGGACAGCACTTTTTTATCGAGCAAGTGGCGTTATCACCGAAAGTGGTGGCCCGCTTTCTCACGGCGCAGTAACCGCTCGCGAATTAGGATTACCGGCGGTTATGGGTATCCGTCGTGTGATGAATACGCTTAAAAATGGTCAGCGTGTTAAAGTCGACGGTCAAAAAGGTATTGTTGAGCTGCTATAATCACGTATTCAATTCACTGGATAAGCTATGTTTATGATGACCTTATAGACGATGGCTTTATTCAGTGAATTGAACTTTTTGTTATAACTAATAACTATAAAGAATAACGAGCCGAATGGCCTAAATGGATATCTTTTCTCTTTTCCGCTTATCAGTACAGAAAAGTATCTCAAGATTAGGCTACGCCTGCTCTAGACGCTTGCTACTCCCTGTTTAACCTCTTTGTATCATCTCATCTTACTTCTCTATTTTTGACTTTCGAATAGTCATCTACACTTATCACTTAGCTTCGAAAAGTAACACTTAGTTAATTTTATTTACCTTTAGATAACTTCATTATCGAATATGTGACTTTAATCATTTTATCGTAACTAATAATAGTGATAATCTCCGCGTGAATTTTGGTTAGACTCGGTTAATGGCGTCAGGAGCACTCTGCCTTCTGCCATGACTCAAATTTCATCCAACCTATCATTCCCAAAATAAAAACGTTCTCAAATCCTAATAATTATAATTTGCAGTGATGCAATATTTTACAGAGAAGATTTATGCAAAACATTATAAAACAACCACTCTATAAGATCCTTTATGTCCAAGTTATTGTTGCCATTTTATTTGGTATCGCACTTGGTCACTTTTTCCCTGATATTGGAGAATCCTTAAAACCACTCGGTGATGCTTTCATTAAAATTGTTAAGATGATCATCGCACCTGTTATTTTCTTAACCGTTGTTACTGGTATAGCCGGTATGAGCAATATGAAGGCGGTTGGTAGCGTTGCAGGGAAAGCGATGCTTTATTTCATCACTTTCTCAACCATCGCACTGATTATCGGCCTAATTGTCGCGAATATCATTCGTCCCGGTGCGGGGCTTAACATTGACCCAGCAACACTCGATAGCAGTAAAGTGGCAGGATATGTAGAAAAAGCCCATGAATCCTCTATTGTTGGCTTTTTAATGAATATCATTCCTGATACCGTTATTAGCCCGCTCGTTAACGGTAATATTCTGCAAGTACTGTTTATTGCCGTCATTTTTGGTTTGGCTCTTGCTGCAACGGGTAAGCATGGCGAGCCTATCGTTAAATTACTGCAAAACTTCTCAGAGCCTGTCTTTAAGATGGTTGCCATGCTGATGAAACTTGCTCCTATTGGTGCATTCGGAGCCATGGCATTTACTATAGGTAAGTACGGTATTTCTTCAATCGGCAACTTAATGATGCTGATTATGACCTTCTATATCACATCATTACTGTTCGTTCTGATAGTGCTTGGTGCTGTCGCTAAATATAATGGCTTTTCGATCATTCAACTGATCAAATACATTAAAGATGAACTATGGCTAGTATTAGGTACCTCATCGTCTGAAGCCGCATTGCCTAGCTTAATGAGAAAAATGGAACATGCAGGATGTGAAAAATCCGTAGTTGGCTTGGTTATCCCAACAGGTTACTCATTTAACCTTGATGGAACCAACATCTACATGACCATGGCCGCACTGTTTATTGCTCAAGCGACAAATATTGATCTGACTATTTGGGAACAAATCTCACTGTTACTGGTTGCAATGATCAGTTCTAAAGGCGCAGCAGGTGTGACAGGCGCTGGCTTTATTACCTTGGCAGCGACTCTAATGGTGGTGCCAAGCATTCCTGTTGCAGGTATGGCTTTGATTCTAGGTATCGACCGTTTCATGTCTGAGTGTCGTGCACTAACTAACTTAGTGGGTAATGCTTGTGCTTGTATCGTCGTTGCTCGTTGGGAAAAAGAGTTAGATACTGAAAAATTAGCCAATGCGTTTGCTGCAAAAGGCGAAAGCATTGATTCAATTATTACTGAAGAAAATTTTGATGTTGTAGCTGACCAACCAAAACCGGTGGATATTAGCAAAAAATAAGCAGCGTATTTGTTAACTGCAAATAAGTTGGTTACCGCTCAAGTCATTACAGCGCATATCATCTGCGCTGTAATCATCCATACGACTTTGAGTCGGTGTGTATTTTTTCAACATTAATCATTGCCCAAGTTCTTGCGATTATTGAGGTTCTCGTCAAACTTTCTAATCGCAACTTGGGCATTAATGCAATTTCTATCCGCAACTTAGGTTATTTAGGATGAAATTTATAATCCTAATGCGTATTTTAATGCGATTTTCTTCGCTTCACCGGCACGTTGAGCAGCCATAAGACCAAGATTTCTTAACATTTTCAAGCCGGGTAGCGTTTCACTAAATGCCATATAAAATGCATCCATCCCCGCTTGCATGACTAAGTTATCTGGCAAGCGTCGACGTTGATAGCGTTTTAATACCTCTACGGAAGACCAAGGTTCAAGGTACTCTTTTGCCTGTGTAACCACTTTCAGCAAAACATCAACATCTCGATAGCCTAGGTTAACCCCCTGTCCTGCCAGTGGGTTTATGGTATGTGCGGCGTCGCCAACCAACGCAAGCCCCTCAATCACATAACGATTCGCATGGTGGCGTGTCAACGGAAATGCGCCGGAAGCATATGCGGTGACTTTCCCTAAACGCTCAGGAAAAGCTTCCGTAATCGCCCCAGTCAGTTGCTCCATCGACATTGATTGTAATCGGCGGATTTTGGCTGGGCTGTCATACCACACCAGCGAGGCCCAATGATCATAAAGCGGTAAAAATGCCCGAGGGCCTGACGGGAAAAATTGCTGCCATGTCTTATCTTGCTGCGGCCCTGCTGTTTGGACGGTGATCAACATGCAAGACTGGCGATACTGCCAACCACGGCTGCCAATTCCTGCTAATTTACGTACTTGGGAGTTTGCGCCATCCGCACCGATGACTAATTTCGCTTGTAGCTCACGCCCATCATCCAGAGAGACTACCCACTCTTTTTGGCCTTTAGGTTGATAAAGATACAGTAATTGAGCGGGGCAAATACGTTCAAGATTGGCGTATTTTTCGCACTCCTGCCACAGAGCCAGCTGCAATATTCGGTTTTCTACCATAAAACCAAGTTCAGGCAACCCTAAGTCATGGGCGTCAAAAACAACGTTGCTCCCTTCTTCTTCCCATGTTTCAAGTTGTCGATAAGGCGCACTGCGCATTGCTTCAACATGTTGCCAAGCACCTAACTGTTTAAGTAAATCGACAGAGGAACGGCTAATGGCAGAAATACGGACATCAGGAGCACTATTGGCGTCAAAAGCGGTTGGCTCTGCTTTTTCCAGTAATGCAACTCGCATCCCTTCTTGAGCAAACCCAAGAGCCGCGGCGGCACCAGTCATACCCGCACCAACGACGACAACATCATAATATTCTGTTAATTTATTCATTACATTAGCTACTATTAACTATTTGATTTACGTAGTGTACCGAAAAATTGTTACGCTGACAGGGAATATCTCTTTCAGAGACTCTGGTCACTGATGCTGCAAATGAATACAATACAGGTTAATCTTGAAAAAAATAGGCGATAACCTGTCTTTGAGACCGCGTATTACATAGCCTTTGGGTACTAACTCAGGCTATTTTGGCATTTTTCATATCATAGAGTGATGTTTATGATCAAAAATGCGTGCGCCTTCCCAAAACGGGACAGGACTTTGGATTTATATCCATTATATTTCGAGCAGCTACGCATAAAGGCTCTATGCTCAAAGTATAACGGGTATACAACGCGTTTCGGAGTCCATTATACTAAGCCACTTCGAAAACACCGGATATAGACATGTCGACGAATAAAAAGTTATATATTAAAACATGGGGCTGCCAAATGAATGAGTATGACTCATCAAAAATGGCTTCATTATTAGAAAGCACCCATGGTTATCAGATCACTGAGATTCCAGAAGAAGCAGATTTACTGCTGCTGAACACGTGTTCAATCCGTGAAAAAGCACAGGAAAAAGTTTTCCATCAGCTTGGTCGCTGGAAATCGTTCAAAGATAGCAACCCTGATATCATTATTGGTGTCGGCGGCTGTGTTGCGTCTCAAGAAGGTGATTTTATCCGCCAGCGCGCACCAAGCGTCGATATTGTTTTCGGTCCACAAACGCTACACCGTCTCCCTGAAATGATTAATCAGGTTAAAGGAAGCCGTAGCCCTGTTATCGATATCAGTTTCCCTGAAATTGAGAAATTTGACCGTCTGCCAGAACCACGCGCGGAAGGCCCTACCGCTTTTGTCTCCATCATGGAAGGCTGCAATAAATATTGCACATTCTGCGTTGTTCCTTATACACGCGGTGAAGAAGTTAGCCGTCCTTGTGATGATATCCTGTTTGAAATTGCTCAATTAGCGGCGCAGGGTGTACGTGAAGTAAACCTATTGGGTCAAAACGTTAACGCTTATCGTGGCGCAACATTTGATGGTGAAATCTGTACTTTTGCTGAATTAATTCGTTTGGTTGCCGCGATTGATGGTATCGACAGAATTCGTTTCACGACTAGCCATCCAATTGAATTTACTGATGACATCATTGAAGTCTATGAAGATACGCCTGAGCTAGTTAGCTTCCTACATTTGCCAGTGCAAAGCGGTTCAGATCGTATTTTGACATTAATGAAACGCGCACACACCGCGCTTGAATACAAGGCTATCATCCGTAAATTACGTAAAGCACGTCCGGATATTCTCATTAGCTCTGACTTTATTGTTGGCTTCCCTGGTGAAACCAATGATGATTTTGAAAAAACCATGAAACTGATCGCTGATGTGAACTTCGATATGAGCTTTAGCTTTATCTACTCACCACGCCCAGGTACACCAGCCGCTGATCTACCCGATGACGTGAGCGAAGATGAGAAGAAACAGCGTCTCTATCTCCTTCAACAGCGCATAAACCAACAAGCAATGAGCTACAGCCGTGCTATGTTAGGTACGGTACAACGTATTTTAGTCGAAGGCCCTTCACGTAAAAACGTTATGGAGCTTTCAGGTCGTACAGAGAGCAACCGTGTTGTGAACTTTGAAGGTTCACCTGATATGATTGGCAAGTTTGTTGATGTAGAGATCGTTGACGTTTATGCCAATTCACTACGCGGTAAAGTGATCCGCACAGAAGACCAAATGGGCTTGCGCGTTCACGAATCACCCGCTTCTGTCATCGCACGTACTCGTAAAGAAGATGAGCTTGGTGTTGGTAGTTACCAACCCTAACGATAGGATACTCAGTGACCGATAAAAAACCGTTGCAAATCGCAACACAAGAAATCTTTCTAGAGCCCGCAGATAACCAACGCTTAATGAGCCTTTGCGGGCCATTTGATGATAATATCAAGCAACTTGAGCGTAGACTTGCGATTGAAATTAATCGTCGTGATAACCGTTTCAAGCTATCAGGCAAACCACTCAATATCCAAGCGGCCAGTAAAATCTTACGCCAATTGTATGTTGATACCGCTCCAATACGCGGTGTGATCCCCGATATTGACCCTGAGCAAATCCACCTTGCTATCTCTGAAAGCCGCGTATTAGAGCAGGCTGCCGATAGTATTCCAGATTATGGTAAAGCCGTTAATATCAAGACCAAACGTGGTGTTATCAAGCCTCGCACACCAAACCAAGCGCAATATATAGCGAATATTTTAGATCACGATATTACGTTTGGCATTGGCCCCGCGGGTACAGGTAAAACATACCTTGCCGTTGCAGCCGCCGTAGATGCTTTAGAGCGCCAAGAAGTACGGCGTATTTTGCTGACTCGCCCTGCTGTTGAAGCGGGGGAAAAACTTGGCTTTTTACCCGGTGACCTCAGTCAAAAAGTAGATCCTTATTTGCGCCCACTGTATGACGCATTATTTGAAATGCTAGGGTTCGAAAAAGTTGAAAAACTGATTGAACGTAATGTTATTGAGGTAGCACCACTGGCTTATATGCGCGGTCGCACCCTCAATGATGCTTTCATTATTTTAGATGAAAGCCAGAACACCACCATTGAGCAGATGAAAATGTTCCTGACCCGTATCGGTTTTAATTCAAAAGCCGTCATCACGGGGGATATTACTCAGGTCGACTTGCCTCGCGGTAATAAATCAGGCCTACGTCATGCCATTGAAGTGCTTTCTGATGTTGATGAACTTAGCTTTAATTTCTTCCACAGCGAAGACGTTGTTCGTCACCCTGTTGTCGCAAAAGTTGTTATTGCCTATGAAAAATGGGAAGAACAAGACAACAAACGCCGTCAACAAATTAGAGAAGAAAAAGAACAGCAAAAAGCGTTAGAAAAGCAGGAAATAATTAAATGAGTGAAGTCATTCTTGATTTACAGCTCGCTTGCGAAGAAACAACAGGGCTACCTGATGAAGCACTGTTTCAACGTTGGTTAGAAGCCGTACTCCCTAAGTTTCAACCACAAAGTGAAGTGACAATCCGCATCGTTGATGAAGAAGAAAGTCACCATTTAAACCTGACTTATCGGGGGAAAGATAAACCAACAAATGTGTTATCTTTTCCTTTTGAAGCGCCACCAGAGGTAGAATTACCTCTACTTGGCGATCTGATTATTTGTCGTCAAGTGGTTGAACAGGAAGCCATCGAACAGCAAAAAAGTGCCGAGGAGCATTGGGCGCACATGGTTGTACATGGCTGTCTGCATCTGCTTGGTTATGATCATATCGAAGACGATGAAGCAGAAGAAATGGAGAGCCTAGAAACGGAAATTTTAGCTGAATTGGGCTATGCTGATCCTTATCTTGCAGAAAAAGAATGACCCACGGTCTATTTTTATGTTAAATATTAGCTGAATAAGTCTAATCGCGTTTTTGGGAGTAAATACCATAGTTATCTCACGCCGTTGAATGTATATTTGGCAGAGTTAAAAACCTAAGCAATTGACTTATTTAGCTAAATTAACCATTATCATCAATTGAGGAATAATTAATAAAACGCCATGAGCGACGATAACTCTTCGAGTAGTGACAACCCTGGTCCTAAGAAAGGGTTCTTTGCACTATTAAACCAACTCTTCCACGCTGAACCTAAAAACCGTGGTGACTTGGTCGAGCTGATCCGTGATTCCGAGCAGAACGACCTTATCGATCCTGATACCCGTGACATGTTAGAAGGCGTCATGGATATTGCCGATCAGCGGGTACGTGACATTATGATCCCGCGCTCCCAGATTGTAACCTTAAAACGTAATCAAACTCTGGATGAGTGCCTTGATGTTATTATCGAATCCGCACACTCACGTTTCCCTGTCATCAGCGAAGATAAAGATCATATTGAAGGGCTACTAATGGCAAAAGATTTGCTGCCATTTATGCGTACAGACGCTGAGCCATTCAGTATTGATAAAGTGTTGCGCCAAGCGGTTGTTGTACCTGAAAGCAAACGGGTCGACCGGTTGTTAAAAGAGTTCCGTTCACTACGCTATCATATGGCTATTGTCATTGATGAGTTTGGCGGTGTCTCTGGTCTTGTTACCATTGAAGATATTTTAGAGCTTATTGTTGGCGAAATTGAAGATGAGTACGATGATGAAGATGATGTCGATATTCGTCAGCTAAGTCAGCACTCCTACTCAGTTAGAGCCTTAACCCAAATTGAAGACTTCAATGATGCGTTTGAGACTCACTTTAGCGACGAAGAAGTGGATACTGTCGGTGGCCTTGTTATGCAAGCCTTTGGTCATCTACCCTCTCGAGGTGAATCCATCACTATAGATGGCTATCAATTTAAAGTTGCCATGTCGGATAGCCGCCGAATTATTTTACTTCACGTAAAAATTCCAGATGGCGCGCCTGCACCAAACTTAGATGAAGAAAAGAGTTAATGAACTTAACGTTATACTATCAAAGTCAGTGGTTAAGACTACTACTGGCTTTCATTTTCGGAGCCAGTGGTACACTGGCTTTTTCGCCATTTGACCTCTGGCCTGCAGCTCTCCTTTCCATCCTATTTCTCCAACTACTGACCCTACAACGCTCCCCTAAACAAGCTTTTTCGATTGCTTTTGCATGGGGCTTTGGGCTATTTGGCTCGGGCGTTAATTGGGTGTATGTCAGCATTGCTGACTTTGGTGGAATGCCAGAGGTTGTTAATGTCCTATTGGTGATCCTGCTTGCAGCTTACCTTTCCCTCTACACTGGGTTATTTGGTTATCTACTCAGCAAATTCTTTCCCCAATCAACAATATGGCGATTAGTCTTTGCCGCTCCAGCCATTTGGCAGCTCACCGAGTTTTTACGAGGTTGGGTTCTTACAGGCTTCCCATGGCTTCAATTCGGTTACAGCCAAATTGATGGCCCAATGAAAGGCCTTGCCCCCATCTTTGGTGTAGAACTGATAACTCTAATATTATTTAGTATTAGTGGGTTACTCGTGCTTGCGTTGGTACGTCGCCGTATTACGCCGTTAGTCGCCGCTGCCGTACTACTTTTCGCTCCTTTAATCATCAAGAGCTATCAGTGGTATACCCCTCTGGAGTCAAAAACTACGGAAGTGGCGCTTGTACAAGGCAATATTCCCCAATCCATGAAGTGGGAAACAAGCTACTTACAAAAAATCAAAGATACTTATATTAAGCTTTCTAGCCCTTATATTGGCAAAGCTTCCTTAATTGTTTGGCCTGAATCCGCAGTGCCGTCAGTCGAATTAGATAACCAAGCATGGCTAAAATCACTGGACAAAATATTAGCTGAATCCCAGACCAAACTGATCACGGGTATTGTTGATGCCCGTCCTATTGACGGTGACTATCAGTTTTATAACACCATCATTGTATTAGGGGATACAACTCCCTATCTGTACCCATCAAAAAATCGCTATAACAAGCACCATTTAGTGCCTTTTGGTGAGTTTGTACCGTTAGAGGATATTTTACGCCCTATCGCACCATTATTTAATTTACCAATGTCAGGATTTAGCCGGGGCGATTATCAACAAGCTCAGCTTGCTGTAGGCAATATGCATCTAACAGCCGCCATCTGCTATGAAATTATCCTTGGAACACAGGTTCGCGATAATTTCCAACCTAATAGCGATTACCTCTTAACCATTTCTAACGATGCGTGGTTTGGTAAGTCGATTGGGCCATGGCAACATTTCCAAATGGCGCGCATGAGAGCGCTGGAGCTTGGTCGCCCACTACTTAGAGCTACCAATAATGGCGTCACCGCAATTATTCGAGCAGATGGTACCGTCCAAGCTAAGTTGCCTCAATTTACCGCTGCTACACTATCTGCATCTATTACCCCAACAACGGGGTTAACACCTTATGCACGCTGGAGTAATTGGCCAATGTGGGGCGTTGTTATCATATTTATGCTGATAGCCATATCACGAGGCCGCAGGTCAAAAACAAGTTCAGATAAATAACAAAAATCCCAGTCTTTGCATTAATTGCACACGACTGGGATTTTATTTTACATCGCCTAAATTTTATCATTTAACCAATCAATTGCCCTTGTACATCCGCAACGCTAATAGAAGCGATGCAACCTGCATTAAAATTTAAATAATCATCTTCAATGCCATCGGAAAAAATCACGCCATTTTCCGGCATCAATGATTCAAGTTGCAGCGGTGAATTCTCCTCAATCGCACCGAAAACAAATGAAGTTCCTGTTGTCTTACTAGGAAAAGGCTCCCTAACACTAAATTGAAGTCGCCTTTCTTGCCAAGAAAATCCTTGTGACAACGGGTGATGAGCTACCCCCATAACGGCTTGAGCACCCGCTAAAATCGATTGAAACCACCCTGTCGACCCTAAGCCTGTTGAAATAATGATCCCCGAGGAGGATTGAAATTCTTGTTCCCCATTCCATCTCATAATATAGCGTGCCGATGTGTGGGTTTTAGGGCCAATAAATAGATCATTAACCGCAAGTAATGTTTGCCCATCATTAGTTGTCGCCTGAGCAAAAGTCACCGTTCTACTTGGCATCTTTTCCTTTAACGTATTCAAAACGACTTCACGCAGTTGGCCTATTTCAAAAGGTAATAATTTGCCATCCCATCTTGCAGGATCAGGATTAATTGCGATAACAGGCTGACCATTTAAATATTTCAATGTATTTGCCACTAAGCCGTCTTGTCCTATCACAATCACAATATCACGAGCCGTAAATTGGTAGCTAGGCAGTAAAGAACGTTCTAACAATTGAAATCGCCCCATTGATTTCAGAACCGCCTCTGCTTGTACTAATTGTTTTTGATAGTGATCGTGCTCTTCAAGATAATCGTTTACCTCAACATGATTATGCTCTAAATAAAATTTGGCTTGCGGCCAAGTATTAAAACGTTCAATCAGTGCCTGTAACCGCGTTTTACGCATAATTAAAACAAAACGGACATCCTCTCCTCTTTTCATACTTTAGCTCCTTTTTTAAATATTTGGCTAAAGAGATCGGGGGATATATTCAACTCACCAATTTTCCCTGCATTTAGCGCTAATGATTCAAACGCCATAGCCATTAACTGCTCCGGTGCCATTTTTGCCAATGCCATCGCTTTTAAATTCTCGACAGGCAGTTCTCGATAAGCACGCATTTTCACCTCAATAGCGTAAGCATCCGCATCCGATTGAATTCGTTGGTTTTCAACGCTTAATGCCACAAGCTCATTACGTTTAGCTTCGGCATTGACTTGAGCGGCTAACTTTTCCTGCTCAATTTCAGCCTGTTCACGCAATAAATGACGTTCATTTTCTAAACGTGCTTCTTCAATTTGTTGCTGCTTATTTTGAACGGATAAATCGGTTTCCAGCTCGGCTTCCTTAAGCATACGCTCTTGTTCGACAGAAAACTTACGTCTCGCATAAATCGCATCATCGGCCTCTTTTAGAATCGATTCTCTCGCTTCTGCTTCAAGAGCTTTCAATGTTTCAGGTGATGGTGTAATGGCTGCAATCGAAACATCAAGAATATCGATGCCTAATGCTTGTAGCGCCGAATGTATCGATAACTGATTGGCGACCTCTGTGATCAATGTTTGACTTATCAACAATGCATCACGCATCGCAGTGCGTTGGATTTTTGCCTGAATTAAAGTCTGTGCACTACGCACAACCCTATCGCTTAATTTTAATGGGTCCTCAGACGCATACGAGCTGCCATCTTGAGTCAGGTTATAATTCAATACCTCTGCTGTTTTTTCCGGTTGGCTAATTCGAAATGAGATTTGCCCTTGAATACGCAAGCTTTGAAAGTCCGCCGTTTGTAAATTAAAAATAAACGGCGCTTCAAGCGCATTTAATGGTAGTGCCGCAATAGATGTTGTTGCTGAGTTATACCAAAAACTTAATCCCTTCCCTTGCTTAATCACTTTTCCGTTGACGGATTTAATAATGAAAGTCGAAGAGTCTGCTTTGAAATAATTAATATTAAACATAGTTAACCTCATTAGTGTCCTTATGACAATAATAAATTATTGTCTTATGGACACCAAGGTGTCAAGCATTAAGTGTCTTAATGACACAAATATTTTTTTAACGTATCATCGCCCTATTAACCATGAAATAGCTTAGTGGGTTGTCATCTCATGAATGAACAAGAATATTTATCTAAATACGATAGGAATGCATATCTTTCGCCGCTAGTGACGGTAGATGCGGTGCTATTTACTTACCATGAAGAGACGTTAAAGGTTCTCCTTGTTGAGCGTGCAAATCATCCAGATAAAGGGATGTGGGGGCTACCTGGCGGGTTTATCGATGAAGAGCAAGATAGTACTCTTGAGCAAGCTATCTTGAGAAAGCTAAAAGAAAAAACGGGCGTCATTCCCCCCTACATTGAACAGCTTTGTACTGTCGGTAACCATTTTCGTGATAAACGAGGTTGGTCTGTCACCGTTTGTTATACAGCCCTTATCGCCTATCAGGCATGTCAGCACTACATTGATAGTGTCGGATCAGCAAAATGGGTCGCTATCAGCGACATTGAAAACATGTCATTAGCCTTTGACCACTCAATGCTTTATCAGCAAGCACGAGAGCGATTAAAACAAAAATCACTCTATTCTATTGTTCCCGGCTTTGCCTTACCTGAAGTCTTTACTTTGACAGAGCTGCAACATGTGCATGAAGTATTAATCGGCAAAACATTGCAAAAAAAATCTTTTCGCCGTCGCTTAGAGCAGGCTGATTTACTGATTGATACAGGAGAAAAACGGCAAGAAACAGGCCGACCAGCTAATTTATATCGTCT
The DNA here is from genome assembly GCF_028480065.1 of Providencia sp. PROV189. Lineage (NCBI taxonomy): Bacteria > Pseudomonadati > Pseudomonadota > Gammaproteobacteria > Enterobacterales > Morganellaceae > Providencia > Providencia sp. PROV189. Next base: position 323,623 of record NZ_JAMPOG010000004.1, read on the forward strand.
GAAACCTGAGTCAGCTGATTACCGTTTTATTCGTAATTTAGAATTTTAACCCTGATGGGTAAAACAAAGGCCCCCTTGAAACATATCTTCAAGAGGGCCTGAAATAGCCTAGCGAGAAATTAACTAAAAAGAAGCCATCCACATACGTGTTTTTATTCCCCAATAGCTTGTATAACCACTGGTAAAACTGACCATTTTACCGTTATCGATGATCATAAAGGTCGGTGTGGCACTAATGCCAACCTGATTCGCAAGCGAGCCTTGTGTATCATTGATTGCTGGGAAATTTAGCTCTTTTTTCTCCATCCCTGATAACAGACGTTCACTATTGCCAGAACGTATTGCCACAGAAACAACGGGAACACCGGCCTTAGCTAAGTCGGCTACCGTTGGAGAGGTTATTTTGCAAACCCCACACCATGTCGCCCAAAAATAGACTAAAACAGGTTGTTCTTTACTCAACTCTGCTAATGATACGGTTTCACCCGTCGCAAGTAATTGCGGCTCAAGCAAAATAGGTGCTAGGCTTTCAGGTTTACGCCAAAAATCCATTACGGTAAAGACGACGAACAAGATCACCACCAACCCAATAATTTCTTTTGACCACTTTTTCAGTCTAGCCATATTTACCTTATTTCACTTTTGCTAATTGCTCTTTAACAATCATTTCTAATTGTTGAGCATCTACAGCACCTGGGATCATTTCTTCACCAATGAGTGTTGCAGGTGTACCATTAACCCCTAATTTTTCAGCTAACATCATGTTAGTGCGAATAGTTTCTTCGCTCTTATCATTAGCGACTAATTTTTCATTACCTGTCGCTTTCAACGCCTGTTTGATGTTTTCTTCAGTTAACATCCCTTGCTTTTGCATAAATTTTTGATGCAGTGCTTGGAATGCTTTTGGATCTTTTTCCCACAATGTCAGAACCAGTTGAGAAGACTCCAGCGATGTTTTGCCTTTAAATGGCAGAGGTTTTATCACCACAGCAACATCAGGGTATTTCTTCACAATCTCTTCAAGCTGTGGATCAAAACGCTTACAGAATGGGCAGTTATAATCGGTGAAGTTAACCAACACCAGTTTTGCATCTTTGGCACCCAGTCGTGGGCTTGCTGGATCATTAAACAGCTTATCGTGCTCGGCTTTAATCGTTGCCTTCATTTGAGCTTGCTGTTTTTCACCTTGCTTAGCCTGTAGTGCAACAATCGCTTCTTCTAAAATTTCAGGGTTTTCAACCAAGGTATCACGTACCAACTTACGCACTTGTGCTTCTTGGTCAGACGTTAATGGAGCCGCATGAGCAGTTGCACCTAGCATTAGCGACGAGAACAGAACAGCTACAATTGTTTTTTTCATTTTTCGGCTCCTTTGGCCTCATTCATAATTGATAATAAAACTTCACGATCAAGTATCGTTGACAGTATTTCACCCTCAGCCAACCTAGGGCCATAAATTTGATTAAATGGCACAGCCACCTGCCCACGTTTTTGTAAAAATGCGGTAATTTCTGGTGATGGCTTAGTCCAGTCACCTCTTAATGCGACCACATCTGGTTCATTCAAGAGTTGCTGAACATCATCTCTTAGCAATACATTATATTTATTTGCTTTACAGGTTACACACCAATCTGCCGTAACATCAATAAACACTCGCTTATTTTCTGACAGAGCCTGTGTAATCGCTTCCTCACTCAGAGGTTGCCAATCCACATTATCCTGAACAAGGGTTCGACTTCCTGTCGTTTGCTCCATCGTTGCCCAAACAAAGCCACCTGTTAATAATGCAAACAGGACAAACGAAATTGCCGCAGTGCGTAAACTGAATTTTTTGCCAATGAAAACCACCAGCAAAAGCAAAAAGACGATCACAATAGCTAAGGCAGCCATTTCACCAAAATGAGGGATCAGTAAGCTAATTAACCATAGACATGACAATAGCATCATCACACCTAAAACCACTCTCAGTTTACTCATCCAAGCCCCAGGTTTTGGTAACAGCCGAGAAATAGCAGGGAAAGCGGCGATTAATAGCCACGGCAAACTCATTCCGATACCCAGTGCCGTAAAGACTAACCAGAGTTCTCCTATCGGAGCCGCTAGTGCGAACGCCACTGCTGTGCCCAAAAATGGTGCAGAACAAGGGGTTGCCAATAAGGTTGCAAACACACCTTGCCAGAAATGCCCACTGTTACCTTGACCACCCGCAGTCGCTAAACGAGTGCTCGCTTTACTTCCTAGATGGATCTCAAACAAACCAAATAGGTTAGCCGTAAATAATGCTGTCACTAATACCATAAACCCAATAAACCATGGGTTTTGGAACTGGATCCCCCATCCAACAGCTTGTTGCCCAACGCGCAACAGGGTCATTAATAACGCTAATAGCCAGAAAGAGACTAAGATCCCTGAAGAAGAAAGCAAAAATTGCCGACGGATGGTTTTCTGCTCCCCTTGCGGTACCATCAAGACCGAGCCTAACTTCATCGCGAGAACCGGCAAAACACAAGGCATAAGGTTTAAAATCAAACCACCTAGTAACGCAAAGGCCAAAATCTGCCAAAGAGGTATCGCACCGCCAGCATTATCCTGCTGAGTAGCGCCAGTAAAAGGTGTGATTTGCGCTGTTACCTGTTGTGAAAGCGCGCCATCCGTCACCACAAAAGAGAACGGTTTTCCTGTCAGGTCTGGCGCTTTATCTCCCCAATCATCACTCACCGCAACGGTCGCCGTCAGCTTGTCACCCGATAAACGAATATTTGGCACACCTAGCGTGGTTCCTTCTGGTGTATCAGTAAAAACCCCTGCTTTTTGGCTCCACGGCTCGCCAGCCACTTTTTGTAATTCAAGAACGAGTTTGTCACCATCAAACCCGACATTATGGTTTTGCACTAGCCCCGCTGTAGGAGGAATACGCCCCATCGCTTGATTAAATGCCCACTCAAAATTCTCAGGCTCAGGTTCAGTCAAATCGAGCTCGAAAGGATAATCCGTTAAAATACAGACATTGCTACAGGTGGAAAGTGTTAAAACTCCCGAAAGTTTATCTAGTTTTTCATCGGCATTAACGACGATAGGAAAAACAACGTCTCCCATATAACCTTGAGTTGAAATACCTGCAACATCAAAACGACCAGGGGCTGGCCACTGCCAATCCATATCTGTTACTGGTGATTTCCAATTGATTTCCGGCGCAATACCGCCTTCTCCTGGAGAACGCCAATAGGTTTTCCAACCATCTTGTAGTTGTACATCCAACAATAAAGCAACCTTCCCATCTTTTTGGGAAGCACTTAACAATCTTACTTGAGCATGGTCATTATGTTTATCTGTTAGCCAGCCAGTATCAGCTGCCTGTAGCATTCCCGAAAATAAGGCAGATAAAATAATTAACGCATTAATTAAAAAACGCATAATTCCTCCAGAATAAAATACACCAACAAGCTGAACGTGATGGTGTTCTAATCTCGAAGATTGCAATATTGTAAATGGAGCCTAACTCTTGGTGGGGGATGTTTATCCTCACGCTTAGCTCTGCGTGAAAATAAATGAGAGTAAAAAATACCTAACGCAGTGATAGAAAGGAAAACAAAAAAGAGAGGTTCAATAGCAGCAGGACTTAATGTCAGTAGTGATTTTGCACTCAATTCACAAGAAGACAATTGCGCGCTTTTTTCACTCGAAACAGCCGTTTTAAACACCATAGACTGACCATTGGATTGCATTTGCACGACAGGGTCTTGAGGCGAAAAATGGGCGAAAAGACGCTCTCCAACGGCTCTTTGATTAATACAAAGTAAAACCATCAGACAGGCGAGTACTACTAATCCTTTGCCTAATTTGAGTTGCCTGTTCATGCGTGTCTCTATTTCTTCGTCCTGAAATCACACTGTTAAATAATGATAAGTTAATTCAATATTTAAATTTAACCAATTTAATCAAGGTTACATCTTACACAGCAAACGACTCGGTACAAGTAGCATGAGCTAACTTTACAAACCCAATCCTATTTACACCCCTAAAGATAAAAATTGGCATACAAGATGCATTATACCCACTAGCAACAGGAAAATGAGATTATTTTTCACACTAGTGGTGCATAAATACCCTTTTTAGGAAAGTTTTCCCAGTAATAGTGCAACAAATTAGGAACTGCCCAAATAATATGCGAGATAGCTCCCGATTTTGAAACAATTCATTTTCATTGTTTAACATTTTTCTTTAATTTTTAACAATATTAAAACATACAGCAGGTGATCGTGGTATTGATAGCATCCACGAAACATCAGCAAGCACAACAAACGAGATAAATCTCCGATCTTAGAAAGGAGCTGTAAATATGCGTATGAGCAAGATTGTATTATCGATGATGGTGCTAGGAGCAACTTGTGCCGTTCAAGCAGAAGAACTAACAGGTACTCTAAAAAAAATTAACGACAATGGTGTGATTGTTGTTGGCCACCGTGAGTCATCCGTTCCATTTTCTTACTATGACAACAACCAAAAAGTGGTCGGCTACTCTCAAGACTACTCCAATGAAATCGTTGATGCGGTTAAAAAGAAACTCAACAAACCTAATCTCGAAGTTAAGCTTATCCCTATTACATCACAAAACCGTATACCGCTATTACAAAATGGTACCTATGATTTTGAGTGTGGTTCAACGACCAATAACTTAGAAAGACAAAAACAAGCTGCGTTTTCAAATACGATTTTCGTAGTAGGTACTCGTCTACTTACTAAAAATGACTCTGGAGTCAAAGACTTCGCCGACCTCGCGGGTAAAAACGTCGTTGTTACCTCTGGAACAACGTCTGAAATTTTGCTCAATAAACTTAACGACGAAAAAAATATGAAAATGCGCATTATCAGTGCAAAAGATCATGGTGACTCATTCCGTACCCTTGAATCTGGCCGCGCTGTCGCCTTTATGATGGATGATGCGTTGTTAGCAGGTGAACGTGCAAAAGCGAAAAAACCAGATATTTGGGAGATTGTAGGCAAACCGCAAACAGAAGAAGCTTATGGCTGTATGCTACGCAAAGATGATCCTCAGTTTAAGGCGTTAGTCGATGAAACTATCGCGAAGGCACAAACTTCTGGTACGGCTGAGAAATCATTTGACCGTTGGTTTAACCAACCTATCCCACCAAAAAATCTTAACTTGAAATTCACGTTATCAGATGAAATGAAAGAGTTGTTCAAATCACCTAATGACAAAGCACTTAACTAAATAAAAAGACAAACAGGGTGTTACTGAAGTGGGATTTGCAAGGCGGTCGTTCCCCGCCTTGCACTTTCTCACCAGTAGTAGGGTCAATCTAAATTGCCCACAGGAAGTAGAATTATGTCAATCAATTGGAATTGGGGGATTTTCCTACAGGAAGCCCCATTTGGGAATACCACCTATTTAGGTTGGTTATTATCTGGCTTAGAAGTCACTGTCGCACTTTCTATCTGTGCTTGGATCATTGCTTTTCTGGTCGGCTCGTTCTTTGGTATTTTACGTACCGTGCCTAATCGCTTTTTAGCGATGATAGGAACCGTTTATGTCGAGCTATTTCGTAATGTCCCTTTAATTGTTCAATTTTTTACTTGGTATTTAGTGATCCCAGAGCTGTTACCCCGTTCTATCGGCGACTGGTTCAAAATGGACTTAGATCCTAACTATCAATTTTTTATCTCTTCAACACTGTGCCTTGGTTTATTTACCGCCGCCCGTATGACTGAACAGGTAAGAGCGGCAATACAATCATTACCAAGAGGGCAAAAAAACGCTGGTCTCGCTATGGGGCTGACCTTGCCACAAACTTATCGCTATGTGCTTTTACCCAATGCGTATCGTGTCATTTTGCCACCAATGACATCCGAGATGCTTAACTTAGTGAAAAACTCGGCGATAGCTTCCACTATCGGCCTCGTTGATATGGCAGCCCAAGCAGGTAAGTTGCTTGATTATTCTGCCCATGCTTGGGAATCATTCACTGCGATCACGCTTGCCTATGTCGGCATCAATTTGATCATTATGCTGTTAATGAATTTGTTAGAACGTAAAGTTCGCTTACCCGGCACATTAGGAGGGCGATAATATGTTCTATGAATTTGATTGGAGCTCCATCGCCCCAAGTTGGCCATTTCTTCTTGATGGGTTAGTCGTCACCGCTAAAATTACCATTACGGCTATTGTCGTAGGGATATTGTGGGGAACGGTTCTCGCCGTGATGCGTCTATCTACTTTTAAACCTATCAGTTGGTTCGCTGCACTGTACGTAAATACGTTCCGCTCTATCCCATTAGTCATGGTATTGTTGTGGTTCTATCTGATTGTGCCTAACTTAGTCCAAAATGTTCTAGGCATATCACCAAAAAGTGATATCCGTTTAATTTCAGCAATGGTAGCCTTCTCGCTTTTTGAAGCCGCCTACTACTCTGAGATTATTCGAGCAGGTATTCAGAGTATTTCACGAGGCCAAGCATCTGCCGCACTTGCACTGGGCATGACGCATATGCAAACAATGAGGTTAGTCATCTTACCTCAAGCCTTTAAAGCGATGATCCCTCTGTTATTAACACAAGGCATTGTGCTATTTCAGGATTCATCATTAGTTTATGTACTGAGTTTGACGGATTTCTTCCGTACGGCAACCAATATTGGTGAGCGTGATGGTACACAAGTAGAAATGATATTGTTTGCAGGTTTCGTGTACTTTATTATCAGTTTCGGCGCTTCAATGCTGGTGAATTATCTTAAGAAAAGGACTGTTACATGATTACCCTGAAAAATATCTCTAAATGGTATGGCCAGTTTCAGGTACTCACAGACTGTACAACTGAAGTCAAAAAAGGCGAAGTCGTGGTTGTCTGTGGACCATCAGGCTCTGGTAAATCCACATTAATAAAAACAGTGAATGGCCTTGAGCCAGTTCAACAGGGTGAAATTTTTGTAAATGGTATCCAAGTCAATGATAAAAAAACTGATTTGGCAAAACTTCGCTCTAAAGTTGGCATGGTATTCCAACACTTTGAGCTATTCCCGCATCTTTCTATTATAGAAAATTTAACACTGGCTCAAGTAAAGGTGCTAAATAGAAATAAAAAAGAGGCTGAAGCAAAAGGGTTGAAATTACTCGAACGCGTTGGGCTAGCAAGCCATGCAAATAAGTTTCCTTCCCAGCTTTCGGGTGGGCAGCAGCAGCGTGTGGCAATTGCTCGAGCCTTGTGTATGGATCCCGTTGCAATGTTATTTGACGAGCCAACATCAGCACTTGACCCTGAAATGATCAATGAAGTGCTTGATGTTATGGTCGAATTAGCAAACGAGGGTATGACTATGATGGTCGTTACCCACGAAATGGGTTTCGCTAAGAAAGTCGCTAACCGTGTGATTTTTATGGATGAAGGAAAGATTGTTGAAGACAGTAAAAAAGAAGACTTTTTTGCTAATCCGCAATCTGATAGAGCTAAAGATTTCCTCGCGAAAATACTGCATTAATTATTGCAAGCCATAGGGAGAGACTACCTCTCTATGGCTGCCCCCTGCACGACACTCTTATACCTTTCTATTTTGTTTTATCTAAATATTTGTTGCCCGACAATACATACAGATATAGATTAAAAACCCAATTAATATCAATCTAATAATCTAAGCCTCATGATGAAAAATGATCAACAAATAACAATTATCCCTTTACAAGACGATACGGTTCTGGATGTTTCTGCCTGTAATTTTAATGTGATGATAACTGATGAGTTACTCCATCCCTATGACGATATAAACAGGAAAAAAGCGATTAAGCCCTACCTAAAGGATTATCATTTCTCTCCAGAGCAGTGGTTGAATGAACAAGAAAGTTTAGGTGTTTTATATGTTGCGAAATTGGGGGATAAAACGATTGGCTATGCCTGTGCAAGTCTTTGCTGGAATGGAATGGCTCAACTTGATGAATTGGCCATCGATGAGCCATATAGAGGTAAAGGTATCGCCAAACAATTACTAGAAAAAATTGAAGCTTGGGCAACCGACAATGGTTTACATCACATCAGATTAGAATCTCAATCTACGAATACCACAGCCGCTAAGTTCTATCACAAACACGGTTTTCGCATTCATGGTTATGATAAAGCGCTCTATTTATGCACGGAAAATGCCCATGAAGTCGCATTATTTTGGTATAAGACATTATAAACATTAGCGTTCAATGTTTACTTTTATAAATAAGTTGACCAACAACACCTCCCTCTCTTTCGGAAGATGTCTTCCATCCATCACATTGACCGATGCAAAATCAAAGGGAGAGACACCTTCAATGCAAGCAACCTTTACTCCATACTCTTGTGGGGTTGAGCGTCTTTGATGAAAAGTATAAATTCCGCAGATTGAATAAAAAGAGGGCGGCTTGCTTTGTGTTAAAACGATATTCCGTTAGTTTATCTTTTCCTTCTAAAATAGTGTCTCTGACAAGAGCGCAAAGATTACGATTGCCCCACGCATTCGGCAAAAAGGGCAGTGACATCTTCTTGCTGTGTTATATCTATCAGTCAACGCAACCTTAAATTTCACTGTACCACAATGGCTCTGAACTTGTTTTTCAATCACAACGCCCTCCCTAATAGCATAGGCAAAAATGAAATCAGTGGATTAAGGTACTCAAACAACTCAAATAGGTTTTGTTAATTGATATAATTTATTGATGCTTTTTTATGTTTCTAGGGGATCTTTGCACTTTAGTGCTAATAAAATAGAGTGAATAAATACCCCTCCCTATGTATTGCCCAATATTTGCTGGCTTTTTGAGTTTTTTTGCGTGAAACACTACCAATCTTACTGTTTTTTAGTTAAGTTTGATGCTCATCGGAATAAAATATTCTGACACCGCCCCCCAAAAACAATATCCAGCTTTCCCCGTCGGTTCAGCTAATCAACTATTGTTGTTTTAGGGTAGGATCCGCTATGCTATGCGGATCTAACTTATAGAAAGACATTAACGCTACTGAGTAGCATTTATTCACCATAGGATTATCGGTGCCATGCAAGAACAATATCGTCCAGAAGATATAGAGCCAAAAGTACAGCGTCACTGGGATGAAAAAGCCACATTTAAAGTGACAGAAGACAACAGCAAAGAGAAATACTACTGCCTGTCCATGCTACCTTACCCTTCTGGTCGACTACACATGGGCCATGTGCGCAACTACACTATGGGTGATGTGATCTCCCGTTATCAACGCCTATTAGGTAAAAACGTTTTACAACCAATCGGTTGGGATGCGTTTGGCTTACCTGCTGAAGGCGCGGCTGTCAAAAATAAAACAGCACCTGCACCATGGACCTATGCCAATATCGATTACATGAAAGGCCAGTTAAAAATGCTGGGCTTTGGCTACGATTGGGATCGCGAAGTTACCACTTGTACGCCTGAATACTATCGTTGGGAACAATGGTTCTTTACTAAGCTCTATGAAAAAGGCTTAGTCTACAAAAAAACCTCTGCTGTAAACTGGTGTCCACATGATTTAACCGTACTCGCCAACGAACAGGTTATCGATGGCTGCTGCTGGCGCTGTGATACGCCCGTCGAGCGTAAAGAAATTCCTCAATGGTTTATTAAAATCACCGATTATGCTGAAGAGTTGCTAAACGATCTTGATAAGCTTGATGATTGGCCTGAGCAAGTCAAAACCATGCAACGTAACTGGATTGGGCGCTCTGAGGGTGTCGAAATCACCTTTAACGTTGCCGATCGTGATGACAAATTAACCGTATATACCACTCGCCCTGATACTTTCATGGGTGCAACTTATGTGGCGGTTGCTGCGGGTCACCCATTAGCACTCGAAGCCGCAGAAAAAAATGCCGAATTAGCCAACTTTATCGATGAATGCCGTAATACCAAAACAGCCGAAGCTGATATGGCGACCATGGATAAAAAAGGGATGCCAACTGGCCTTTATGTTATTCATCCACTCACCCAAGAAAAATTACCTATCTGGGTAGCCAACTTTGTGTTGATGGAATATGGCACCGGTGCGGTGATGGCTGTACCTGCTCACGACCAACGTGACTGGGAGTTTGCCCATAAATATAACCTGCCACTAAAAGTGGTTATTGCCGACGCTGAAGGCAATGAGCCTGATATTTCTCAAGAAGCGATGACTGAAAAATTTGCACTGATCAACTCAGGCGAATTTAGCGGCTTAGATAATACCGCTGGCTTCAATGCTATCGCAGACAAATTAGTCGCTATCGGCGTGGGTCAACGTAAAGTGAACTACCGTTTACGTGACTGGGGTGTTTCTCGCCAACGCTACTGGGGCGCACCAATTCCAATGGCAACATTAGAAGATGGCACAGTTGTTCCTGTTCCTGAAGATCAACTGCCAGTGATTTTGCCAGAAGATGTCGAAATGGACGGTATCACCAGCCCAATTAAAGCGGATCCAGAATGGGCGAAAACCACCATCAATGGTCAGCCAGCTTTACGTGAAACCGATACCTTTGACACCTTTATGGAGTCATCTTGGTACTATGCTCGTTACACTTGCCCTCAATTTGATGAAGGCATGTTGGATCCGGCTGCTGCGAATTACTGGTTACCAGTGGACCAATACATTGGTGGTATTGAACACGCCATCATGCACTTAATGTATTTCCGTTTCTTCCACAAATTGATGCGTGATGCAGGTCTAGTCAACTCAGATGAACCAGCAAAACGCCTATTATGTCAAGGTATGGTACTGGCAGATGCCTTCTACTATACCGGCAGTGATGGTCAGCGTGTTTGGGTTTCGCCAAGTGATGTCACTGTAGAGCGCGACGACAAAAACCGTATTATCAAAGCCGTTGATACCGAAGGACATGAGCTGGTTTATACTGGCATGAGCAAAATGTCTAAGTCGAAAAACAATGGTATTGACCCACAATTGATGGTTGAAAAATACGGTGCCGATACCGTGCGCCTATTTATGATGTTTGCGGCACCACCAGAGCTAACCCTTGAATGGCAAGAGTCTAGCGTCGAAGGGGCAAACCGTTTTGTCCGTCGTGTATGGCGTATCGTTCATGAGCACTCACAAAAAGGGGCAACTCAGCCGCTTGATGTCAGCACATTAACGACAGAGCAGAAAGACTTACGTCGCGACTTACATAAAACCATTGCTAAAGTGACTGATGATTTTGACCGTCGCTATGCGTTTAACACCGCGATTGCCGCTATCATGGAGTTCATGAACAAATTAGTTCGTGCACCACAAGAGACCGAACAAGATCGTGCATTGATGCAAGAGTCACTTGAAGCGATCACCTTGATGCTGTCACCTATTATTCCACATGCATGTTTCGAAATGTGGAAAGCATTAGGTCACACCGATGATGTCGATTTTGCAAGCTGGCCTGTCGCTGACGAAAAAGCCATGGTTGATGACACTAAATTAGTCGTTATCCAAGTTAATGGTAAAGTGCGTGGTCGTATCACTGTACCTGCTGATGCAGTGCAAGACTTTGTGTTAGATATGGCAACAAAAGAGTATAGCGTCTCGAAATACCTCGAAGGCGTTACTATTCGTAAAGTAATTTATGTACCAGGTAAATTACTAAACTTGGTTGTTGGCTGATAAGGAGGCCAGGTGCGCTATCTGATAACTTTATTACTGAGCCTGTCGGTGCTAGTCACCGCAGGTTGCGGTTTTCGCCTTCAAGGAACGACACAGATCCCTGAGGAACTGAAGACGTTACAGTTAAGTTCTAATGCACCTTATAGCTCTCTAACCAGAGCCGTTAGGGAGCAACTCAGACTCAATAATGTGACGCTTGTTGAAAATGGCAGCGCTGATATCCCAATTTTAAAAATTACGGGATCGTCAGAAAAAACAGAAACCGTATCGATTTACCAAGATGGTAAAGCGGCAGAGAAACAATTGACCTTTGTGCTCAATGCTCAAGTCATGATGCCAAATGGTTCGGTTTACCCGTTACAAAGCCAAGTTGAGCGTACTTTCTTTGATAACCCATTAGAAGCTCTTGCAAAAGATGCTGAAAATGAATTGGTTAAACAAGAGATGCGGGAACAAGCAGCGCGGATATTAGTCCGTAAACTGTTAATTGTTCATACTGCCGAACTTGAGAAAGCTAACGCTAAAGCTGTTGTTCCTGTTGTTGAACCATAATGATCCGTATCTATCCTGAACAGTTGGCCTCTCAGTTACAAGAGTCTCTGAGAGGCCGCTATTTAATCTGGGGCAATGAGCCCCTATTAATTCAAGAAAGCCAAGATGCCATCCGAAAAACGGCTCAAACTCAAGGGTTTGAAGAGCATTTCACCTTTTCACTTGAACAGCACACTGATTGGGACGAAATATTCAGCCTCTGCCAAGCCCTGAGCTTATTTACAAGCCGTCAATCACTGACGTTGATCCTGCCAGAAAATGGCCCTAGTGCTGCCATGGCGGAAAAGCTGATTCAATTATCTCAACTTCTTCACCCAGATATCCTGCTATTGCTTCGCGGGCAAAAACTCACCAAAGCACAAGAAAACAGTGCTTGGTTTAAAGCTATCAGCCATGAAGCTGTCTATATCAGTTGTCTAACGCCTGAATATCAGCGCCTACCTCAATGGGTTGCAAAACGGGCGCACAATATGCAGCTCTCTTTAGAAACAGAGGCCAACCAACTCCTTTGCTACTGTTATGAAGGGAATTTACTCGCGTTGGCACAAGCACTTGAGCGATTATCGCTACTCTACCCCGATGGTAAATTAACCTTGCCACGTGTCGAAACTGCCGTGAATGATGCTGCACATTTTACGCCATATCATTGGGTTGATGCCTTATTAGCCGGCAAATCACGGCGCGCTTGGCATATTCTCGAACAGCTTCAACGTGAAGATACTGAAACAGTCATCCTCTTACGGGCTATCCAACGTGAATTAATGCTACTACTGACATTAAAACGCCAATCGGTTACCACGCCATTAAAAACCTTGTTTGATCAGCATAAGATTTGGCAAAGCCGCCGACCATTATTGAGCGCAGCATTACAACGTCTAAGCTTACATCAATTACAATCCGCACTTTTGTTGCTAACACAAGCAGAGCTACATGCCAAACAAGACTTTAGCCACTCGGTGTGGCCTGACCTACAATCCTTGTCTATGTTAGTATGTACCAAAGCCTTACCAGAGAGTTTTATCCATGACCTTTAAGACCAAAGGCCTTCAAGCGTTATTTGGTGGGACATTTGACCCGATACATTATGGCCATCTACACCCAGTAGAAGCATTAGCCAAGCAAGTTGGCTTACAAAAAGTGATTTTGTTGCCAAATCATGTGCCGCCGCACCGACCTCAACCAGAAGCTAGCCCAGCTCAACGATTAGACATGGTACGTCTAGCGATACAAGATAACCCGCTGTTTACCATCGATACCAGAGAGCTTGAGCGTAATAGCCCATCCTACACGATAGAAACCTTAACCTCATTACGTACTGAGATGGGGCCAGAGCAGCCGTTAGCATTCATTATTGGTCAAGATTCGTTATTGTCGATCCATACATGGAATGGTTGGGAACAGCTGTTGGATAAATGCCATTTATTAGTTTGCTCACGCCCCGGTTATGCGACCAATTTCAGTGAGCCGCAAATGCAAGCATGGTTAAAAAAACACAGAACAGAGGATACCAATAAGCTGAGCCAAGCACCGAACGGGTATATTTTCCTTGGTGATACGCCACTCATTGATATTTCAGCCACCGAAATCCGTCATAGCTTAAGTGCCGGCCATCTAAATGATGATTTGATCCCCGCTTCTGTCATGGCTTATATCAAACAGCAGCACCTCTATCAAAATTGAAGTAATGCTCTGATTTTTTCACATCCCGGATATGGTGATAAGTAAAGTTGCTCACTGATATAACTATCAGGGTATTGAGTGAGCAACTGCAATATCATCGATAACGGATTATTAATAGAAAGATAACCCGCTTGATAATCATTGATTAGCCACCCCAAACGGACTTTTTCATCTCTTGTCGCTTTATATTTAAAATAGCCTTGTATATGTTGAAGCGCATTGACTTGTAACTTGCGAGCTGGTGTTGTGGCTAAAATATCCAGTAGTTGATAACGATATTGGGTGTAAACCTCAGTGAGTTCGCTATTTTTTTGAATACCCGCCACAAATTTACCTGTTGCTTTATATCCCTTCGGGGAATAAGCCATCAATAAATATTTATGACGACTGTGAAAACAAATAATTTGGTGGTGCGTTAAATTCTTAGCTAATTGCGTTAATCGATATCCGGTATACAGTTGAATAAGAAACCGATCGAGATGCTCTGGACATGACCATTCATGCGTAGTTAACAGTGGTGTGTTTTCAGGAAGTTGTTCAAGGAGTTGCTGACGAGCTCCCTCATCACAAATTACCCCTTGATATGCAAACTTTATCTCTGTCAGGGCCGTAATGGGAATCAACTTAATATGTGACTCCGTTAATGAGGTGATATCCTCGGCAGGAAATTCAACATCCCCAAACAGAACAACATTAAACATTATTGATTCCACGCATGACTCCTTTGCTTTGTGAGATAAAACTCACGATAGCTGATTATTGATTTATCACTTTGTAAAGTTTGTACAAATTTCTTGCCCTGAACGCCAGTTATCCATATAAATCACACACCTTAAGGAATATAAAATAATTTAGCCGATTTTTCTGAAAATCTAGGGTAAAATGTCCCTGCCTTAACAGGTATATTACAAACAGTGTTTAACGTTATACCCGTCATACTTCGAGTTGTCTCCTAATTAGTGGCGCCAATAGCTTCTAAGGGATAGCTACTGGCATTATGTATTGGCTGAGTATAATTAGAATAAAAGGTGAACCTTTTGCAAGGAACTGAACTCCAACAATTTATTATCAATCAGCTTGACGATGCAAAAGCTGAAGATATCATCTCGATCGATGTTCATGGTAAATCAAGTATCACTGATCAAATGATCATCTGCACTGGGACATCAAGTCGTCACTTAATGTCTGTTGCAGACCGGTTAATTGAAGCTTGCCGTAAAAATGGCTTGCACCCACTCGGTGTTGAAGGCCAAGGGGTTTCTGACTGGATTGTGGTTGATCTTGGTGAAGCTATTGTTCATATCATGCAAGACGAAAGCCGTCGTATGTATGAACTTGAGAAACTCTGGAGCTGAGTTTGAAATTACAACTCATTGCTGTAGGTACAAAAATGCCGGACTGGGTTCAGACCGGCTTTATGGATTATCTCCATCGTTTCCCTAAAGATATGCCTTTCGAACTGATTGAGATCCCAGCAGGGAAACGCGGGAAAAACGCAGATATTAAACGCATTCTCGAGAAAGAAGGTGAACTGATGCTGGCAGCCGTCGGCAAAGGTAATCGGATTGTCACATTGGATATACCCGGTGAGAAGTGGGATACCCCAAAACTTGCTAACCAACTTGAAAATTGGAAACAAGATGGCCGCAATGTTAGCCTGCTCATCGGTGGCCCTGAAGGACTTGCACCTGCTTGTAAAGAAGCCGCCATGCAAAGTTGGTCATTATCTCCACTGACACTGCCCCACCCTCTTGTTAGAGTACTTGTTGCAGAAAGTCTTTATCGTGCGTGGAGTATTACGACTAACCACCCTTATCATCGGGAATAGTCAGTTTTTAATATGTTCAATATGGCAGTGGGATGAAAAATCAACGCACCCCTTTTCGCGACCATACAGCAGAATCAATGTTATTTATTCGCCGAGCATTAATTGCATTCGGCGTCATTGTGCTATTAACTGCTGTTCTTGTTACTAATCTCTATCATATACAAGTTGTTCGCCACGAGGATTATCAAACAAGATCGAATGATAACCGGATAAAACTCGTTCCCATTGCCCCTAGCCGCGGGATTATTTATGACCGCAATGGCAGACAATTAGCCTTAAATAGCACCTTTTACCAATTAGAAATTGTGCCTGAAAAAGTGGCCGATCTCCAAGACACGCTGGATAAACTGCGTGATGTCATCGGTCTAACCGATGAGGATATTGCTAACTTTGAAAAAGAGCGTAAACGCTCCCGCCGTTTTACCTCTATCCCCCTAAAAACACAGCTAAACGAAGTACAGGTAGCGCGCTTTGCCGTTAACCAATACCGTTTCCCTGGGCTTGAAGTAAAAAGCTACCAACGTCGCTCCTATCCTTATGGCTCGGCATTGACCCATGTCATTGGTTATGTTGCTAAGATCAACGATAAAGACGTAGAGCGCCTTGATAAAGAAGGAAAACTGCCTAACTATGCCGCCAGCCATGATATCGGTAAATTAGGCATCGAGCGCTACTATGAAGATGTGTTGCATGGGAAAACAGGCTATGAAGAGGTTGAAGTGAATAGCCGCGGGCGTGTTATCCGCCAGCTACATGAGCAACCGCCGCAAGCAGGCCGAGATATCTACTTAACTATCGATCTTGAACTGCAAATTTATATTGAAAAACTGCTGACAACGAGTCGTGCCGCGGTGGTTGTCACTGACCCGCGTAATGGTGAAATATTGGCATTGGTCTCTAACCCAAGCTATGACCCGAACTTATTTGTTAACGGTATATCAAACAAAGACTATCAAGCACTCTTAAACAACCCTGATAGGCCGTTAATTAACCGAACAACTCAAGGCCTTTATCCTCCCGCTTCAACCGTAAAACCTTTTATTTCGGTTGCGGCGTTAAGCGAAAAAGTGATTACCCCTTCAACGACTATCTTTGACCCAGGTTGGTGGCAGCTTCCAGGCTCTGAAAAACGCTATCGTGACTGGAAGCGTTGGGGGCATGGCAAATTAAATGTGGTGAAGTCAATCATTGAGTCTGCGGATACGTTCTTCTATCAAGTCGCCTATGATATGGGGATTGATAGAATATCCGATTGGATGAAGAAATTTGGCTTTGGCGATTATACTGGTATCGACCTTGCCGAAGAGCGAGCAGGTATTATGCCGACTCGAGAGTGGAAGCAAAAACGCTATAAAAAACCTTGGTATCAAGGGGATACTATACCTGTCGGCATTGGACAAGGCTACTGGACCGCAACGCCAATTCAAATGTCAAAAGCCTTGATGACACTCATCAATGACGGTCAAGTGAAAACCCCTCATTTATTGTATGGCACCAAGCTCGGCAATGCGATGGTGCCTTACGAAGATAAAGAGACGGCTCAGATTGGTGATATCCATTCAGGTTATTGGGAGCTCGCGAAGCAAGGAATGTACGGTGTCGCCAATGCACCAAACGGTACAGGAAGACGTAGTTTTATCGGCACGCCATATAAGGCAGCAGCGAAATCAGGAACTGCTCAGGTGTTTAGTTACGAAACCTATAACGCCAGCAAATTAGCCGAGCATTTACGCGATCATAAACTAATGATTGCCTATGCCCCCTACGATAAACCAACCGTTGCGGTCGCCATTATTTTAGAAAATGGTGGCGCTGGCCCTTCTGTCGGCGATATCGTTAGGCAAATATTTGACCATGTTTTATTAGGTGATAATAAAATAGAGGTTAATAGCGTACCAACAGGCACTGAGGAAGACCGTTAACACTATGACAGACGATAAGAAAAAATTATCACTCTCAGCGCGCCTGCACATCGATGTGCCTATGCTGTTAATTATTTTAGCGTTACTTGCTTACAGTGCGTTTATTATGTGGAGTGCTAGCGGGCAAGACCCTGAAATGATGGAAAGAAAATTGGGGCAAATCGCTTCAGGATTTATCGTCATGATCATCATGGCGCAAATTCCTCCGCGCCTATATGAAAACCTTGCCCCTCATTTATATATCTTTTGCGTTATTTTGCTAATTTTTGTCGATGTTTTCGGGCAAATCAGTAAAGGGGCACAACGGTGGCTCGATCTGGGGATTATCCGCTTCCAGCCTTCCGAAATTGCTAAAATAGCGGTTCCTTTGATGGTGGCACGCTTTATGAACCGAGACCTCTGTCCGCCATCACTAAAAAATACCATGATAGCGCTCGTGCTTATTTTTACGCCTACCTTGTTAGTTGCCGCCCAACCCGACCTTGGTACCTCTATCTTAGTTGCCGCATCGGGGATATTTGTGCTCTTTTTAGCAGGAATGAGCTGGCGTTTAATCACTATCGCCGCAACCGCCCTTGCCGCTTTTATTCCGCTATTGTGGTTTTTCTTGATGCATGATTACCAACGAACCCGCGTCATGATGCTACTCGACCCTGAAACCGACCCATTAGGCGCTGGCTATCATATTATCCAATCAAAAATCGCGATTGGTTCTGGGGGGCTGATGGGTAAAGGCTGGCTACATGGAACACAATCACAGCTTGAGTTTCTACCTGAGCGCCATACTGACTTTATTTTTGCCGTATTAGCGGAGGAGCTTGGCTTAATTGGTGTATTGGTCTTACTCGGCTTATATCTGTTACTGATCATGCGTGGGCTTTATATCGCAGCAAACGCACAAAACACCTTTGGTCGCGTCATGGCTGGTGGCTTAATGTTGATCCTCTTTGTTTATGTATTCGTTAATATTGGCATGGTTAGTGGTATCTTACCTGTGGTTGGAGTACCTCTACCGCTCGTCAGTTATGGGGGATCGGCACTGATTGTTTTAATGGCCGGATTCGGTATTATCATGTCTATTCATACACACAGAAAATTTCTTTCCAAGAGTTTATAAAAGAGGCTTAGTATGCGTTTTCAATGGATTATGCTTGGCATTACGACTGCATTGCTTAGTGGTTGTGTCACAGAAGAGAACATTAAGCAGCCTAGTAATGTACCGGCTGTACCTGCTCAAGACGTGCTTGGCGCAGAGCCTCATTATGAGCCTTTTCATCCAACAGCCAACAGTGACTATCAGCGTAACGGCCAGCAATACCAAATTGTTCGCGACGCATCGCAATTTTCACAAGTAGGTTATGCCTCTATCTTTGGTTCAGAGTCAGCAGGGAATATGACAGCAATTGGTGAGCGAGTTAACCCTATTGAATTAACAGCAGCCCACCCGACTTTACCTATTCCAAGCTATGTGCGTATCACTAACATGATGAATGGCCGAATGATGGTTGTTCGTGTGAATGATAGAGGCCCTTATACACAAGGCAAAAGCATCGCTGTTTCTCGCGCCGTTGCTGATCGCCTCAATTTAATGCCAACCACACGCATCAAAATTGATGCTATCCAAGTCGCTCAAGATGGCTCTCTATCAGGACCAGGTACGGTTGGCTCAAACTTTGTTAAACAAAGTTATGCCCTGCCAGGGCGCCCTCAGCTAGGCTCCGGCCCAATGGGAACGCCTGTAATGGAAAATTTACCAACCCCTGAAAATGTGCTCCCCGTGAAACAGCCAACAGCCCCAATGGAGCCCGTTGTGCCTGAAAGCAGCTTAAAAACCCCTGAGCCAGAAGCCCCTCAAGCGACGCCAAGTACTCCTGCCGTTCCTGAAAGAGGTTATTTAGTTCAAGTTGGTGCTATCGGAAATCAAAGCAACGCCAAAACTATGTTGGAAAAATTGAAAAGTCAGTTTGGTGTTCCCGGCCGCTTACAGCCCTACAACAATATTTATCGTGTTCAATTAGGGCCATTTGCAGATAGGCAACAGGCTGTGGATCTACAAGGCCGAATTCAGGCTGAACTAAATCAAACGTCGATGGTTGTCGCTCCATAAGGTAGGTATTCATCACTATTCAAATTATCAGTACCAACAATAATGACGCCTCTTAACCTAAACATATCAAGGGGCTTTTTTATTTGCTCGATAACCGACTAGTAACTTGAAATGTGATCTGTATAAAATATTGTAAAAACATTGGCGCAAGCATTAATCAATCCTTGTACTTTTGCTAAACTGCGCCTCCTTGTGTTAACCGAATTCCGGATGTAACAATACAAACATGAAAAATTTTGCCCCATCACGCACCCTTCGTCATACCTTGCTAGGTGCATCGCTACTTTTCACTATGACACAGGCAAATGCTAACGAGCCATTCCCAAATAGCCCTGTTCCAGCAGTACCTGAAATTGATGCAGAAGCCTATATCTTGATTGATTACAACTCAGGTAAAGTGCTTGCTGAAAAGAATGCGGATCAACGCCGTGACCCTGCGAGTTTGACTAAAATGATGACCAGCTATGTTATTGGTCAAGCGATCAAGTCAGGCAAAATCGGTGCAGAGGATATTGTCACTGTCAACGAAGATGCATGGGCAACAGGTAACCCAATATTTAAGGGTTCCTCATTAATGTTCCTGAAACCCGGCGACCGCGTGAGTGTTTCTCAATTAACTCGTGGAATTAACTTACAATCAGGTAACGATGCTTGTGTTGCCATGGCGGACTATGTCGCGGGTGACCAAGCGAATTTCATCCAATTGATGAATGGCTACGTCAGCAAACTGGGCTTACAAAATACCCATTTTCAAACCGTTCATGGTTTAGATGCTGAAGGCCAATATAGCTCAGCACGTGACATGGCATTACTCGGACAGGCTCTGATACGTGATGTTCCCGATGAATATGCTATCTACAAAGAAAAAGAGTTCACTTTTAACAATATTCGCCAAACTAACCGTAATGGTTTGTTATGGGATAAAAGTCTCTCAGTTGATGGCATTAAAACAGGCCACACTAATGCTGCGGGGTATAATTTAGTTGCCTCCGCAACAGAGGGCCAAATGCGCCTTATTTCCGTCGTAATGGGCGGTAAAAGTATGAAAGGCCGTGATGCAGAAAGTAAAAAACTGCTCACGTATGGCTTCCGCTTTTATGAAACCGTCAAGCCGCTACAAGCGGGGGTTGAGTTTGCCTCCGAGCCTGTTTGGTTTGGTGATGAAAATAACGTTAAACTTGGGGTAACAGAAGATCTGTTCTTAACTATCCCTCGTGGACGTTTAAAAGATCTTAAAGCAAGCTATGATATCTCAACATCCGAGCTAGAAGCACCACTGAAAAAAGGGCAAGCAGTTGGAACTATTAATTTCCAACTTGATGGTAAAACCATCGAACAACGCCCTCTGGTCGTGCTGAAAGATGTGGAAGAAGGTGGCTTTTTCAGTCGTTTAATTGACTATATTAAGTTACTGTTCCATCGCTGGTTTGGCTAACCCTTGAATCAGATATATATCATCCCCATATAGTGTATATCTGAAAGTTTGAAGGGGGGAATCCCCCTTCAAACACTATTATTGTTATTAGGAGCGCCCATGAAAACGAAATTAAACGAACTACTTGAGTTCCCCTGCTCATTCACTTACAAAGTGATGGGATTAGCGGAGCCGGAGCTGGTTGATCAGGTCGTTGAAGTGGTTCAGCGCCATGCTCCGGGCGACTATTCTCCAGAAGTGAAGCCGAGTAGCAAAGGCAATTACCACTCCGTTTCGATTACCATTAATGCAACACATATTGAGCAAATCGAAAAATTATATGAAGAGCTTGGTGCATTAGAGCGCGTTAGAATGGTTCTGTAATTCACTTTGTGTCTTATCAAAAATCGGGTGGCTTAAACCCACTCGGTTTTTTCCTAACGTCTTTTATGTTACTCCCCCCTATATAAAAACTTTCACCGTTTCTGGGTCCAAATACCCGCCTTTTTTTCCCGCTAGATAGCGTTACAGGTTACTTTGCATAGCACAAATAGATTGCGTCAACCCTCAATATAACATTTTCATAACATGACAAAACTGGCGATAACCCGCTACCAGCGTTATACTACTGGCACATTTCTAATGTGGATGTTAAAACATTGTCAGCACGAACCATTATTGTACGTCAATTAGGGCTTGCCCCTTATCAACGCGTTTCTGATGCGATGCACCAGTTCACTGAAAACCGCGACAAAGAGACCGCCGATGAGCTATGGCTTGTCGAACATCCTCGCGTCTTTACCCAAGGCCAAGCAGGTAAGGCTGAACATCTGCTCGCTCCCGGAGAGATCCCCGTGATCCAAAGTGATAGGGGCGGCCAAGTCACTTATCATGGCCCTGGTCAGCAAGTGATGTATGTCATGCTTGATCTCAAACGTAACAAGTTAGGCGTTCGCGATTTAGTCACGGCTCTTGAAACGACGGTTGTGAAGACACTTGCACATTACCAAATTGAAGCTTATCCACGCCCTGATGCCCCCGGCGTGTATATCAATGGTGATAAAGTTTGTTCGCTAGGTCTACGCATTCGAAAAGGTTGCTCTTTCCATGGATTAGCGCTCAATATCAATATGGATCTAGAACCTTTCAACCGCATCAACCCTTGTGGTTATTCGCAATTAAAGATGACACAGATGTGTCATTTCATTCCCAACCTGACATTACCAGATGTTCAACCCGTGCTAATTGAACAGTTCTGTGACACACTGGGATTTCATATTGTTCAATAATGATGCTATAATTTTTTAACATTTTTAAAAAAAATTTTAATGGATAAGTCACGGCTCCCATACTTTTATTCCTAGTATCAACTTATCCAATAACTCAAAAAGATAACTGGAACCGGTATAATTATGAGTAAACCAATTCAGATAGAACGCGGAATTAAATATCGTGACGCCGATAAAATGGCGCTGATCCCTGTTAAAAACGTTGTTACAGAACGTGAAGAGATTCTACGTAAGCCTGATTGGATGAAAATTAGGTTACCGGCTGACTCGACCCGTATTCAGGGGATCAAAGCCGCTATGCGCAAAAATGGCCTGCACTCTGTTTGTGAAGAGGCCTCTTGCCCTAACCTATCTGAATGTTTTAATCACGGTACAGCCACTTTTATGATCCTCGGTGCTATCTGTACACGCCGTTGCCCATTCTGTGATGTTGCCCATGGCCGCCCAAATGCCCCCGATGCTAACGAGCCAGTTAAACTTGCTCAAACCATTAAAGATATGGGGCTTCGCTATGTCGTGATCACCTCGGTGGATCGTGACGATTTACGAGACGGCGGAGCACAGCACTTTGCAGATTGTATTAGCGCTATTCGTGAAAAAAGCCCCTCGATTAAAATCGAAACATTAGTGCCAGATTTTAGAGGCAGAATGGATCGTGCTTTAGAGATCTTGACCGAAACACCACCGGATGTATTTAACCATAACCTTGAGAATGTGCCGCGTCTTTATCGTCAAGTACGTCCCGGCGCAAATTATGATTGGTCATTAAAGCTACTTGAAAGGTTCAAAGAAGCGCATCCAGACATCCCAACCAAATCAGGTTTGATGGTTGGCTTAGGTGAAACTAACGAAGAAATTATTGAAGTAATGCGCGATTTGCGCCGTCATGGCGTTACCATGCTAACGCTTGGTCAGTACCTCCAACCAAGCCGCCATCACCTTCCGGTTAAGCGCTATGTTAGCCCTGCTGAATTTGATGAAATGAAAGAAGAGGCTATGGCGATGGGCTTTACCCACGCGGCTTGTGGTCCGTTCGTACGCTCATCTTACCATGCAGACCTACAAGCCAAAGGCGAAGAAGTTAAATAGTCACGACGTTTATCACCCTGTCTATCAAGCCTCGAAAATTCGAGGCTTTTTTATTTGTGACCCCAAAATCTAAGAGGCAAATAAAACTCGCCCCAGATGAACTGGGGCGAGTTTAGAGGCTGTTCGTTTCTATTTGTTTAAATTACAGAGAGACAACGTTTACAGCAGATGGGCCTTTAGCACCTTCAGTGATTTCAAATTCAACTTTCTGACCTTCTGCTAGGGTTTTGAAACCTTCGCTCGCAATAGCAGAAAAGTGAACAAACACATCTTTGCTGCCATCTTCTGGAGTGATAAAACCGAAACCTTTAGACTCGTTGAACCACTTAACGTTACCTTTAACTTTAGACATCAAATTATTACCTTTAAATAAAAATAGACACACCATCAGTGTCAGGTTCAGTACAACAGATATACAAGTAACTTGTCTACAACCTAGATCACGAAAATTGACAAAATATATAAAAAAATATTATTTATTGGGATAAATTTCTCATTTAACATGAATTATTCTTTATAATAGTAATTAATCCCAATAATAATATTAAACTCACTGAACTAATTAGCATATTCCTTTTCATGCGCTAATAACCAATCCTTGATATCTAACCCTCCGGTATAGCCGACCAGCTTACCGTCATGACCTAATACGCGATGGCAAGGAACAATCAACGAAATCGGATTACGTGAGTTTGCCATCCCCACCGCGCGGCAATAATTCACAGAACCGAGTTTTAAAGCCAGATCCTTATAGCTCCAACGCTCACCAAAAGGAATACTACAAAGGTGCCCCCATACTTTCTTTTGAAATTCAGTGCCTTGTGGATTTAACTTTACCGTGAATTCTTTACGTTGATGGTTAAAATATTCTGTCAGTTGTTTAACACACAACTCAGAATGCGTATTTTTCTGTTCTGGATAACTCTTTTGCTCAACAAAATAGATACTGGTTACCCCCTCGTCATCCGCCGTGATTTGTACCCACGGTTTAGGAAATTTTTCCGGTGCAGCCAAATATTGACAATACATAATATCCCCTTAAGAGAGTGCGATTATCTGATCGTATATACAGTTATAAACTGTATTATTTCTACTTGGCAATAATATTTTTTCTCAGACTTGATAACAGAACTATTCAAATCCTCAAAATTTAATTTTCCAATATAAATAACTACCTAGCCATTAATTAGAATAATTATCATTCAATATTTCCATACCACTATATATTGTGTGGTTGAAAAAAAATAGATCTATATATAGTCTTTAAATACCAATCATCACACTACTGATAGTATTCAGTACACCTAAAGGTACTTAATATGGCCATTATTACGATTTACAGTAAACCCGACTGCGTTCAATGTCATGCCACTTACCAAGCCCTAGAACGTAAAAGCATTCCATATCAGGTCATCGACCTCACTCAAGATGATGAAGCTCTACAGTTTGTTCGCAAATTGGGTTACCAGCAAGTTCCTGTTGTCGTTGCTGATCAAGAGCATTGGTCCGGCTTTCGCCCTGATATGATCAGCCGCCTTTCAGCTTAGGAGCGGATTATGCAAACGGAATCACTCATCTATTTTTCGAGCCGTTCTGGCAACTGTCACCGTTTTGTTGAAAAGGTTGGGCTGCCAGCAACACGTTTGCCTATCGGTGAACAACAAAGCAGCATCATTGCCACCACACCATTTGTCCTGCTCCTTCCGACCTATGGGGGAGGTGGCAGCCGAGGTGCAGTTCCGAAAGAAGTGATCCGTTTTTTGAATATTGAATCAAATCGACGATTAATTCGTGGGGTTATTGCCGCTGGTAACACTAATTTTGGCGAAGCTTATGCGATTGCGGGCGATATCATCGCCACAAAGTGCCAAGTTCCCTACTTATATCGATTTGAATTATTAGGCACGGAGCGCGATGTGCAACGTGTCCGTGATGGACTAAATGCCTTTTGGCAACAAAGACATAATTAGAGCTAATTCAATGGAAAACACCAAAAACAAGACCACTGTTGATTATCATGCACTTAATGCCATGTTGAATTTGTACAACAGTGCGGGCGAGATCCAGTTTGAGAAAGATAAAGAAGCGGCTCACCACTATTTTCGCCAACATGTAAATCAAAATACTGTCTTTTTTCATGACTTAAAAGAGAAGCTCGATTTCTTAGTTAATGAAAATTATTATGAACCACAAGTCATTGAACAATATGATTTTGCCTTTATCAAGAAGCTTTTTAAGCAAGCCTATGCACATAAATTCCGTTTTCAAACTTTTTTAGGTGCATTCAAATACTACACCAGCTACACCTTAAAAACCTTTGATGGCAAACGTTACCTTGAACGCTATGAAGATCGTGTTTGCATGGTTGCGCTAACACTCGCTCAAGGTAATCAAGCACTTGCTAGCTATTTAGTCGACGAAATTATCAGTGGACGCTTTCAACCGGCCACCCCTACTTTCCTTAACTGTGGGAAAAAACAACGCGGAGAGCTGGTTTCCTGCTTCTTACTGCGTATTGAAGACAACATGGAATCAATTGGTCGTTCCGTCAATTCAGCGCTACAGCTATCAAAACGTGGTGGTGGTGTTGCTTTTCTGATGACCAACCTGCGGGAACAAGGCGCGCCGATCAAGCTGATCGAAAACCAATCCTCTGGCGTCGTTCCGGTCATGAAAATGTTAGAGGATGCCTTTTCCTACGCAAATCAATTAGGGGCACGACAAGGTGCAGGCGCTGTCTATCTGCATGCTCATCACCCTGACATCATGCGTTTTCTGGATACTAAGCGGGAAAATGCCGATGAAAAAATTCGCATTAAAACATTATCACTTGGTGTAGTGATCCCTGATATTACTTTCCAATTGGCGAAAGAAAACAAAGAGATGTATCTGTTTTCACCTTATGATATTGAACGTGAATATGGCGTTCCCATGTCAGAAATCAGCGTGACTGAAAAATATCATGAGATGGTCAATAATAAGGCCATAAAAAAATACAAAATCAACGCACGCGAATTCTTCCAAACTCTCGCCGAAATCCAATTTGAGTCTGGTTATCCTTATATTTTATTTGAAGATACGGCGAATCGTGCGAACCCAATAGCGGGACGCATTAATATGAGTAACTTGTGCTCAGAAATTCTGCAAGTTAATCGCCCTAGCTTCTATGAAGACGATTTAAGTTACCGCGAAGTCGGGAAAGATATCAGTTGTAACTTAGGCTCCATGAATATAGCCAAAATGATGGATGCTCCCGATTTTGCCCAATCCGTTGCCATTGCGATCAGAGCGCTAACGGCGGTCTCCGATATGAGCCATATTCGCTCAGTGCCTTCTATCGAACAAGGTAACCATCAATCCCACGCCATTGGGCTTGGGCAAATGAACTTACATGGCTATCTTGCAAGAGAGCGTATCCACTATGGTTCAGAAGAAGCGCTTGATTTCACTAATATCTATTTTTATACCATCACTTATCATGCTTTAAAAACTTCAAATCAATTGGCAATTGAACGCAAAGCCACTTTTAAAGGTTTCGAGCATTCTGAGTATGCCAATGGTCGTTATTTTGATAAATATATCAACCAAAGCTGGCTACCAAAAACACAAACCGTTCAGGAATTATTCCGACGTTCGGGCATCGAAATTCCAACTCAGGCGGATTGGCTATCATTGAAACAATCAGTGATGGAGCACGGTATTTATAACCAAAACTTACAGGCAATTCCGCCTACTGGTTCAATATCTTATATCAATAACTCAACATCGAGTATTCACCCGATAGTTGCCCGGATAGAGATCCGTAAAGAGGGGAAAATAGGTCGCGTCTACTACCCTGCCCCATTTATGAATAATGATAACCTTGAATATTATCAAGATGCTTATCAAATTGGCCCTGAAAAAATCATCGATACCTATGCCGTTGCCACACAACATGTCGACCAAGGGCTATCTCTAACCTTGTTCTTCAAAGACGATGCAACAACTCGCGATATCAACCGCGCTCAGATCTACGCGTGGCGTAAAGGTATAAAAACCTTGTATTACATTAGGCTTCGCCAAACCGCCCTAGAAGGCACAGAAATTGACGGTTGTGTTTCATGTACGCTTTAAAAGGAAAATCAGTATGACAACGCACATTTCATCTGCACCAGTTAAAGCGATCAACTGGAATCGAATCGAAGATGATAAAGATTTGGAGGTCTGGAACCGCTTAACCACCAACTTTTGGTTACCAGAGAAAATACCTCTATCAAACGATATCTCTTCATGGAATACATTAACGGCTGCCGAGCAACAGTTAACTATCCGAGTCTTTACTGGGTTAACGCTGCTCGACACAATTCAAAATACCGTTGGCGCACCGAGCCTCATGTCCGATGCCCTTACACCACATGAAGAAGCGGTATTATCAAATATCAGTTTTATGGAAGCAGTACACGCTCGCTCTTATAGTTCTATATTTTCAACGCTTTGCTCAACTAGCGATGTTGATGATGCTTATCGTTGGAGTGAAGAAAATTCTGCGCTACAAAATAAGGCAAAAATCATTATGTCTTATTACTGTGATTCACATCCATTAAAGAAAAAAGTCGCAAGTGTTTTTTTAGAATCATTTTTATTTTATTCGGGATTCTATTTACCTATGTATTGGTCCAGTCGAGGCAAGTTAACCAATACTGCTGACCTCATTCGTTTAATTATTCGTGATGAGGCAATTCACGGCTATTATATTGGTTATAAATTTCAGAAATCCTTATTAAAATATGATGAAAAAACACAGAAGGAAATTAAAGATTTTACTTTCAGTTTACTTTTTGATTTATATGAAAATGAAGTGAATTATACACAAGAATTATATGACACTGTTGGTTGGACAGAGGATGTTAAAAAGTTCCTTCATTATAATGCCAATAAGGCATTAATGAATTTAGGTTATGAAGCCCTATTTCCCGATGTGGTTACTGATGTTAGCCCAGCAATATTATCGGCACTTTCACCGGATGCAAATGAGAATCATGACTTCTTTTCGGGTTCAGGATCTTCATATGTCATTGGCAAAGCAGTAAGCACCGAAGATGATGATTGGGATTTTTAATCAATCAATTTAGTTAACCGATTGTTTTAAACATCCTAAATAAGCATATCCCGCTGAATAATAATAACTTTATTTTGCGGGATATCTTTTAGTATAAAAAACCATCATGACAACTCGAAATTTACATGTTTTACTGTTAAATAATTCATTTTTAATATGCATATCAGGCAATAATTTTTAAGAATAAGTATTTTCGCTTAAAAATTAATTAATATAACTAATCAATAAGGCCTTATATTGAAATTATTTTCAATTTTATTTGCTAATTGACCTAACCGTTATAATCTCTATTCTTTTTAATTTGTTATGGTTAGTTTTCAAATGCACAATAGTAAAATAAATGTATATACAACAAAACGTTAACCTATTTATTTTGAAAATAAATCACCTTAATGTTGAATCCCATAAAAACAACACTTTCCTAATTTGTATTCTATTTTTACTCGCTATTTTTTTGATTAATACTCCTTAACCAAGGGTTGTCAGCTCAATTTATTATGCTAGGTTATATTGCTTGTTTATTTTTCTAATAATTTTAAGTGGAGCCGTTGAATTCAAATCATAATTATTAAATTCACCTTAAGCGAAATAGGAATATCTACCCTAAATATTTTCAACCAATAGTCTAAAGCTGATAATCGAGTTTTTGGCCAATTGATAAAAAGACCAGTTTCATTCGATAAGTGCTTTGAACAATTTATTAATTGAAAAATGGGTAATTACTGTATGCCAATAAAATTAGAAGTTAAAAATTTATATAAAATTTTTGGGGAACACCCTGATCAAGCCTTCAAACTTTTAGAATCAGGAATGAGCAAAGATGATATCTTTGAAAAAACAGGCCAAACGGTTGGTGTTCAAGATGCAAATTTAGCCATTAATGAGGGTGAAATCTTTGTTGTGATGGGGCTTTCGGGATCTGGGAAATCAACATTGGTACGGCTTCTCAATCGCCTAATTGAACCCACCAGCGGACAAGTGCTGATTGATGGTGAAGATATCTCGAATATTTCAGAAAAAGCGCTACGTCAGGTCAGACGCACAAAAATCAGTATGGTGTTCCAATCCTTTGCGCTCATGCCACATATGAATGTTCTCGATAACACCGCTTTTGGTATGGAACTCTCGGGGATCTCAAAAGAGCTGCGTCATCAAAAAGCAATGGATGCCCTTCGACAAGTTAACCTTGAAAAATGGGCTTACTCTTATCCTGATGAATTATCCGGCGGTATGAGGCAGCGTATTGGTCTTGCACGAGCCTTGGCAAATGATCCCGATATCTTGTTAATGGATGAAGCCTTTTCTGCGTTAGATCCCTTGATCCGAACCGAAATGCAAGATGAGTTGCTCTCTCTTCAAGGTGATAAACAACGCACCATTGTGTTTATCTCCCACGACCTTGATGAAGCCATGCGCATAGGAGACCGAATTGCCATCATGCAAGGTGGTGTCGTTGTGCAAATAGGCACTCCCGATGAGATACTCAATAATCCCGCGAATGATTACGTCAAAACCTTCTTCCGTGGTGTTGATATTAGTCAGGTCTTTAGTGCCAAAGATATTGCGCGACGAAGAGCCGATGCCCTATTGCATATTGCGCCTGGTTTTGGCCCACGTTCCGCATTGAAAGTGCTTAATGATGATGACCGATACTATGGTTATCTCATCTCTCGAGGACACACATTTGCAGGTGTCGTATCTGTTGAATCACTCGAAAAAGCGCTACAAAACAACCAAGGCATTGAATCAGCGGTGATTTCTAGCATAGAACCAATTCAGGGAGAAACCCCACTCAATGAGGTCATCTCAACCGTTGCACAAGCTCCCTGCGCCGTTCCCGTTATTAATGAAAAAAATCGCTATCTTGGTGTGATATCGAAGGGAATGCTACTACAGGCGCTGGATAAGGAGACTTCTAATGAGCAATAACACGAATGAGCGTAAAGCTGACTATCAGGATCCGTGGGCAGAAACCCAAGCAGATGAGACATCGCAACAAAATAATGCGACGGATACCACTTCAGGCAGCGACCCTTGGTCAACAAGTTCCGAAAGCCAAACATCAACAGAGAGTGATCCGTGGGGAAGTACAGCAGATACTTCAACACCGTCAGATACAGGCGGAAGCGATTGGCTGGATGCGGCTCCCACTGAGGGAATAAATACAGAACATTTTGATATTATGGATCCTTTTCAACATACTCTGATCCCACTTGACTCTTGGGTCACTCAGGCTATTGATTGGATCGTGTTGCATTTCCGTCCTGTTTTTCAGGGGATCCGTATTCCTATTGATTTTATCCTTAGCGGCTTTGAGCAGCTTTTAACCTCACTACCGTCACCGATTGCGATTATTTTATTTGCGTTGATAGCATGGCAACTGGCAGGCCGTGTCATGGGCATTGCAACATTTGTGTCGATGATTGTGATTGGTGCTATCGGGGCTTGGTCAGAAGCGATGGTAACACTCTCTCTGGTGCTAACCTCGTTACTCTTTTGCTTAATTATTGGCTTACCACTCGGCATATGGCTAGCCCGTAGTGATAAAGCCGCCAGCATTGTTAGGCCGATCCTTGATGCGATGCAAACAACACCAGCATTCGTATATTTAGTACCGATTGTTATGCTTTTTGGTATTGGTAATGTGCCCGGTGTTGTCGTCACCATCATCTTTGCGCTACCGCCTATTATCCGTTTGACTATTTTAGGTATCAAACAAGTTCCCGCAGACTTGATTGAAGCAGCAGAATCCTTCGGCGCCAGCCCTCGTCAGCTACTCTTTAAAGTCCAACTGCCTTTGGCGATGCCAACCATTATGGCTGGTGTTAACCAAACCTTGATGTTAGCACTTTCCATGGTCGTTATCGCCTCCATGATTGCCGTCGGTGGCTTAGGTCAAATGGTATTACGTGGTATCGGTCGTCTCGATATGGGACTCGCGTCCGTCGGTGGTGTGGGCATTGTTATCCTCGCGATTGTGCTTGACCGATTAACGCAGTCACTTGGCAAAAATTCGCGTAGTAAAGCCTCAACTCGCTGGTATCAACAAGGCCCCATCGGCCTTATCACGCGCCCATTTAGCCGAAAATCACATTAAGTTTTTGCTCTTCTATTCACGATAGAGCCGACAATCGGCTCTTCGCTTGCCAAGGCAAGCCCAAACGACAAACAGAGGTATCAATAATGAAAAAACCAATGATATTGGCAACTGCCCTGACAGCCTTACTTGCCGTTCCATTTGCTCATGCAGAAGATCTTCCCGGTAAAGGGGTAAAAATCACCCCGGTACAAAGTACCATCAGCGAAGAAACGTTCCAAACGCTGTTAGTGGCAAAAGCCCTTGAGAAACTCGGTTATGAAGTCGAGCCGATTAAAGAGGTCGACTACAATGTGGCTTATGCTTCCATTGCCAATGGGGATGCAACCTATTTGGCGGTAAGCTGGGTGCCATTACATGATGCACAATATAACGCGGCAGGGGGTGATAAGGTCTTTTACCGCCAAGGTGATTATGTCGTGAATGCGGCACAAGGTTATCTCATCGATAAGAAAACCGCCGAAAAATACAAAATCACCAATATTGATCAGTTAAAAGATCCAAAAATAGCCAAATTATTCGATACCGATGGTAATGGTAAAGCAGACCTAACGGGTTGTAACCCAGGCTGGGGCTGTGAAGCGGCGATTAACAACCATCTAAAAGCTTATGGTTTAGAAAAAACCGTTGAGCACAATCAAGGCAACTACGCCGCTATGATGGCAGACACCATCACTCGTTACAAAGAAGGTAAACCTATCCTGTACTACACATGGACGCCTTACTGGATCAGTGATGTGCTCAAACCAGGTCGTGATGTGGTTTGGTTAGAAGTACCGTTCTCATCAATGCCAAATGGTGACAAAACCGACACCGCATTACCGAACGGTAAAAATTACGGCTTCCCACCAAACACAATGCATATCGTCGCCAATAAAAAATGGGCCGAAAAGAACCCTGCGGCAGCTAAGTTATTCGAGATCATGAAACTCCCTATTGCAGATATCAACGCTCAAAACTTGAGAATGCATAATGGAGAAGCTTCGCAATCGGATATTCGCCGTCACACCGATGCGTGGATCAAAGCCCATCAATCCACTTTTGATGGTTGGGTAGAGCAAGCACGCAAAGCTGCTGAAAAATAATATCTGCCAGTGATGAGTCTTCTAAGCCACCTTTTTAGGTGGCTTCTTTGCACGCTCTCCAACTTATAGAATTATTTTATTAATAGATAAAATGTTCCCATTCATAACTCAAAATTGTTTTATAGTAGAGGCCTTATGAATGATGAGTAGATATTGAATGAATAAGGCACCACAAGCAGAACTCACTCCGGGTTTAGTCATATTAATGGCCATCGCAACAGGCCTCGTCGTTGCTAGTAACTACTACGCGCAACCCCTTCTAGACACTATCGCCACTCAATTTAACCTGACCACAAATATGGCGGGGTTTATTGTGACTGTCGCCCAATTAGGCTATGCAGTAGGTCTACTTTTTTTAGTTCCCCTAGGTGATATCTTTGAGCGTAAAGGCCTGATATTAACAATGACATCCTTGTCAGCTATCGGCTTACTTATCACCGCGCTCTCAAATAATATCTGGCAAATTCTTGTTGGAACGGCACTCACAGGGCTATTTTCAGTTGTTGCTCAAGTGCTCATCCCAATGGCAGCCTCGCTGGCAAAACCTCATCAAAGAGGGAAATCTGTCGGTATCATCATGAGTGGATTGCTATTAGGGATCTTACTCGCTAGAACAATTTCCGGCGCCGTCGCTATGGTAGGAGGATGGCGAACCATTTATTGGGTCGCTTTTGCCCTACTTATTATCTTAATTATTGTGCTTGCGATTAAACTGCCTCGTTATCATCAAAAAGCAAACCTAAATTACTTCCAGTTGCTGTTTTCAATAGGTCGACTCTTTTTTGGAACCCCTGTGTTGGCCGTTCGTGCGCTATTGGGCGCCCTATCCTTCGCCAATTTCGCATTACTTTGGACTGCCATGGCTTTTCTACTTGCCAGCCCACCTTTTAGTTTTTCAGAAGGAACTATCGGCCTTTTTGGCTTAGTTGGTGCTGCCGGAGCATTCATGGCTTCCCAAGCTGGTCATCTCGTCGATAAAGGTAAAGGAAAACGAGTGACAACCATCGGCTTAATTTTATTGCTTCTGTCATGGATCCCAATTGGATTTGCAAAGGATTCACTGATTGCTTTTATTATTGGCGTCTTAATACTTGACCTGGCTATTCAAGCTGTCCATGTCACTAACCAAAGTACTCTATACCGTATTTTACCTGATGCGCGTAATCGTATTACCGCAGGCTATATGACGAGCTATTTTATTGGTGGTGCACTTGGCTCTTTATTATCTGGCTATGCTTACGAAAAAGCAGGTTGGGAAGGCGTTGCCATCGCTGGCGGCATATTATGTGTGATCAGTTTGATTATTTGGGCAATAGGTATTCGCTTTGACCCCACCATATACCCATCCGATGAATAAAATATACTCGCAAGGAGTGTCTTTTTTTAGGCACTCTTTATAAACCCTGCCATAAATCTATCAGAAAATATAATGCATCGGTAAAAATACTTAATTTATACTTAATATCTCATTCTCCGCGTTCTCTCTTTATAATCACAAATTTTTGCCAATGATTTTATTTTGCAATAATTACATAGGCAAAAATCATCAAATGACACAGTTAAACAAAAAATATACCTTTCTATAAAGTTATAATGTAATTTATATAAATTACTATTTCTTGTAGTTATTGTAATCAATATGTTAGTTGTCACCTAACAATACTAAGTAACAGAGGAAAGGTTTACAAATGTCATGAAATCATGACACTAAGGAGAGTGCAGCAGTATAATTACGTGATTTTATTTTGTTTTACTCGGTTATTATCATGATGAAAAATAAAGCAAAATGATGATTTTATTATACGTAAATAATTTAAAAGGCAGAAGAGTATAATTAAGCTATACTAAATTTAGCAAATTACATTCATAAAATTTATGAATTATGTATCATTATCAAAATAAATTTGATGGTATCAATTAACTACAATTGCTAATTTTAGCTTTTGATATACCATTTAGATGGTTGATGACAGTTGTAATCTTACCAACTGAAACTAATAAGGTATCTAAATAATGGAAAGTTCATTTACTCCGACTGAAGAGTTACTTAATGCTCGCGTCGCACAGCAAAGTTCACACAGCAATCCCATTCCCTATCAGGAGATCCTCCTAACACGCCTTTGTATGCATGTTCATGGCAAGCTCCTTGAGTCTCGTAATAATATGCTCAAAGCTCAAGGGATTAATGAAACACTGTTTATGGCGTTAATGATCCTAGATACAAAAGATTCCCGCAGTATTCAACCTTCTGAGCTAAGCGCTGCTTTGGGATCCTCACGCACTAATGCAACCCGTATTGCCGATGAACTGGAAAAAAATGGTTGGATTGAACGTAAAGAAAGTCACAATGACCGTCGTTGTTTGCATCTTCACCTAACTGAAAAAGGCTCTGAATTTTTAGCAGGGTTATTGCCTCCTCAGCATGCAGCCTTAAAAGATATTTGGTCAGTATTAGATGCTGAAGAACAACAACAACTGAATAAGTTGATGCGTAAGTTGCTAATAAAGCTAGATACTGTTAAAGATTATAGTAAATAATTAACCATTGTATTTTTGTGGGTAATGTATTTGAGGCATTTATAAGCAAAAAGGCGAAAAAAGACTTTTCTGTCTGAAAGATTTCGTTATCCTTTCTAACTTGTGCTTACGATATCCCATCAAGCAAATATTTCAATTGTTGTCTTAGTTTCCAGTGGTTAATGTTAACTGCTGGGAACATTCGTGATCTAAAATGCCGATGAGCGGAGAAACACCCAATGAGTGCCCATGAGGAAATGCAACCAACCCAAAATCCACAACCAAATAAAAAAAGAAAACGCAGAAATGCTTTAATGTTTCTCACATTCCTTTTTATTGCTATTGGCGTTGGCTGGGCAATATACTGGTTCCTTGTTTTACGCCATTATGAAACGACTGATAACGCTTACGTTGCAGGTAACCAAGTTCAAATTCAATCTCAAATTTCTGGCAGTGTTATGACGGTGAATGTCGATAACACCGATTTCGTCAAAAGCGGTACAGTATTAGTAGAGCTTGACCCTCGAGATGCTCAACTTGCATTAGAAAAAGCCAAAACCACTTTAGCAAACAGCGTTCGTCAAACCCACCAGCAGATAGTGAATAGCCGCCAATATCAAGCGAATATTGATATGAAGCGCTCTGAGCTAATTAGTCTACAAAACGATTTAAAACGCCGTGAAGTCCTTGGCAGCAGTAACCTAATCGGGAAAGAAGAACTGCAACACGCTCGCGAAGCCGTTGTCAGCGCTAAAGCAGCGCTCGAAGTGGCTATTGAGCAACTCAATGCAAACAAAGCGATCATTCTAGATACTCCACTCGAAAAACAGCCGGCTGTCGAAGCTGCCGCAACAGAAGTTAGGAACACATGGTTAGCATTGCAGAGAACTAAAATTGTCAGCCCTGTGGATGGTTATGTCTCACGCCGTAGCGTACAAGTCGGCTCACAAATTACGACTTCAACACCGTTGATGGCTATCGTTCCTTCTGAAGGTATGTGGATTGATGCCAATTTCAAAGAAACCCAACTTGCCGATATGCGCATTGGACAGCCCGTTAAAGTAACGACTGATTTTTATGGTAAAAATATTGTTTTCAATGGCACCGTAGCAGGGTTAGATATGGGAACAGGTAGCGCATTTTCATTACTGCCTGCTCAAAACGCTACAGGGAATTGGATCAAAGTAGTTCAACGCTTACCCGTCCGTATCGTATTAGACCCGGCTCAATTGGAGCAATATCCATTACGTATTGGCTTATCGACAGAAGTGACGGTAGACACGCTTAATAAAGATGGCAAAGTGCTATCAAAAGGTATGCGTGAAGCGCCTGCATATCACACCTCTGCACTTGCCATAGATATGTCTCCTGCAGACAAAATAGTTACTGAGATTATTAACAATAACTCAGGCAACAAATAATCCGAGGTGTAATTGTGACAAATACACCGTTAACAGGATCAAAACTCGCGTGGATGACCATTGCTCTGTCATTGGCCACATTTATGCAAGTACTTGATTCAACAATTGCTAACGTTGCCATTCCAACGATTGCAGGTAATCTTGGCGCCTCTAACTCGCAGGGAACGTGGGTAATTACCTCTTTTGGTGTGGCAAATGCGATTTCAATTCCTATTACTGGATGGTTAGCCCGCAGGATTGGTGAAGTTAGGCTATTTTTATGGTCGACAGGCCTATTTGCACTAACTTCATGGTTATGTGGTATCTCTGGCAGCCTTGAAATGCTGATTTTATTCCGTGTGTTACAAGGGCTGGTTGCGGGGCCATTAATTCCCCTATCCCAAAGTTTATTGCTCAATAACTACCCCCCTGCCAAACGGAATATGGCCTTGGCGCTTTGGTCAATGACCATCGTTATCGCGCCAATTTGTGGGCCAATATTGGGTGGCTACATCAGTGATAATTATCATTGGGGTTGGATATTCTTTATCAACGTTCCATTTAGTATCGCAATTATCTTTGCCATTATGCAGACACTAAAAGGGCGTGAAACCAAAATTTCTATTCAACCCATTGATACTATCGGGCTAGTACTGCTAGTTATCGGTATTGGTGCCCTGCAAATCATGCTAGACCAAGGGAAAGAGCTAGATTGGTTTAATTCCACTGAAATTATTGTGCTGACCGTCATTGCTGTTGTTGCGATATCGTTCTTAATTGTTTGGGAACTCACTGACGATCACCCTGTCATTGATCTTTCGTTATTTAAGGAGCGCAACTTCACCATCGGTTGTTTATCGCTTAGTCTTGCATATATGCTCTACTTCGGAACAATCGTACTACTTCCCCAACTCCTACAGGAAGTTTATGGTTATACAGCAACCTGGGCGGGTCTTGCTTCCGCCCCAGTAGGCTTATTGCCCTTGTTGATCACACCAATTATTGGACGTTTCGGTAATCGCATTGATATGCGTTATATCGTAACCTTTAGCTTTATTGTTTATGCTGTTTGTTACTATTGGCGTGCTTATACATTTGAGCCGGATATGGGATTTGCCGCCGCGGCATGGCCACAATTTGTGCAGGGGCTAGCGATTGCCTGTTTCTTTATGCCATTGACGACCATTACTTTATCAGGGCTTCCTCCTGAAAAAATGGCCTCAGCATCAAGTTTATCTAACTTCACACGGACATTAGCGGGTGCGATTGGTACATCCATTACAACCACAATGTGGACACAACGCGAAGCGATGCACCATGAGAATCTGACGGAGTTTATTAACCCGTACAATCCAAATTCTCAACATATGTACAGTGAATTAGCCCAAATTGGTATGAATGAGCAGCAAAGTGCCGCCTATTTAGCGAAAACAATTACCGACCAAGGGCTGATCTTATCTGCAAATGAAATTTTCTGGTTATCTGCAGGGATCTTTATTTTGCTCATGGTCATTGTTTGGTTCGCCAAACCACCTTTTGGCGCAGGCTCTAAAGGTGGCGGAGCACACTAAACTCTAATTAATAAGGTCTCATAGATTCAATATGAGACCTTATTTTATTCACCAACATGACAGTATTTATACACTATAACGAGGAAAAAAATGTTGAAATCATGGATTGAAAATAGCGAGTTACTTGCCCTAATTAACTCAATCAGCGAAGGAGAAGCAGAGCAATATCGCCGTAAACTTATTACCTATGTTAATCGCTATCAAGAAGAACATTCCTTTGATATTCTTGAAGATGTTTTCACTTATATGCAGCTAAAACTTGAAGAAGATGATCTCGATTTTACTACTTTACCCCAACAAATTAGCGACGCCATTCAGGTAGGCTACTATGAATATTGTCTAAGTTTAAATGAGATTTCAGCTGCTTATAAAATTATCAGCAAGCCCACGCCTCTCACGCGTTTAGATATCAAATCTTTTATCAATCATATATTGGAAGCATTTTCCTGCAATTACCCTAAAGAAGAGTTTTTAGACCATGAACTAAATTATCTCACTGAATTATTAAGCGAGTTCTAAATTCACAATTTCATGCTCTATACCTTGCGTATCAATCACAGAAAGTGCAAAGGCATCAAAACCGTCACATTTGACTTGCTCCCATGGCATACTCAGCCCATTCAATAGCATAACATTTCCCATCGCATCAAACTCATAGCTCTCTTTTTCATCTTCATAATCAATATTATAAAAAAAGGAGAGCTTCAAAATCGCTGGGGGAAAGTCATATTTTATTGGTGATAACTGCTCAAGAGGCTCATCATAAGGTTGATCACAAAACATCGCATCATCCCCATGAATTGTGCCATCAAACAGCAAGAATGTTTGACCTGATACAGAGTGTTTAGCAATTATTATTAGGGGATGACTATCAGTTTCCATGATATAAGGGTGTGTTTCCCCATCGACAGAAATCACCTCACCCGTGAACCAAATTTCAAACGTATCCTCTGTCGATTGTGAGCCAAAATAAACCTCGGTCAATTCTCCGTTACCCTGTATTGAGGGGAAATCATGGGTTAAGTACGACGGAATTTTCATTCCTATCTCTCCATCAAATAATGTTGTACGCACATTGCTTAGAGCCTAATAATAAAAAAACTGCATATTAATTGGCGATAATTTCACCTTTCATATGCAGTTTTATTTATTAATTAAAATAACTAGTTAGCTTTATTCTGTTGCCACCATTGTGCCAACATAATCCCCGTCGCAACGGAAACATTGAGGCTCTCAACTTTACCTGTACCACCAATATACAGGCTCATATCCCCCTCGTTCCATACGCTGTCGCTCAAGCCATCACGCTCTTGGCCTAAGACTAACACCATTTTTGCTGGCAACTTAGCCTTCGCAATATCTTGGCTACCTTTATGGCTTGATGTCGTTACAATCGTATAACCAGCTTGGCGGAATTGGCTTAACGTGTTACTCAGACCATCAGCATCAATCGCTTTGATATGTTCAGCGCCACCTTCAGCCGTTCGAATCGCAGCACCAGACTCCACAACGCCCGCATCTTGTAAAATCACACCTTGCACGCCAAAGTGCGCACAACTACGCATGATGCCACCTAAGTTATGTGGATTACCGACATCTTCTAACGCCAAAACACAATCTTTTGCGGGTGCTTGTTGCAGATAAGTTTCCACACTCATACCACCGCGTTTTTTAATCAGAAAACAGACGCCGCCGTGGTGCTCTGTTCCAGATGCTTTCGTTAATTCTTCATCATCAACCACATGGTATGCTTTACGGTTAGCAGCCATCCACTTTAGCGCATCACGAAAACGAGGTGTGACTGATTGTAGGAACCATGCACGAACAATCGCTTCTGGGCGATTTTTAAACATCGCCTGACACGCATTTTCACCATAAATACGCGTTTCTTCTAAACGCTGTTTACGCAATTGCTCAGGGTCAATCTGGCTTTTACCGGCAATCCCACCATGATCATGGATTAACTCATCACTATTTGGCTTCGATACGGTGCGCCAAGCGGAGTGCTCACGAGGTGGTTGGCTTTTTCTATCATCAAAACGACCTGAACGCTCATTGCGACGTCCGCCGCCACCTCTTCTATCATTCGTGCGCTTATTATCTTGTTGACGCTTGCCTTTGCTATGACCATCATCTTGGCCTTCGCTACGGACATACATCACTTTTACTTTACCATTCTTACCATTAAAATCATTCGAGTCGTTCATTGCTATCCCCTACAAAGCTATGGCGCGAAGGTTACATGATGTTGCCGAGCTACGCCACTGATTCACGCTATTATTGCATCTAAAAGATGCCGAATATACTTCTATCGTCATTTAACGGATTTACGTACAATACGCGCTTTGTTTTATCAAAACCGTACAATATCAAAAGCTGCACCCAACATGACTAAAAATGCCGTTTATACATTACGCCAAGAACGCCTGACCGCCTCAACGAAACCCTTTAAAGCACGAGGGTGTCGCGTTAAACGCTGTCATTATTGCCTACTTCCCGTTCCACAATGCCTGTGCCAAGAAATTGTCCCAGTCCACGCTAAGAGCCAATTCTGTTTAATCATGTATGAGGGAGAGGTCTTTAAACCAAGTAATACAGGAAAACTGATCGCAGATATTTTACCGAATACGCTGGCTTTCCAGTGGTCAAGAACCGATCCAGACCCACAACTCCTTGCTGCGATTCAAGACCCAACACGGCAGCCTTATATTATTTTCCCTGAAAGTTATGCTCAAAGTGGAAGAACGGTAGTCAACCAGCCAACCGTTTCAGATAAACCTGCATTATTTATTTTATTAGACGGTACATGGCCAGAAGCACGCAAAATGTTCCGTAAAAGCCCTTATCTTGACCAGATCCCTGTATTATCAATCAATACAAAAGCACGAACAGATTATTTATTGCGTACCCCTTCAAAAGAGGATCAACACTGCACAGCAGAAGTTGCAGCAACACTCCTTGAGCTAGCAGGAGATACTTCCGCTTCTAAACAGCTCTTCAACCATTTTAACCTATTTAGAGACAAATACTTGGAAGGCAAGCCGCATCATCCACTCGCACAAATGCGCCAAGCAGAAAAGCAGCTAACTCAAAGTGAGTAGAAAAAATAAGCGATTGTTTATCTACAAAGATGAACGTCATGCAACTTTAGGATAGTTAGCAGTTTAAAACGTGAACATCATTAGATAATTCCATTAAATAAACAGGATAAACTAGCACTAATTATCAGATACGGCATAGTATTACTTGGCTTCTCAATATTCTTTGAACGGTGTTTTCGCTCACTAAAGCAAAAGGTTATCTGCCATGGGTTTACTGAGTCAGTTAGAATCGTTATTTAGACCAAAATCGATCGCTGTGATTGGTGCTTCTGAAAATCCGAATCGTGCAGGTTCGGTAATGATGAAAAACTTATTAACTAATGGTTTTAAGGGGCCTA
Source organism: Providencia sp. PROV189 (assembly GCF_028480065.1). Classification (NCBI taxonomy): domain Bacteria; kingdom Pseudomonadati; phylum Pseudomonadota; class Gammaproteobacteria; order Enterobacterales; family Morganellaceae; genus Providencia; species Providencia sp. PROV189. The sequence goes on from NZ_JAMPOG010000004.1 coordinate 365,321, forward strand.
TTCTCCCTGTCAACCCTAACCGAAGCTCTATTCTTGGCGTGCTAGCTTACCCATCCATCGATAAATTGCCTTTAAAACCAGATCTTGCGGTCATCTGTACTCACCATTCGAAAAACCCTGAATGTTTAAAACAGCTCGGTGAATATGGCTGTAATGTGGTTATTATTTTATCATCTCCTTCAATTCAATTCGCTGAACTCAAGAAAATCGCCCAGCAATATCAAATAAGGCTACTCGGTCCAAATAGCCTCGGTATACTGGCTCCATGGCAAGGGCTTAATGCGAGTTTTTCACCGATCCCAATCCTAAAAGGGAAATTAGCCTTTATCTCTCAATCCGCTGCCGTTTCTAATACCGTACTGGATTGGGCGCGTCACCGAGATATTGGCTTTTCTTACTTTATCGCCTTGGGTGATAGCATTGATATCGATATTGATGATTTACTGGATTATCTGGCTCGCGACAGTAAAACGAGTGCTATTTTGCTCTATCTTGAAAATATTAGCGATGCACGTCGTTTTCTTTCCGCCTCACGTAGCGCATCACGGAATAAGCCAATTCTAGTAATAAAAAGCGGTCGTACCCGAAAAGCTCAACAACTACTCGGTGAAAAACCAAGTCTTGATGCGGCATACGATGCTGCCATCCAGCGTGCAGGGCTGCTTCGAGTACAAGATACTCATGAAATGTTTTCTGCGGTTGAAACCCTAAGCTATATGACGCCTCTACGAGGGGAGCGCCTATCTATCATTAGTAATGGCGCCGCCCCTGCGGCGATGGCTTTAGATGAGCTACTGCAACGAAACGGTAAGCTCGCTACCTTAAGTCAAGAAACAGAAAATGAACTTAGTTCACTCCTTCCCCTTGACCTCTCAACCCAAAATCCTATCGACCTAGGTGATGATGCCACCGTTGATCGCTATATTAACGTATTGAACAAAATGCTCGATAGCCATGACCATGATGCACTGTTATTGATCTATACACCTAGTGCCATAACAGAAAGCAAGACAATGGCAGAAAAAGTCATCAAAACCATTAAGCAGCATCCAAGAGGTAAGTGGTTAACCATACTAACTAACTGGTGTGGCGAATACTCATCACAAACCTCACGTCGGCTCTTTAGTGAAGCAGGGATACCAACATATCGTACACCTGAAGGCGCGATAACCGCATACATGCATATGGTCGAGTACCGACGCAACCAAAAACAGTTAAAAGAAACGCCAGCGCTCCCAATTGGTATCACAGCCAACACTCAGCAAGCACATGAATATATTCAACAGGCTCTACAAAATAACAACTTACACTTAGACACACATGAAGTTCAGCCTATTTTACAGGCTTATGGTTTAAACAGCCTACCAACTTGGATAGCTCATTCTAGTGATGAGGCAATTGAAATTGCAGAGAAAATTGGCTACCCCGTCGCATTAAAGTTACGTTCACCAGATATTGTGCATAAATCAGAAGTACAAGGGGTAATGCTCTACTTACGTAATGCTAAAGAAGTGGGAGATGCTGCTAAAGCCATTATGGAGCGTGTATCCACCAATTTCCCCAATGCACGTATCGAAGGTTTACTGGTGCAAAGTATGGCGAACCGTGCTGGCGCCCAAGAGTTGCGTATTGCCGTTGAACTTGATCCCGTCTTCGGCCCATTAATTATGCTAGGGGAAGGCGGTATTGAATGGCAACAAGAGAGCCAAGCTGCGGTCGCTTTACCACCATTGAATTTGGCCCTAGCGCGATACCTAGTTATTCAAGCCATTAAAGGCTATAAAATCAAAGCGCGCAGTGCACTGGCACCACTCAATATCCCAGGGCTGGCGAGTTTGCTGGTGAGGGTTTCAAACCTAATTATTGATTGCCCAAATATTGCACGACTAGATATTCATCCGTTACTCGCCTCTGGAGATGAATTCACTTTACTTGATGTCTCAATGACATTAATTCCAGAGCAAGAGAACCAAAAATCAAGGTTAGCGATCCGCCCTTATCCAAGCGAACTAGAAGAAACTATCTCACTCAAAGATGATCTCACTTGTTTGCTAAGACCAATATTGCCGGAAGATGAACCACTATTAAAATCATTTATTGAGCAAGTGACTAAAGAGGATCTTTATTATCGTTATTTTAGTGAAATCAGTGAGTTTACGCATGATGATCTCGCCAATATGACGCAAATTGATTATGACCGCGAAATGGCATTCGTGGCTGTTAGGGATCCTGATTCAAACCCTGAAATTATAGGGGTGACTCGCGCAATGGCAGATCCTGATAACCAAGAGGCAGAATTTGCGGTTCTCGTCAGATCGGATATGAAAGGGCTAACTCTTGGCTATCAATTAATGACTAAATTACTGAGCTATACCCGTTCACATGGTATAAAAAAATTGACAGCAATCACGATGCCCGAAAACCGTAATATGATCAGCCTAGCGAAAAAGTTAGGTTTCGAGATTGACGTTCAATTTGAAGATGGGGTTGTAAACTTAACATTACATTTATAACCCGATAGCCTAAATAAACCTGTACAACAATTAAACAGGTTTTTAATTTATTCTAAATGGTTTGGCTAAGTATGCTATCATCGACAGATCATTCGCTTACCAATACCTGAGAGTATATTTATACAAGCGATTTGCTATTAGACTAATTAAGAGAAAATTTACACTGTGATGTTGTCAAAATTAAAACAAGCAAAACATCAACAATATTTAGCGAGTTTACCTAAACTGGCTCAGTCTATTGCTGATGTTAAAACGCTATATAAGACAGAAGATTTTCGTGATGCTCTACTTGAACAAATATCTATTGCTCAACATTGCATCTACATCACTGCGTTATATTTAGAGCAAGATGATGCAGGTAAAGATATTCTTCATGCACTGTATGCCGCTAAGCAAGCGAATCCATCATTAGAGATTAAAATACTTGTTGATTGGCACCGTGCGCAACGAGGAAGAATTGGTGCAGCCGCTAATTCAACGAATGCAGACTGGTACTATGATGTTTCGCAACAATACCCGGACATTGATATCCCTATTTATGGTATTCCTGTGAATACACGGGAAGCCTTAGGTGTCTTGCATCTAAAAGGTTTTATCTTTGATGATACTTTATTGTACAGTGGCGCTAGTATTAATGATGTCTATCTACAGCGCCATGAAAGATATCGCTACGACCGGTATCAGCTGATCAAAAATAAGGCATTAACGACATCAATGAAGACTTATATTGATGATGCCTTACTAAAATCGGATGCGATTCAGCTATTGAATAAGGCAAACAGACCCAAAACCGCCGAATTCAAAAATATCATCAAACAATTCCGTCTTTCACTTAGAGGAAGCTCATATCAATTTAAGGGTAATGCAACTAATGGTGAATTAGCCGTCACGCCTCTAGTTGGTTTAGGCAAAAAAAATGACCTAAACCGAACAATTACCCATCTAATGAGTTCAACACAAAATAAACTCACAATCTGTACCCCTTATTTCAATCTTCCAGCCGTATTAGTTAGGATTATTAGCCGACTATTACGTGAAGGTAAGCAGGTGGAAATTATTATTGGTGATAAAACTGCTAATGATTTCTATATTCCCCCTGAAGAGCCATTTAAAATTATTGGGGCTTTGCCGTACCTCTATGAGATTAATCTACGGCGGTTTGTTAGCCGCTTACAAAAATTTGTTGATAGTAAGCAATTAACAATTCGTCTGTGGAAAGATGGTGATAATACTTATCACTTAAAAGGGATGTGGGTTGATAGCCAATGGCAACTTATTACAGGCAATAATCTTAACCCACGAGCGTGGGGATTGGATCTTGAAAATGCGGTTTTAATTCACGACCCAAATCAAGAGATGCAAGAGCAGCGTCAGCATGAACTTGACTGTATTCGCACTCATACAAAAATTGTGAGTCATTATCGTGAATTAGATAGTATCCAAACCTATCCAATCAAAGTGAAAAAACTCATTCGCCGCTTAAGACGAATTAGAGTAGACCGCTTAATCAGTCGTATTTTGTAATTTATCCGTATCTTGTATCTATAAAAAGCGCCACGACAGTGGTGCTTTTTATATTAGACCCGTTGATAAACAAATGAATCTGCTAAAAACATTATTATCTTATTTACTTGTTGGCTTAATTTTTACGATAACAGGCTGTTCAGGGGCTCACTGGGCAAATGATAATTGGCAAGGTAAGGATAAGGCACAGCATTTTGCTTTTTCAGCCGCAATGGCGATGGCCGGCAATGCTTATGCTGATAGGCAAAATTGGCAACATCGAGATGCTGCGCAATTTGGCGTTTTATTTTCCATTACCCTAGGAGCGGCAAAAGAGCTGTATGACAGTCGACCTAATGGTACGGGATGGAGCTGGCATGACTTTGCTTATGATGTCGCTGGAGCCGTTGCTGGGTATAGTTTATATCAAAGTTTAAAATAAGAACCAGTAATGATTTAGCAAATTTATTTGCTCCCTACTTTTTATTCGCATATAGCGCGTATTCTTCACGAGTCATACCGCCGAATTGCCGATTAAAATCATCAAATGTTATATCTTCAGATATACCAAAATGAGCAAAAGCCAGTTTTTCCAACGGTGTTTTACGACTTTCTACTGTTTTTATTTCTGAAAAACTGACACCAAAATTAACACCATGTCTCAACAATTCCATATCTTGAATACCACTAGGTAGCATTGATGCGTGTTCATTTGGATGGCTTTTTATTCCAACTCCCCAACATAATCGAGTAAAAGAGTCATTAGATAGTGATCTTCCCGCTTGAATGGGAAAATCAATATCATCGGCAGTTAAAAGTTTATTTCCAATAATCTCGTATACACCTCTCATAACATGGTCATCCATCATGAAAAATGAATCCGATAAGCTGTGCTGTATAATTTCTTCAATAGGCATATTTTTTTCTTGGCTTTTGAACTGATACGTTCGAACAATTAAGGGAACCGTCATGAGATCATTCCAAATATGCTCTTGCTTCAGCACGCCTGCTTTTTTTATCTTAGTGATCTGACCTATAATCAGAGCAAATCCATAATATTCTAGGTCTATTTCATAACAAAAAATATCGCCATTCTTATATTTAACATTTTTTCGTGGGGCATTTTTCATACGTTCCACTTTAGAGAAATAACGTTCATCTCTTGAAGACACAAATGTGGCTAACCATTGGCGAAACGCATCAACAGTTCCAATTTGCTGAGGAAATGGAATAGGTAAACGAAGGCTATTTTGGCTATTCGTCACATTTAACGTCGCACCAATTCCTGAAGTGCTTAAAGTTAAACTAAAACGACAACCCGTACTTTTCATTCCATTAATCGATGTATAATTTAATTTTTTCTCTTTGCCTTTTGCTGTTCTAGGCAAAACAAACTCTCTATTTCTCGTTTTAATCAAATTATCTTCTTCAATATATAGGGTATTGATAAAACCCTCACCACTATGCTCATAGTTATAGATAATTTTACAGATAGCATCACCATCAAAATAAACAACCATCCCTTTTTTGATTTCAACTCTATCCCATTTAGCGGATATCAATTCCAAGCCAAAAAGCTCTCTTTCATCATTGGTGAGGATGATATTTTCCATGTATTGACTACCCATAACCTATACCTCTATAAATCTGAATATTTGAACTGTAAAAATACCTAAAATGTAGGTAATCAACATCATCCATTCCCTCTATCAATACCAGAAAGTTTTTTTATTTTTGCTAGTTATTTACCTATAAGTAGATAAAATTGATATCGAGTACTCTGTATGATAAAGCGATCTAAACCATTATGTTATTTAGATACAGATTGCTATCCATAAAAAATAAATACCAGTCATTCCATATAAAATGGTATCAAACATTAAAATAATGTCTAATGGTGAGTCATTCCTTTATCTCTACTCAATATATTTGCTACCAATATGCAGTTCGCTGGCACAGGATTGGTGAGAAAGAGCCATCAATGGGGTTAGTGGTGACAGTGGAGGTAAAAGGATTACAGTATGACGTGCT